>DATHQJ010000285.1:0-2259 GCA_035482825.1 Binatus sp. (SeqCode) | reverse complement strand
GTTATGATCTAGATTCATTAAACACCTCTAACACACGCCGCGAGGCGGCAAAAAAGTGATGATTGCTATCGAAAAACCCGCACGAACGAAAGCCCCGGACCAACCCCACTGCGCCACGGATCAACACGGATTTCCACGGATTAATCATTCATTGTTGTTCTTCGTAATCGAGCCTCCTTCGGTCTATCCGTTTCTCGGTCTATCCGTGGACGTCCGTGAAATCCGTGGCTAATGACTTTTGATATATCCTTGTCAGTTCGCTTGAACCTTGTGATGCCTGCAAAGGATTTCCCATGAAATACCGCAAGCTCGGCCGTACCGGATTCGACGTCAGCGACATTGCCCACGGACTGTGGGGCATGAGTGGGTGGAGCGGCTCGGACGATAAGGAATCGCTGGCCGCGATGCAGCTGGCCGTCGACCTCGGCTGCAACTTTTTCGACACTGCCTGGGCCTACGGCGCGGGCAAGAGCGACGGCCTGCTGGGCGAGATCATGTCTCGCAATTCCGGTAAACGGATTTACGCCGCGTCGAAAATTCCTCCCGCCAACGATCGCTGGCCCGCGCTTCCCGAATACAAATACGACGATGTATTTTCGCCACAGCATGTTTTCAAATATGCCGACCTCATCCGCAAACAGCTGCGGGTGGACACGATCGATCTGCTGCAATTTCATGTGTGGGACGACAGTTGGACGGGCGAGCCTGAGTTCCGGTCCACGGTCGAAAAGCTGAAGCGCGACAAGATAATTCGCTTCTTCGGACTAAGCATCAATCGCTGGCAGGCGGAGAACGGCATCAAGGCGCTACGCACCGGCCTGGTCGACGTCGTGCAGGTGATCTACAACATTTTCGACCAGGCGCCGGACGACGAACTTTTTCCCGTTTGTCAGGAACTCAATATTGGCGTAATTGCGCGCGTGCCGCTCGATGAAGGCAGCCTCGGCGGCAAGATGACGCTGCAAACCACCTTCCCCAAAGGCGACTGGCGCGCGGGATATTTCGGTCCGGAGAATCTGGCGAAGACGATCAAGCGCGTCGATCAGCTGAAAGAAATTCTGCCGGCGGGGATGACGCTGCCGGAGATGGCGCTGCGCTTCATCCTGTCGCATCCCGCGGTGAGCACGACGATTGCCGGGATGCGGAAACTGGAGAACGTGCGGCAGAACATCGCAACCAGCGACGCCGGACCGCTCGACAAAACCCTACTCGTGGAACTGAAGAAGCATCGCTGGGACCGGACTCCGCAGAAGTGGTCGGATTAAGCGTTCACAATTATTGTGAAAATATCCTACGCATCCAAGGGGATTCAATCTATGAGGCGTGCTCTAGCCTTTGCTGTCCTGGGCTTGCTCTTCTCCGCCGGATTTCTCACGCAGGCTTACGCGGCCGACGAGGCCATCGCCTCGCGCACTGCGAATATCGATGGCGCCAACATTCACTACATGACGGCCGGCCACGGCACGCCGCTCATCCTGCTGCACGGGTATGCGGAGACGTCGCTGATGTGGAAGCCGATCATTCCCGCGCTGGCCGAGCGCTTCACGGTGATCGCGCCCGACTTGCCCGGAATTGGAGACTCCGACATTCCCGCCAACGGTCTGGATATGAAGAGCGCGGCCGTCCGCATTCACGACCTCGCCAAATCGCTGGGCGTGCAGAAAGCTGAAGTCGTTGGACACGACATCGGCCTGATGGTTGCCTATGCTTACGCCGCACAATTTCCGGCGGAAGTGTCGAAGCTCGTTCTGATGGACGCGTTTCTGCCTGGCGTGCCTGGCTGGGAAGCGGTCTACAACAATCCGCACATCTGGCACTTCCGGTTCAATGGGCCAACACCCGAAGCCCTGGTGCAGGGCCGCGAGCGCACCTACTTCGATTATTTCTGGAATGATTTTGCAGCCGACAAGACTCACTCGATTCCCGAAGCGGCGCGCCAAGCCTATGCCGCGGCTTACGCTCGTCCCGGTCGCATGCACGCGGGATGGGCCTATTTCGTTTCCTTCTTGCAAGCCGCTAAAGACTTCGAGCAACTCTCCCAGACGAAGCTGACCATGCCGGTGCTCAGCATCGGGGGCGAGAAAGCCAACGGCGTGGCCCTGGGGCAGCAGGTGAAGTTGGTTGCGACCGATGCAACCGTCATTGTGCTGAAGAATACCGGACACTGGCTCATGGAAGAGAACCCGAAAGAAACCACTGAGGCGTTGGAGAAATTCCTCTGAGTCCTATCGCGATCGCCGGATTCGTGATTGCTGATGT
>DATHQJ010000284.1:0-4630 GCA_035482825.1 Binatus sp. (SeqCode) | reverse complement strand
CGATGCCACCATCGCACCAGGGCTGTGAGCCAATCCATTGCGCAGTGTCGAATCCGTCGTTCGGGTCGTCGTAATGCGGACGCCAGTGTCCTTCTGATTTGTACCGGCCACGCACGTCCTGCAGAACCACGACGTATCCGTGGGGAACGAACGAGTTCGCACTCTGAGCGGAGTCTTCTTTGTTGTAGGGCGTGCGCATCAGAATTACGGGAAACTTGCCGTCAACCAGTTGACCGTTTTGGGTGGGGCGATAGATGTCAGCGGCGAGTTTAACTCCGTCGCGCATGGCGACCATTACGTCTTTCGATTCGGCGATGTCGTAGCGTACATCGGTCTGAGCACGGACCGGAATGCCTGCGGCGACCACAGCCAGCACGCCCACCATGAAGCAAAACTCGGCGACGAACCTGTCTCTAAGGTTTCGCATCACCCGAGTCTATACCGGAGAAACGTGCTCGACGAGTTCGCTGAAGGGGCTCTGGTGCGCGGGCGCCGCCTACTCGTCCGCCGGCCCCGCCGTAGAACAGAAGCCGTTACGGCGGCCGATTCCACGCAGCCTTCGTGATTCTGAGCGGATGGTCGGCTACTCTTAGCTTGGGATTACTTCCGGCTTGCCCGTTATCCGCTTCTTGACGTGCGCTTCGGACGGGAGTCAAAATGTCCGCGTCGTGCAGGAGGTAAAAGCTCAATGAGTACACAAGGTGCAGGCCCCAAGAGTGATCCTCGTCTGCAGTCAGGAGTTCCAGCTCAAGCTGTAGGCCAAGCCGCCGGTCACTATGCAACGAAGCCCAAGCCGATCATCACAGGCGAAAGCCAGGCGCAGGGAATCGCGATGTTCTCGTACGGGGCGAGCTACGAGGACCTTACTCCCGAGCGGCGGGAACGCCTGAAAGTGAGCGTTCTCGATTCCTTGGCATGCGCGATCAACGCTCTCGGCGCGGCTCCGACGGTGGCCTGTGTGGAACAGGCCAAACAGTTCGGCGGTTCGGACGCGCGATGCACTTTGATCGGCGGCGGAAATGCCAACGTCATCTATGCGGCTTCGGCCAACACGGCACTGGTGCGGTACGTCGACCTGATGGACAGCTATCTTGGTCCAGTGTCGCTGTGTCACCCGTCGGACAACGTTGGAGCGGTCTTGGCCGCCTGCGAGCACGCGGGGCGATCCGGCAAAGAATTCTTGACCGCACTGGCGGTTGCCTACCAGGTCGAGTCGGAACTGACTTCCGTCGCTCCCTTCATGGAAAAGGGGTTTGACCTGACAACACCACTCGCATTCTCAATCGGAGCCGGGGCGTCCAAGGCGCTCCAACTGGACGAGGCAAAAACCGCGGCGGCCGTCGAAATCTGCGGTGACGTCATTCCGCTGTTGGTCGTGCGCACCACGCCGATCTCGCAATGGAAGGGCTTGAACTCGTCCCAAGCTGCATTGTCGTCTATGCACGGCGTCTTTCTAGCGTCCCGCGGGGTGACCGGCCCGAAGTATGTAATTGAGGGAACAAACGGGCTGGCGTATGCGCTGGGCAAATCGATCGAGATCGATTGGAAGAACGTGAAACTGGATTGCTTCGATCGGTTGGCCTTAAAGACTTACAACACCGCGATTCCCGCACAATCGGGCGTGTTCTGCACGATCGCGTTGCATAAGGAACACCCATTTAATCCGGCGGACATCGTGAGCGTCGAGGCTGAAGTTTTCCAGGACGCTTACGATTTCACCGGGGGCGGGCGATTCGGTCCCAAGCACGATGTTCACACCAAGGAGGATGCCGACCACAGCCTGCCGTACCTCATGGCTGTCGCTCTCTTGGACGGCGATGTGCAGCCGGCGCAACTCGAGCCCAGCCGGATTGAAAAGCGAGATGTCCAGGATTTGATGCAGAAGGTCACGGTGCGACCTGACGCTAGCCTTACGGCCCGTTACCCGGCCGACCTCGCCAGCCGAGTGACCGTCCGGCTCAAGAGTGGCACGTCGTTCACTCAGGAAATCTCAGATTTCCCCGGGGCCCCTGCGCGGCCATTCACCTGGAAGGAGATCGACGCGAAATTCGACAGGATGGTCGCGGCGCGCATAGACGATGGACTAAGCCGAAAAATCAAAGCTGCCGTATGTTCGCTGGAGAACATCCAGATCAGCGAATTGATGAAGCTGCTGGCCTTCGCCACGACCGAAGAGATGGCTGCCTGACGCGGTAATGCCCAGAAACCGGCCGGGAGGTCAACTTCTAGCCCGTCCAACTTAATTTAGTCCTTGTCGGCTACCCCTCCCTTCGCGTTCTTAGCGAGAAGTGGGGGCTTTTCCTTCGTGCCCTCCACTGATCTCCTGCCACCGCCTCTCTCGCCCCGCTCAAAACTGCAACCAAACCCCCCGCGTGATACCGTCTGATAAGACAGCCTTCTTCTCTTCCAGGAGATCTAACTCATGTTCGCTCCGTTCTCATCCCTCGCACACACGATTCTTCGGCCGCGCCGTTCGATCTCCCAGGCAGCCGCTTTTGTCCTGGCGTCCGCCACGCTCCTGTTGGCTCAACCGTCGCTGGCCCAGAAACCCACCAGCCCGCCTCCTGCCACCAAGGCCATGCCGGAGAAATCGAATCCAGACGAATCCGCATCGCGCCAAACGCTCGCGCAATTCAACGATGCCCTGGAAAGTCTCGCTGCGAAAGCTTCTCCCGCGGTAGTCCAGATTCTCGTCACCGGCTACGGCCCTCTCCACGAACAAAACCGCTCCGAGACTGCTCTCATCGTGCGCCAGCACGCCGTTGGCTCCGGAGTCATCGTCGACCCCAACGGCTACATCATCACCAACGCACACGTAGTCGAGGGCGCGCAGCGCATCCGCGTCGCTCTTCCGCTGTCCAGTGACGCTGGCCGCCCTGTAGCCGCCGGCAAACGCCACATCCTCGAAGCTCGCCTCGTCGGAGTTCACAAAGAAACTGATCTTGCCCTCCTCAAGATCGACGAGAAGGACCTTCCCACATTAGTTCTCCTCGCGCAACAGCGTCCTCGCGTAGGTCAGTTGGTATTCGCCATCGGTAGTCCCGAAGGTCTGCAGAATTCCGTCACCATGGGAGTGGTCAGCTCGGCGGCTCGCCAAGCCGATCCCGACAAGCCGCTCACCTACATCCAGACCGATGCCCCCATCAATCCGGGCAACAGCGGCGGACCGCTGGTCGATATGAACGGCGCAGTTCTCGGCATCAACACTTTCATTCTTTCCGAAGGCGGAGGCAGCGAGGGCCTGGGCTTCGCCATCCCCGCGCGCATCGTCGATTTCGTCTACCACAGCCTGCGCAAATACGGCCACGTTCATCGCGTCGAGATCGGCGCCGCCACTCAGGAAATCACGCCCACTCTAGCCGACGGTCTACAGCTCGCTCAGCGTTGGGGAGTCATCGTCGCCGACGTCAAGCCCGACGGCCCCGCCGCCGCTGCCGGCCTGAAGGTTCAGGACATCGTCCTCACCGCCGACGATCGCCGCATCGAAACTCTTCCCCAGCTTTCTTCAGCCCTCTATCTGCACCGCCTCGATCAGGTGCTCAAGCTCGAAATTCTCCGCGGCGACCAGAAGAAAATTCTCTACGTTCCAGCCATCGAGCACCGCGACCAGATGGATCAGCTTTTCGATGCCGCCGATCCCGAAAAAAATCTCGTTCCCCGCCTCGGCATTCTGGCCATCGATCTCACCGACGACCTGCGCAGTCAGGTCGGCTCGCTGCGCATTCCCTCCGGCGTAATCGTACTCGGCCGCGCCGCCGACCTCATCCTGCCCGATACCGGCCTGCAAACCGGCGACGTAATCCACGCCCTCAACACTACCCCCATCACGTCGATGGACGCCCTCCGCGCCGCCGTCCTCGCCCTGAAAGCCGGCGACCCCGTAGTCATCCAGGTCGAACGTTCCGACGGCTTGACCTATTTAAGTTTTGAAATGGATTAGAACCAGAAGTCAGTTCATGTTTGCGCGACCACCGCCGAGGGTGCCCCATTTCTCGCGTTCTTTGCGAAAAGCGGGAATTCGTGAAGTATGCAGCGAAGGGCTTAGGGTCGAGGTGCCCACCCTCACTCAGCGTCGCGAACCGAACTTGCCGTAGAATAAATCCACGCGCCCGTAGCTCAAGTGGATAGAGCATCTGCCTTCGGAGCAGAGGGTTGGGAGTTCGAGTCTCTCCGGGCGCACCAGTTCTCGCCGCACGATCGATCGTTACTAGAAGGCGCTGCCGCCGCCGCCGCCGAATCCGCCGCCGGAGAAGCCGCCACCGCCGCCGAAGCCGCCACCGGCGCCGCTCCATCCTGATCCCGTCGAACTGGCGCGGGGAGAGGACACAAATACCTGGTGCATATCTGTGGCCATGCCGTGCATCGATGACGAGAAGAAGATGGGATTGAAACCCATGCCGTAACCGTAGCCTGGTCCGACGTACCAGCTCGGTGGATCTTTTATAATGCCCGCGAAGGCTTGCGCCCAGTGATGTTCCACACCTAGCGCCATGGCAAACGGCAAAAACTTCTCGAAAGTGTCGGGCGGCATGACTTTGAGGCGCTCGGCGTCGACGCGGTTCATGAACTCCTGAAATCCGAGCACGGCGGTGTGAATGCGCGATCCTTTCAGCGTCTTCGCGGTCATCTC
>DATHQJ010000283.1:0-10108 GCA_035482825.1 Binatus sp. (SeqCode) | reverse complement strand
GAGTCCGCATTCGTGTTGTACACCCCGGGCGTAATCGAGACCATGCCTGCGGGTTCGGCGTTGCTCACATGCAGAGCCACGGCCACGTCGGGCTTAGGGAAGCGAGTGAACAAACCGTCGCGGAGCATTCCCTGTGCGCCGCTGATGGTTTCCTCGGCGGGCTGGCCGATCAGCATCAGTGTTCCATGCCAGGTATTTTTGCTGCGCGCCATGATCTCGGCCGTGCCCAGAATGGCGGCCATGTGCAGGTCGTGTCCGCAGGCATGCATCACGGGAACGTCGTGCCCGGCGTCGTCTTTCGCGTGCACGGTGCTGGCGTAGGGCACGCCGGTCTTTTCTTCCACAGGAAGCGCATCGAGTTCGGTGCGCAGCATGATCACGGGCCCGGGCCCGTTCTTGAGAATCGCGACCACTCCCGTCACCCCGACGTGTTCGGTCACGTCATACCCGGCGCTGCGCAGGCGGGCGGCCAACTTCGTCGCGGTTTGAATTTCAT
Source organism: Binatus sp. (SeqCode) (assembly GCA_035482825.1). Lineage (GTDB taxonomy): Bacteria > Acidobacteriota > Terriglobia > Terriglobales > Acidobacteriaceae > Sulfotelmatobacter. The sequence goes on along the minus strand of DATHQJ010000283.1, from coordinate 9,612 downwards.
GTCCGGAGAGTTCGGGATTCTGGTGCAGATCGAGATACAGCGCGTGCGCGTCGGGATAAACGCTCTCAACTTCTTTGGAAGACGGAGCCTGTGCGCTGGCAACTGCGCCCAGCAAGACGAATAGGAAGAATTTGGACCAGGTCATGGTCCGGGATAATAACCTTCTTATCTTGTCGTCTGCAAATCTTGCCGTCTGCAAACCGCTGGTTGCAAACTCCACTCCCGAGTAAGAATTACGCTACAACATATTCCCGAAGCCGATCATCATATTTTGCAAAGAGTTCAATTCTCCGCTTGCGTTTTTTCTACCGGGTGTACAATCGCCCTAAAGAAAGCTCCTGGTTGCGCACTTCGTACGGCAAGGCCGAGGCGCTCATGAATGTTCACGTCAGTTATCGTCTTCATAAAATTCCCGCCGTAGAAAAAGACATCCAACATCAGATCGAAAAACTGCAAAAACGTTTGCAGGTTTTCCGTCCCGAGCTCATTCATCTGAAGGGAGTGGTGGAGGAAATCTCGGCTCGCGAGGGCACCAGCGTCTCGCTGAACTTGCGGCTGCCGTCGGGACAAATGGCAGTCCAGACCTCAGCTCCGACGGCCACGGCTGCGGTGAAAAGCGCGTTCGAGGATCTGCTGCAGCAGGTCAACAAACACAAAAACATTCTGCGCGCGTCGCACAAGTGGCAACGCGGAAAACGCGGCGATAGCGCCCGGCCTGGCGCCGTGGTGCGCGAAGTTCCCTTCGAACAGACGCTGGCCGCCGTCTTCCCGGCAACCATTTCCGCGGACGACGTCCGCTCCTACGTGAACGTAAATCTGTCGCGGCTGGAGCGCTTTGTCGAGCGCGAAATTTATTTCCGCGAAGCCCAGGATTCGATTCCCCGCGACAGCCTTTCGAAGGAAGAAGTCATCGATGAAACCATTGCCGCCGCCCTCGGCGACGGCGCGGAAAAGCCGGAGCGGCTGGCCCTGGAGCCCTGGCTCTACCGCTTGGCCCTGCGCGCTCTGGACGACCTCTCGCGCACCGACGAAAGCGACGGACACGCCCGGCCTCTGGAAGACTCGGCGCGGCCGCGCAACGTCAAGGGCAGCGACGAACCGGGACTGCAGTTTCATCAGCCCGACGAATCCATTACGGGCGCGACTGTGATCGCAGACGCTCGCGTCGCCACACCGGAACAGATTCTGGCTTCGGACGAATTGTTGCGCTTGATTGCGTCGGCGCTGCGCGATCTCGGTTCCGGCCCGCGCGAGGTATTCATTCTGCACGCGCTCGAAGGCTTCGGCGTCGATGAAATTGTGGCGATCACCGGGCAGCCCGCCGAGCGGGTGCTGGCCTTCGTTTCGGCCGCACGCGACCACTTGCGCAAAGCGCCTGGACTGGCCCGGCAGTTTCAGGGCCGCTTCGCTCCGACTGGTACGGCCTAATCCAATTTCAAATTGTTGGGAGTCATCCATGAGTCTTACCCGAGAACAAATCCGAGAGTTAGCTGAATTTCAAGACGCAAAGTCTTGCGCCGTCAGTTTTTATTTTCAGCCCGCCACCCCGCGCAACAAGGCGCATAAGGAAGACACGATCCTGGTCAAGGATCTGGTCCGCGAAGCCTCGCACAGCCTGGAGAGTAAGAGCGCTACCGGCAAAGAAAAAGAAGGCAAAGAAAAGAAGGACTGCGCCCGCGCCGATCTAGACCGCATTCTGCGCCTGTCGGGCGAATTGCGCAGCAACGGAACCCACGGGAAAGCTGTGTTCGCCTGCTCCGCCCAAAACTTCTGGCGCGAATATGATCTACCCGCCAGCTTGCCGGCGACCCAGTTGTTTGTGGACCGCCATTTCCATCTCAAGCCGATCGCTCACCTGCTGGGCGCGTCCCCACTGCTGGGCGTGGTGCTGGTCGACCGCCATCGGGCCCGCATTTTCGATCTGCGCCTGGGCGAGTTGACCGAGCGCGAGGACTTGTTTCACCCCCAGCCCCGCCGGGCCCGCAGCGACGGTTATGACGGAGGCCACGCGCAACGCCGCGTAGAAGATGAGACCCGCCAGCACTTCAAGAATGTCGCGGCGGCGCTGAAGGACTTGCTGGAAAAAGGCGTGTTCGAGAAATGGATTCTCGCCTGCCAGGATGCGCACCGCCCACTGCTGGAGCCGCAACTGCATGCCTATGTGAGTCAGGCGCTCATCGGGCGTTTCCATGCGGATCTGGCGCACGCCACGCGTGACGAGATCCGCTTGCATGCGCAAACGATTGTGGAGCAGTGGCAAGCCGAACGCCGCCGCGATCTGGTCACTCAGGTGCTGAGCCAGGCTCGCAGCAACGCGCGCGGCGTGACCGGACTGCGCCGCGTGTTGCGCTCCCTCGAACTGGGAGAAGTGCAGACTCTGCTGCTCGGCGAAAATCTGCAGGCACACGCCGTCGAGTGTTCCGGATGCGGGCACATCGACGCGCATCTGGTCAGCTTCTGTCCAGCCTGCGGCCGGACGACGCAGGAGATTGTCGACGTAGGTGAAGCGATTCTTCCCTGGGTGGTTCGCCGCGACATAGAAACGTTCTACGTGAAGAACGATGCCGAGTTCGACAAGGTCGGCAATATCGCCGCGCTGCTGCGTTACCGCTCCGAAAACGTCCAGCCAATTTCCGCCGTCGTGGCGGACCAACTGGGCAAAGCCGGAGCAGCCTATCCCGGCCGGCTGCGCCGCTTCGCCAGCCGCTGATGGTGCCGCGCTTGCTGTGTTAGTTCACAAAAAAGTAGATTCATGTGGGGACAGCCGCCCTCGGCTGTCCGTCGAGCCTAGCTCGACAGTTACGTTTGACAATTATCTGCCCGTATCCTTCAGCGTGAATCCTCGCTCCGCCCCGTGATATGCTTCCCGCTTCGCCTGCAAAGTCTGGAGGACCATTGACATTCTCGCGCCGTGATTTCGTGAAGTCGTCAGTACTCGGAGCCGTCGCCGCCGGAGTTGGAGCCCACACCGCGATTCCTGACGCGCTCGCCGAGAGCGGTCAGCCCGGCCACGCCGCCCCCGATTCTCCCAAGCGCCCCATCATCCTCTGCGCCAACAACGGCTATGCCTACGTGGAGGCCGCATACGCCTTCCTCAAGAGCGGCGGCGACACGCTTGAAGCCGGCGTCCGCGTGGTTAAAGGTCCCGAGGACGATCCTAACGACGATTCCGTCGGCCTCGGCGGCCTGCCCAACGAAGAGGGCGTGGTTGAACTCGACTCCTGTTGCATGCACGGTCCCACGCGACGCGCCGGATCGGTGGGCGGCGTGCGCAACATAAAAAATGTCTCGATGGCAGGGAAGGCAGTGATGGAGCACACCGGCCACGTCATGCTGGTGGGCGAAGGCGCGGAGCGTTTTGCAGTGGCCATGGGCCTGCCGCGCGAGAACCTGCTGACCGAGCGCTCACGCAAAATCTGGCTGCTGTGGAAGGAATACAACTCCGATCGCGACTGGTGGGGTCCGGGCCTGGCCGATCCGCACTGGCATCCCCCGGCGCCAGAGTCTAAACCGCAGGCTGATGTTTGGCAGGAAAAGATTCAACAACTGCGGCAGCGCGCCGCCGACCTCGGCATCGAGCCCGAATACCAACTCGCGGCCGTGCGCCGAGTAATCTTCCCGCCCACAGGCACTATCCATTGTTCGGTGCTGAACGAGAAAGGCGAGATGTCGGGCATTACCACGACCAGCGGACTAGCTTTCAAACTGCCCGGGCGCTGCGGCGATTCGCCCATCATTGGTGCCGGCTGCTACACCGATCAGGACGTGGGTTCGGCGGGCGCTACCGGAGCCGGCGAAGAAAACATCAAGGTCGCGGGCGCTCACACCATCGTCGAAAACATGCGCCACGGCATGTCTCCGCAGGAAGCAGGCATGGACGCGTTGAAGCGCATCGTGCGCAACTACAACGGCGACATGACCAAGCTCCACTACATGGATATGACGTATTACATTCTGCGCAAAGACGGCGCCTACGCCGGAGTGTCTCTGTGGGAAGGCTACTCGCCCGGCCATCCGCACAAGTTCGCGGTGCATGACGGCACTCTAAGGTCGGAGATCGCGACCCCGCTGCTCAAGGGGTATTCGCAGGACTGGCCGCCCATGCCCGTAGTTCCGGAGGAGTTGAAGAAGGACTCGGAATATCTGAAATAGTGTTTTGTGTGGGGACAGGCGCCTTCGCCCGCCCGGCGAAGCGCAGCGACGCGTACTTTTCCTCGATCTCGCGCCGGTCAGCCCGGCGGGACCAAACAAGTGTGAATCCGAAGGCTACGATGCCTTATTTTCGGCGGGTTTCTCACTGGCCTTGATTCGCAGCCACTTCGTCTTCAATTCCTCATCGCTCACAATGGTGCCGTCGGCCCGCCGGGCGGCCAGGTTCGAGAGATTCGCCATCAAGCAGGACATGCCATTCGCCAGCCTCACAAAGATGACGGCTTCATCGGTCGGGGAAAAAAATACTTTGTCCGCGCCATTGTGCGCACCATATCCCTGCTGGATCATGGTGAGAACGGCCCCTTCTTCCTGAGTCAAAACTCTTTTCGGCATACCGACACTCCCTGCTACGAGAATCTTACTTTCACATCCGGCCCCTTTTCCAGATGGATGCTCTCCACAAACCGCACCTTGCCGGTACGCAGCGTCAGAATTACCGAGGACGTCCGCGTGCCTTCGCCGAAGAAACGTACGCCTTTGAGCAGCGCGCCGTCGGTAACGCCACAGGCAGCAAAAATAAGCTGCTGGCCCGGCGCCAGATCCTCCGCCTCGTAGATACGATCCTTATCTTTGATTCCCATACGCGCCAGGCGCTCTTCCTGGTCCGGTTTCACCACCAGCCGTCCCAGCATGTACCCGTTGAGGCAGCGGATCGCGGCCGCCGTGATCACGCCTTCTGGCGCGCCGCCCGAGCCCATGACCGCATGCACGCCGGTGCCGATGACGGCTGCAGCAATGCCAGCCGACAGATCGCCGTCGCCGATGAGGCGGATTCGCGCCCCGGCCGCGCGAATGTCCGCTATCAATTTTTCATGACGGGGGCGATCGAGCACGATCACCACCAGGTCTTCCACGTCGCGATCCAACCGCTTGGCGATGTTCTTCAAATTGTCGGCGACTGGCGCATCCAGCTCGACCGCATCCTTGCACGACGGTCCGACAACGATTTTCTCCATGTAGCAGTCCGGAGCGTGGAGCAGGCCTCCCCGTTCCGACGCCGCCAGCACGGTGATTGAGCCGGGCGCGCCGGTGGCGCACAGGTTCGTGCCTTCCAGCGGATCGACCGCGATGTCGACTTCCGGAACTTCCATCCCGTCGGGAAATTCGGCGCCGACTTTCTCGCCGATGTAGAGCATGGGCGCTTCGTCGCGCTCGCCCTCGCCGATCACGATGGTGCCCCGCATCGGAATCGTGTCCATGGTTCGCCGCATGGCCTCGGTGGCCACCTGGTCGCTGAGCTTGCGCTCGCCCTGTCCCATGGTGCGGGCCGAAGCGATCGCGGCCACTTCCACCACGCGCAGGAAGCGCGACGCCATGTCGCTCTCAATGTTTTCCCCGAAAGTGCGGGCCTTACCCTCTGGACGCCTCTGCGAACCCATCAGATATCTCCGCGGCGCGCCTAGAAAAGCGGCAGGTACGCGCCGGGTTGAGACTATAACGCAATCACAGGCAGGAATGAAAGAAGCGCTAATGTGGGACAGCCGCCCCCGGGCTCCGCGGAGCGAAGCTAGCGCTTCAGGCAGAGGGCCGGATCGGAGCAGTTGCTAGCGCAATTGCCGGGCGGCCGCAAGCATCTCATCTGCGCGCGCCCGCACCCGGACGTCCTCGGTGAAGTTGCACCAGCGGACGATCTTCGACGAGTCCACCAGAAACTCCGCTGGCCGCGCAATGTCGTGCTCATCCGGCCCACCCTTCGGATGCAGGATGTGATAGCGCCGAATCACCCCGGCGTCAGGATCAGACAGGATGGGGAAGGTATAACCGGCTTTTTTGGCGAGATCGCGCGACACGTCAGGCTCGTCGACGCTGATCGCCACCGGCCGCACTCCGGCCGCCTCGAACTCCGCCAGATGCTTCTCGACGCCTCGTAACTCGAGGTTGCAAAAGGGTCACCAATAGCCGCGGTAGAAAATCAGCAGCACCGCCTTGGGCGCCCGGGATTCGAAAGAAGGTTCACTGGAAGACGGCTCCGAAGAAGCCGCAAGCAGTTGGTCGAGCGACACTGGTTTCCCTGTCGTATCGGCCAGAGTGAAGTCTGGAACTTTCTGCCCGATTTGCGGGGCTGCCGTTGCGCTGGGGAGTTTGCGGGTGACGACGAAACCGAGCGCCGACAGTCCAGCCAGAAGCAGCGCGATGACGGTCAGCACGATGCTCAGCACTTTACCGCGATAGACTTCAGGCTGGCTAAATACTCTCTTCAGTCCTAAGGCAAGAAAAATCAGCGCCACGACAGTAAACAGCAGACTCAGCCAGGGAATTGCCTGCTGGAAAGGCAGACTGACGAAAAATGCGGCATTACAGCCCAGTGCAACGATCGCGAACAAAAGTCCCCTCCAGGTTGAGACGTTGTTTCGGCGTTTCGTCGCGTTCGACATTTGCCCAGAGTTTATCAGAGCCAAAGGTTCGTCGATTTGTTTTATCGGACGTGTCCCGATCGTGATGTTTTTATTGGGGACGATCCGAATAATTGATTCTCGTGCCACGCCGCGCCGTGGTATTCTCGCTGACCTGCCGCCGGATGAACCCATGCCTGACCCGCGCCCGCTGACTTTTCTCTGCATCACCACCTACGAGAAGGGGCAAGAGTTTATGCGCGAGTGCAAGCGCCAGGGCTGCCGCGTGATTCTTCTCACCGCGGAGAAACTGCGCGACGCCGACTGGCCGCGCGAAAGCCTCGCCGACACGTTCTACCTTCCCGCCGAGATTCCGCTCACCGACATCGTCGGAGCCGTGACCCATCTGGCGCGCAACCACAAAATCGACCGGATCGTCGCGCTCGACGAATATGACATGGAAACCGCCGCCACTCTCCGCGAACATCTGCGCATCCCGGGCATGGGCCTGACCACCATGCGCTATTTCCGCGACAAGCTGGCCATGCGCATGCGCGCCCTCGATCGCCACGTGCGCGTGCCGGATTTTGTGCCAGTCGTGAATCACGAGGACATTCGATACTACCTAGAGCATGTCCCTGGACCATGGGTGCTCAAGCCGCGGCAGGAGGCGTCGGCGATCGGAATCAAGAAACTCCACACCGCCGAAGAACTGTGGCCGGTGCTCGAACAACTGGGCGACAAACAGTCTTCTTTTCTCCTGGAGAAATTTCTTCCCGGCGATGTCTACCACGTCGACTCGGTTGTTTCAGAGAACGAAGTCGTCTTCGCCAACGTTAGCCAATACGGCAAGCCGCCCATGAACGTGGCGCAGGGCGGCGGAATCTTTACTACATTCACCGTGCCCAGGGTAAGCGACGACGACTCGCGGCTACGTGCGATCAACCGCGACCTGATCGCCGCGCTGGGCCTGGTGCGCGGAGTCGCGCATGCGGAGTTCATCCACGCCCACGCTGACGGGCATTTTTATTTCCTGGAATGCGCGGCGCGTGTCGGCGGAGCCTACATCAACGAGATGGTCGAGGCGGCCACTGGACTCAATCTGTGGCGGGAGTGGGCGCGCATCGAAATCGCCGGCGGCGACGGCAGCTATAAACTGCCGCCCGTGCGCGAAGAATATGCCGGCGTCATTCTTTCGCTTGCGCGCCAGGAGAATCCGGGCACTTCCGCCTACAACGATCCCGAAGTGTTCCTGCGAATCAAGAAGCATCATCACGCCGGGCTCGTGGTGCGCTCAACCGATCCCCACCGCATTCCGGCATTGCTGGGAGATTATGCTAACCGTTTCGCCGGAGAATTCCTGGCGATCGAGCCGCCAAAAGACAAACCAACCTCATAGCTCGTCTGCCCGGCGAACTTTACTCTGTGCTCCTCCGTGTCCTCTGTGGTTATGATCGAAAGGTCTTAACTCGGGCGCCGCCGCATGGCGCTAGCGATCAAGCCCGTCAACATTAGAGCGATGCCTCCGCACAGCTTAAGCCGGCTGGGGTTATTGAGTGCCTGCCACACCGCACCCGGAGGCCACATCATGCCGGCGTCTCGCAGAGCATTCAGGGATGCGAGCACTCCGAAAAGAAACAGGATTGCTGATATCGCCCGGTTCCTTTTCTCGGGGATCATTTTGAGGGCCGTCTCCTACAGCCGTAGGTTACCAAAGTCAGCCTTGCATCATCTAAACCTGCAGGCGACAATGGAGATGGTAGAATCGCCGCCAGACAAAAAGGACCCCAATGGCTGTAGCCAAACTAAAGCGACCGAAGGAAGACACGTTCGAGGACTTGGCCGAGCGAATCGCAGCCGAAATCAACGAGCGCGCCGCCAAGATGACTTCCGAGGACCGGGCCCAGGCCGACTCTGAAACTAAGAAGATTGCTGCTCAAGTGCAGCGTCGTAATCCTTGAGCGCAGCTTCGATTTCTTCCTTGGAATAACCCCAAGTTTTCAGAAGTGCCCGCAAATCCTCCCGCGTGCCACGCCGAAATATTTGCAGCACCGCGTTCCTTCGTTCTTCCTGATTCTTAATCGCATCGGTGTTGACCGGCTGTTTCCTGCCCCGGCTTCGCTCTTCCCGGATTACGTCGTTCAGATCGTCGCGTTTCTTCACAGGATCACTCCCCTATCAGATAATCGAGTGGAACCAAAGGCGGGAAATCGGCCCTGAAGATGAAGGCCGAGAGCCCGCGGAGGATTCCTGCGATTACCTGAAGGGATACCGAGTCTAGGCAACCTGGCCCAAACAGTTCCTCAGAACGCGTCAATCCCCGTGACGCTCTGCCCGATGATGAGCGAATGCACGTCATGCGTGCCTTCGTAGGTCTTCACCGACTCCAGGTTCATCATGTGCCGCATGATGGGATAATCGTCGGCCACGCCATTCGCGCCCAGAATATCGCGCGACAGGCGAGCGCACTCCAGAGCCATCCAGACGTTGTTGCGCTTCGCCATCGAAATATGTTGCGGCTGAACTTTGCCGGCGTCTTTCAGCCGTCCCACCTGCAGCACCAGCAATTGCGCTTTCGTGATTTCGCTGATCATCCACGTCAGCTTGTCCTGTACCAATTGGTGCGATGCGATCGGCTGATCGCGCCATTGCTTGCGCAGCAGCGAATATTGCAGCGCGCAGTCGTAGCACGACATGGCCGCGCCCAGCGCTCCCCACGCGATGCCGTAGCGGGCTTGATTCAGACACATCAAAGGCGATTTCAGCCCGCCCGTTTTCGGCAGCAGATTCGCCTCGGGAATGCGCACATCCTGTAGCGACAGCCCCGACGTCACCGACGCGCGCAGCGACCACTTCCCGTGAATGTCGTCGGCCTTGAACCCGGGCCGGTCAGTCTCCACGAGAAATCCGCGAATCTTGTCGGTCTCGTGCTCCACTTTCGCCCAGATAATCGCCACGTCGGCAATCGATCCCGACGTGATCCACATCTTCTCGCCGTTGATTACGTACTCGTTGCCAACTTTTTTCGCGCGTGTGCGCATGCCGCCCGGGTTCGACCCGAAGTCCG
>DATHQJ010000282.1:0-42140 GCA_035482825.1 Binatus sp. (SeqCode) | reverse complement strand
GGCGACAGGCGGGAACATTATGAGTCGATGAAAGATGTGTGGGAGATGTTCCGGCTGGTGATTGAGCAGCGGAAGCGGCGGGAGATCGATCCCACGCGGGAGATGCTGCGGCGGTGCCTGGCGGACCTGGATCCAAAAGAGGCGGGTGCGGATTATACGCGGGAGCGCCTGGAGGCGATGGCGGGATTTTTCGAGGCGGTAACCGAGCTGCATGACCAGATGAAGCGGCTGCCCACGGGAACGGTTCGGAAGTTGTTGAGGATGGGAACGAAGATGAGGAAGAAGGCGGGGTAAACCCCCTTTTTTGCCTCATATATTCTGTTGTTACCGAACGATCTGTCATTAGCGATTTTAGGCGAGTGAGTCAAGAACTTGAACCACAGGGGACACAGAGATTCACAGAGGAAGTGCGGAGGCGGCTTATGAATACGGGCTGGATGACTCGGGCGATCTGGGGAGCGGGGGCGGTGCATGTGGGGATCATGGCGGCCAACATTCCGTTGCCAGGGCGGCTGCGGGTGCGGGAGCGGCTGGCCGAGGTGCCGCGATTCGTGCGGCAGATTTTTTATGTGCACTGGGTCTATATCGTGATCGTGCTGGGGATGTTTGCCGCGCTGTGCTTTGGATTTGCGCCGGAACTGGCGGGAGCGAGCGGGCTGGGACGATTTCTGAGTGGATTCATGGCGGGGTTCTGGCTGCTGCGCATTGTGCTGCAGATCTTTTATTACGACCGGGAGATCCGGCGGGAGAATCGAGTGCTCGACCTGCTCTATCTAGGGTCGTTGATTGTGCTGGTGGTGATTTTTGCGACGGCGGCGGTGAGGCCGGTGTCGTGAGGGAAATCAAAATCCCCACTTCTCGCAAAAGACGCGAGAAATGGGGCACCCTGGGAGAGGTGGACTGAAAACTATGGCGCAGGTCAACGACGAAAAGCAGATTCCTCTCGTTGGTCGGAATGACAAGGAGGATTTATTGGCGGACGAGCGAGACTTGTGGGCGCGAGGGTGGGCTGCCGCGGGGGCGGTGGTATGGGCAGGGATGGCGGTGTTGGCGCGAATGGGGGTCGCACGAGTGGGCGCGATCGAGCTGTTGTTTTTATTTGGGCCGCTGGTGATTGTTCCGCTGGGGATGGAATTGGGGCGCGGCTTCGACGGCGGCGGGCTTGAGGAATTGGCTCGACGGCTGCAGCCTGCGGGCGCGGGGTTGGCGGTCGTGGCCATGGGGCTGCCTCCGGGACGGCGAGCCGCTGTCGCAGCGTTGGGATGGTTGCTGGTGTGTGTGCTCATGGCTGGAGGCGGATTCGTGAGTTTGGTTCGGATTTTGTGGAGAGACGCGGGCGGGGGCGCCCGCGCCACATCGATCGTGCTCAGGATCGTGATCAGCGTCGCGCGGATTGATCTGGTGGTGGGTGGGGCGTGGCTGGTGGCGTCGCGGTTGGGGATGCGTCCGATGGGAATTCAGGAACCGATCGGATTGCTGACGGCGGTGCACTTTCACTTTGCGGGATTTGCCACGGCGACGATCGCCGCGGCGACGCTGCAATTTGCGGAACGGCGCGGAGAATATCGCTGGTTGAGGCCGGTGGTCCTGATGGTGGTTGGGTTGCCGATTGTGGTGGCGGTGGGGTTTGTGATTTCGCCGGCGGTGAAGATGGTGGCGGCGATCTTGTTTTCGGCCAGTGTGGCAGCGCTGGCGATCGCGGTGCGGGCGAGTGGCCGGGAGGCGGAAAATCTCACGGCGCGGGTGCTGCTGCAGGTTGCGGCTGGCGCTGTTTTTGCTTCCATGGTGCTTTCTGGCGCGTACGCCTTCGCCGACTTCGCGGGGAGCGATCTCTTGACGATTCCGCAGATGGCCAGAACTCACGGGATTCTGAACGCGGTTGGATTCTGTCTTCTGGGATTGTTGGGGTGGCTGGTGGAGCGGAGCGAGGGCACTCGATTGGCCGGTTCCGCTTAGGGCAGCCTTTCTGCGAAGGACGCGAGTAATTCTAGAACCACCGAAGTCAAAATCCCCACCCCTTCGACAAGCTCAGGGCAGGCCCTCTCGCAGAAAACGCGAGAAGGGTGGGGCAACCGCGTCGTGGTGATGGGTGAGCAAAGCGGATTCCTCGCTCGCTCTCGCCGCTTTGCGGCTACGAGCGGCTCGGAATGACAGGTTCGGAGTGGGTACACGAGAGTACCCAGTAGCTGTGTCCGATGTGCGCAGTTTTCAGACGGAGGTGGAAGCGGAACCTGTACACTACTGCAAGCCCGAAATGAAAATGCCGGGGGCGATGCCGGCTTGTTTCCATGAAGCAGGAGAATCCTCAGTCGAACCCGCCCGCAGAAGCCGGAACGGCTTCCGCTTCCTCCTCAGGCACATCCTTCGCTGATCCGCCGGTCGAATCCTTTTCCGCGCACGCTTCCGATTCCGCGAACACCCTGACTGGTACTGAGAGCGCCATCAACAAGGAACTACGGCGGCTGAATCGGTCCCTGCACGCGCTGAGTGCTTGCAACCAGGCACTGGCGCAGGCGGGCAGCGAGCAGGAGCTGCTGCAGCAGGTGTGCGAGATCATCGTGAGCGGCGGTGGCTACCGGATGGCGGGCATCGCTTACGCGGAGCAGGACGAAGAAAAAACGATACGGCCGATGGCGCATGCGGGCCACGGCAGCGGATACCTGGACCAGATCAAGCTGTCATGGTCGGAGGCTCCGGCGGGCCGCGGTCCGGCGGGTACAGCCATCCGCGAGAACCGGATTTGCGTGATTGCCGATACGGCGAACGATCCCACGTTTGCGCCCTGGCGCGAAGCGGCATTGCAGCAAGGATATGCGGCGGTGATCGCGTTGCCGCTGCGGGTTGCGAATTCGCCGTTCGGGGTGCTGGCCATTTATTCCGAGCAGGTGGGAGCGTTCGAGAGCTCGGAGGTCGACCTGCTCACCGAGATGGCCAACAACCTGGCCTTTGGCATCACCGCGATTCGTTCGCAGGAAGAAGGAAAACGGGCGACGGCGGCGCTGCGCGAAACCGAGGCCAAGTACCGCCAACTGGTGGAATACGTGCCCGCGATTTCTTATGTAGCCGAGGCGGGAGTGCATGGACGCTTTCTTTATCTGAGCCCGCAGGTGAGCACGATCCTCGGGTACCGTCCGGAAGATTGCATGAAGGACCCGCTGTTCTGGTGGGATCACCTGAATCCGGAGGATTACCCGATTGCGCTGCTGGAGGACAGTTGGGAGGAGGGGCGTCCGTTTCAGGTGGAATACCGCATGCGGAGGCAGGACGGGCGCGAAGTGTGGCTGCGCGACGAGGCGGTGATTGTCCTCGACCCGCAGACCGGGAAACGCCTAACCCGCGGCATGCTGATCGACGTCACCGAGCGGAAACGCGCCGAAGAGGCTCTGCGCGAGAGCGAGGAGCGTTACCGGACTTTTGTCGAGCAAAGCTCGGAGGGAATTTTCCGCATGGAGTATGACCCCCCGGTTCCCGCGAATCTGCCCATCCCGGAACAGCTGGCGATGGGAATGAAGAACGGATATATGGCGGAGTGCAACGACGCGATGGCGAAAATGTACGGCCGGGCGTCGGCGAAGGAGCTGGAGGGGAAGCCGCTTGCGGAATTCCTGGTGCTCAACGATCCGGTGACGCGGCAATTTATGGAGGACTTTATCCGCGCTGGGTACCGAACGACGGATCAGGAGTCGCGTGAGATAGACGCCCAGGGAGTGAGAAGGATTTTTCGCAACACCATGGCCGGGCTGGTGGTCGCCGGGTATTGGGTGCGGACATGGGGAATCTCGCGCGACGTGACCGAACGTGTGCATCTGGAAGAACAGCTGCGGAACGCGCAGCAGATGGAAGCGATTGGGCGGTTGGCGGGGGGAGTGGCGCATGACTTCAACAATATTTTGAGCATCATTATGGGGCACGGCGAGTTGCTGCTGGCCGCGGTGGGCAGTGAGGAGCGCGCGCGCAACGGGTTGGAGCAGATTCGCCGGGCGGCGGACCGGGCGGCATCGCTTACCCAGCAACTGCTGGCCTTCAGCCGCAAGCAGGTGCTGCTACCCAAAGTTCTGGATCTGAACGAGGCGGTGGCCGACGTCCAGAAAATGCTGGCGCGCGTGATTGGCGAGGACATTGAGCTGGTCGCGAGCCTGCATCCGTCGCTGGTGTCGGTGAAGGCGGATCCCGGTCAGGTGGAGCAAGTGCTGATGAACCTGGCGGTGAATGCGCGGGACGCGATGCCGCACGGCGGCAAACTTATGATGGAGACCTCTAATGTGGAGGCCGGCGCGGAGCTGGCCCGATCGCTGGATCTTGCCCCGGGGCGGTACGTCATGCTGAAGGTGACGGATTCGGGACATGGCATGGATGCGACTACGCTGTCCCACGTCTTCGAGCCGTTCTTTACGACCAAGCCGATGGGCAAGGGCACGGGGCTTGGGTTGTCGACGGTTTACGGAATTGTGAAGCAGAGTGGTGGCAGTATTCAGGTCGAGAGTGAAGCCGGGCGCGGGACCGCGTTCCGCATTTACTTGCCGGTGGCCGAGGGCAGCACGCGCCGCCAGCAGAAGGCGATTTTGGGCGGGAGCGTGGCCGGTGGCACGGAGACGATTCTGATCGCGGAGGATGAACCGGATCTGCGCGAGCTGGCGCGCATTTTTCTAGCGGGATATGGCTACACGGTGCTGGAGGCAGCGAGTGCCGAGCAGGCGGTTCAGGTGTCAGATACGTTCACAGGCCCCATCGATCTGCTGCTGACCGACGTGATCATGCCGGGAATGAGCGGGCGCCAGTTGGCGGAGAGCATTCTGAGCAAGCGTCCGCAAACGAAGATCGTCTACATGACCGGTTACACCGACGATATGGTGGTGCAGCACAAAGTGCTGGAGCCCGGCGTGAAGCTGCTGCAGAAGCCCTTTGGCAAAAACGACCTGGCGCTGAAAGTGCGATCGACGCTGGATGGGAAGTAGGGCTGATCCGGTAAGATGCAAGAGATCTTCACCAGGACGCAGAGGAATCGCGGGGAAGGAATTAAGGATAGTGGCTTATGACGAAGTTGCAGGAGAATCGCGGCACCATGGACGAAGCGGGAGCAGTTGCGGAGCGAAAAATCTGGGTCACGCTGAAAGGTCTGCCGCTGACCATTCGGCTGGAGTGGCCGTTTCACCAGTCGACCTCAGGTGCGGACTTTTTTGTGCTGCATGGGGACATTCGGCTGGAAGGTTCCGAAGGTCTGCACGCGCCGGTGGCGGTGAACCTTTCGCAAACCGTCCGCGAGGTGCTGCCTTCGATGGAGCCGAAAGACGCGGAAGCCCCGGTTATCAATGCTCTACGAAAAGAAGTCGACCGGCGGCAGATTGAGTTCGTGAAGTCGGGGAAATTGTTGCCCGTGCCGTTCTCCAGCCGGCACTATGATTTCAAGCGGCAACAGTGGGTGTTCGGAAAGGCGACGGACGAGGTGATGACGGAGTTCGTGGAAAGGAAAGTTTATTGGGAGACGAAGCTGGGAGGGTCAGAGTCAGAATCCCCACCCTTCGACAAGCTCAGGGCAGGCTTTCTCGCAAAGGACTCGAGAAATGGGGCACCCGGGTCCGGAGATGCCCTCCGAGTTTGGATTGGTGATCCGACCGAGTCGCAGTATTTGCAGACCACGTCGGCGCACTTGCTGGAGATCGCCGCGCGGTTGGCGGCGCAAGGCTTGCTGGGGATTGACGGCGAGTGGGCTGAGGCAACTCCGGCCCTGATGAGCCAGAGGGAGCGATTCGAGAGCGCGCGGCTGCAGTCGGTGCGGGAGCTGGAGAAGAAGCACGCTTTCGAGCGAGGGTAGGAAGTAGCGAGTCGGGATTACCGCGTAGCGGTCTGGTTATGCGATTGTTAGCGAGAGTCATCGTGATCGGGATTGGCGTCGTTCTTGTTGTAGCTTGCGCCGGGCTTGGCGGGATATTTTTCTATGCCCACGATCTCCCCGACATGAAGGCGCTAGCGCAGTTTGCGCCTGCTAAGGCGAGGCATGTCTCCGACCCGTGCCTGGCCGATGCGTCCGTCGCCATCCCATACGAATCGATCGGGCAAAACCTACGAGCCGCCTTGAGCTCTGTCGAAGCCAACGAGAAGGATGCCGGAGCGCTTGGTGAGATGTATCGTGGGTTCAGAGATCAGAGCAGTCCGCACAGAAGCACGATTTCGCTCCAGATTTCCCGCAGCATGTTTTGCGTACCCGCCAGGGCATTGAACCGAGAAGTCGCGGAGCTGCGGACGGCAGTGCAATTGGAGCGGCATTTTTCCCGGCAGGAGCTGTTTACGATCTTCGCGAACCGAGCTTGGTTTGGAGATGGACAGGTTGGCGTTGAAGCCGCCTCACAACACTTTTTCCGAAAGGAGCCGAGTCAACTTCAGGTGGGAGAGGCGGCTCTGCTAGCCGGTTTGATCGGAGCGCCAGCCCGCTTCTCGCCGCTCGCGCACCCGGATCGTGCGGTGCAGCGACGGAATGAAGTCATCGACGCCATGATCGCAGCCCAAGCGATCGGCGCGAAAGAAGGGGAAGCGGCCAAGGTCGGCGATTTAGGCATCGCGGCAAAGTGATTGCCTCAGGGGCTTTCAGCCCTGATCTTTTGGACGGTTTTACGGCACGGCTGAAGCCGCGCCCTTCCCAAAACCATTCGCATCGTTCCGAAATGCAGCTGCGTTCTGTGCGAAACAAATCAGAAGGGCGGGCCCAGGTTCTCGCCGGGCTTTGGGCGATAGCCGCGGACGAAGTCTGGCGCGGTGGTTCGCTTTTTTCCTTCGAGTTGGATATCCAACAATTCGAGCGAGGTGTTGTGGGCGCAGCCGACTATGAGGCGATCGGAAATGACGCGCAACTCGGCCGGCGGGACTGCGTCGCTCAGCGGGCGTGCTCGGATTATCTGCAGATTCTTGCCGCGGAACTTTGTGGAGGCTCCGGGCCAGGGTTGGAAGGCGCGGATGCGGTTGTAGATTTCGGGGGCGGAGCGGGAGAAGTCGATGAGGCCGTCTTCTTTTTTCAGGATGGGGGCGAGAGTGGCTTGCGAGTTGTCTTGCGGGCGCGGATGAATGCCGCCAGATTGCAGGGCGCGCAGAGTGTCGACCATGAGATCGGCGCCGATGGCGGCCAGGCGCGGCGCGAGCGTCTCGGCCGTGTCTTCGGGTGCGATTGCGAGTTTCTGCTGCTCGAGGATGTCGCCGGTGTCGAGGCCGGCGTCGATGCGCATAGTGGTGACGCCGGTGACGGTTTCTCCGTTGGCGATGGCCCATTGAATCGGGGCGGCACCGCGATATTTCGGAAGCAGCGAGGCGTGCAGGTTGATGTTGCCGTAACGAGGGAGATCGAGCATCCACTGCGGGATGATGCGGCCGTAGCCGACGACGATGATGGCGTCGGGCTTGACGGCGGTGAGTTGGGCGCGGAATTCTTCGTTGGTCTTGATGCGGTCGGGCTGGGTGATGGGGAGATTCAGTCTTAGGGCGGATTCTTTGACCGGGGATTGAACGAGTTCGAGGCCACGGCCTTTGGGGCGGTCGGGCTGAGTCACGACGAGGTGGACGCGGAATGCGGCAGCGACCAACTTCTCGAGTGTCGGGACGGCGAAGCGCGGGGTGCCGCAGAAGATGAGATCTAAAGACATTGTGTAATTGGGTAATTGGGTAATTGAGTAATTGAGAAGCTGTTTGCGCGGCGATGATCAGGTTGCGGTTCGTGAAGAATCACAATCGCAGCGCCTAAAGGCGCATTGTATCTATTATGACGTGATGCGACGCCTGAAGGCGTCGCCTGATACAAATCTCAATCCTCAATTCAATTTCGATGCTCAAATTCAATTACTCAATTACTAAATCTCTCAATTACTCAATTACTAAATCTCTCAATTACTCAATTCTTCTACCATTCACCGGCTTTCATCATTTTTCGAATTTTGCGTTTCATCAGATCGCGTTTCAGGGCGCTGATGTGGCTGATGTAGAGTTTGCCGTTCAGGTGGTCGGTTTCGTGGAGGAAGGCGCGGGCGAGCAACTCTTCTCCGGTTTTTTCGTAGACCTTGCCCTGGATATCCTGGGCGCGGATGGTGACCTTGCTGGGACGGCTCACATTTTCGCGGAAGTCGGGGATGCTGAGGCAGCCTTCGCTCTGGGTGTGGCGGCCTTCGGTGTGAATGATTTCGGGATTGATGAGGACGAGCTTGGCTTCGGGATTTTCCTTGAAGGTGACGTCGATGACGGCGATCCGGCGGGCGATGCCGATTTGCGGGGCGGCCAGGCCGACGCCGTGGGCGACGTACATGGACTCGAACATGTCCGCGATTAATTTTTGCAGCGCTTCGTCAAAGACAGTGACTTTCTCGGAAGGCTTCTCGAGAACTGGGTTGCCGAATTTTACGATGGGATAGATCATTCGCGATTCGATTATTTGATTCAGTAGTTTTTCAATTGCTGGCAATAGCCCTGGAAATTTCTCAGGGTCTCGATCATGGAATCGCCTCCGAATTTTTCCAGCGCGCAGCGAGCCAGAGTCAGTGCCACCATGGCTTCTCCGGCGACGCCGGCGGCGGGGACGACGCAAACATCGGAACGCTCGTAGGCTGCTTTGACCGGCTCGCGCGTGGAAAAGTCGACCGACTGCAGAGGGCGGCGCAGGGTGGAAATTGGTTTCAGGTATCCGCGCACGCGGATTTCCTGGCCGTTGGAGACGCCGCCTTCGATGCCTCCGGCGTTGTTGCGGGTGCGGGAGAAGGCGGTGAAACCGGAACTGGCGGTGTAGCCGATTTCGTCGTGCACGGTGGAGCCGGGAGCGAAAGCGGCGGCGACGCCGGATCCGATTTCAACGGCCTTGACGGCTTGCAGCGACATGACGGCGGCGGCGAGCAGGGCATCGAGGCGTTCGTCCCACTGGACGTAGGTGCCGAGGCCGGGCGGAACCTGATGGGCCACGACTTCGAATACTCCGCCGAGCGAGTCACCATTCTTCAAAACTTTGTCGACTTCTTGTTTCATGCGCTGCTCGGCTTCGGGGTCGGCGCAGTTGAGCAGGACTTCTTCGCGAGAGTGAAGCGCGTGGATTTGTTCCCATGGAACCTGACCAGCGAACGACACATTGCCGGTGGCGACCACGTGACTGAGAACTTCGATGCCGAGTTCCTGCAGAAAAAGTTTGGCGATGGCGCCGATGGCGACGCGGGCGGCGGATTCGCGGGCGGAGGCGCGTTCGAGCACGTAGCGGGCTTCGGGGAAGTTGTACTTCAGGGCTCCGGCGAGGTCGGCGTGGCCGGGGCGGGGCGAGGCCACGCGTTTGTGTTTGGCGGGATCGCCTTCGCCGACGGGCAAGGACTCCTGCCAGTTTTTCCAGTCGCGATTTTCGAGTTGGACGGAGATGGGGGAGCCGATGGTCATGCCTTGACGCACGCCGGAAAGAATGTGGGCGGTGTCGCGCTCGATCTTCATGCGGCCGCCGCGGCCGTAGCCCTGTTGGCGACGCCAGAGTTCGCGGTCGAGGAAGGCCTGGTCGATCTTCAGTCCGGCGGGCATGCCGGAAAGGAAGGCGACCAGAGCTTCGCCGTGAGACTCACCGGCAGTGAAATAGCGCAGCATAAACGGTCGATTGTACCTGATGCGAAGTGGAATCTGAGTCCCAGAGCGGGAAGGCGGGTGTGTACGCTAACGAACATGCGTGGAAAACCGAATTTTCACGAGGCAAAGGGAGGCACGAACGGTTACAATGAACCCACGCCCCGTCCGTCTGGATTCGAGTTGGGTCCGCCGCATCGCAATTTTCTCTGGCCATGATAAAGGAGTTGCCGCTGTGTGTCCCCCCGCACAGATACAACGCGAAGAACTTGTTGGCAATCGAGAAATTCGTTGCCTTCTGGTGCACGACCATGTCTTGCTGCGCCAGGGATTAAGGCGCCTGCTGGACGATGAACTCGACATGGAAGTAGTAGCGGAGGCAGGGAATGCTGCCGAAGCACTGCGGAAAGTGTTCGAGTACCGGCCCGAAATCGTGATCACCGATGCGCACATATTCGAGTGCGCCGCCGATCAGATTGAATGGCTCATTCTGCAGGAATCTCCGTACAGCAAAGTGCTGTTCCTGACGACAGGCGAAGGTGTCGATCCGATGCGGGCAGCGCGAGACGACGGATCCAGTTTCGTGGTGCGGCAGACTTCGGCGGAAGAGCTGGTGGAGATGGTGAGAAGGACGCATGCCACCCGGAGGACGGTGTTTGGAGACATGCCGGAGAGGCGCCGGCCCTCAGAGGAAATACTTCCGCGCCAGCGAGTGCTGACGGCGCGGGAACGCGAAGTGTTGAAGCTGCTGGCGGAGGGCAACACGGTGCGGTCTGCAGCGGGCGTTTTGGGACTCAGCATCAAGACGGTGGATGCGCACAAGTTCAATCTGATGCGGAAGCTGGGGATTCATAACAAGGCGGAGTTGGTGATGTGGGCGATTCAGAAGAGAGTGGTGAAGCTTCCGATGAGCTCGTAGTTTCTTCAAGGTCCTAGCCTTCTGGATCGAACCCGCAACTGCCTGAATGCAACCTCCGCACTTACGAAAAAATAAACCCTAAGTCTATTCATGAACTGCTGCTGCGGCGAGCTCCTCCAGGCTGGTGACGGTGAGGTCGGGCTTGGCTTCGGCGGGCTTGACGGCCCCAACGCCGGGATTGGCTGAGGGACGGTTTACCCAGACTGTGGCCAGGCCGAGGGCCTGGGCGGGGATCACGTCGTGGAAGATGCTTTGGCCTACGTGCAAGACGCGATGGGCGGGAGCGTGGATGCGACTCAGCGCCAGCTCAAAAAGTTTCAGCGAAGGCTTGTAGGCCTTGGCTTGCTGCGCGGTGATGACCTCGTCGAAATCAACTTCCAGTTTGGGACGCGTTGAGGCGAAGAGATCGTCGTCCACATTGGAGAGGATGGCGAGTCGGTGGCGAGCCTTGAGCTGGCGAAGGGCGGCGACGGTGTCGGGCCATGGTTTCCAGGTGGAGAGAGAATCGGGCAGCGAGCGGGCTTCTGCTGCGGTGGGTTCGAAACGAAGTTCTTTTCCGAACTGGCGGACCACTGACTCCAGGACCTTGCGATAGGGCTGAAACTTGCCTTGTTCGTAACGCTGCTCGAAATCTCCGTAGAGTTTAAGGAGGGCGGCGTCGTCGAGCTTTTTCTCGTGGGCGGAGAGAATGCGATGGAGCGCCGCGAGAATGCCCGCTTCCCAATCGATCAGGGTGCCGTAACAGTCGAAGGTGAGGATTTCGAAGCGGGTGAAATCAAGCATGGGAAGCGTTGTTCCTCAGGCGCTGCAGCGCCGAATAAGGAAGCGAGCCAAACGCTCGATTATTGTGTCGCAAAAGACGCGACACATCGCGCGGCTCGCCCAGATCCCTCGCTGCGCAAAAGGCGCTTGCTCGGGATGACAATCAAACCGCGCCCTTACCCGAACTGCCAGCGGGTGGCGTTGTTGGGGAAATCTTTTTCGGTCCAGGCCAGAACTACGCGCGGGCGGACGGAGTATAAGACGTTCTCGGGCGCGATAGGCATCGGCATCTTGTACTTGGCGCGGGAGGCAGCATCCAGTTTCTTGAGTTGCGACTTGTTGGTGAGGTCGACTTCGACGGCAGTACCTTCGAGGATGACCACATCATCGCCGGAGTCGAGATGGATGGAGATGGCCGGGTTGTGGGCCAGATTGCGAGCCTTGCGGGAAGAGCGCCCGGTGCCGAAGTAGAGAGCGCCGTCAATCCAGAAGCCCCAGACGGGGATGGAGTGGGGACGGCCGTCGGGGCGGGCGGTGCAGATCCAATAGTTGCGGGACTTGGTGAGCCGATCTTCGGCATGGGTGAACGGCAGGTAAGTTTTCCGAGGTTTCAATCCGTAATCGGACGGAATGTGGGGCAAGCCGACGCTGCAGCCTGGCGGGTCGGCGGGTTGCTTTTTTCTCGTGGACTTCTTCGGGGCTTTGGGCTTGGGCATCGGATGGACCCCCTCGAATCGATCAATTCCCACGTTTCGCAAACGAAGTGAGACGTGGGGCACCCTTCGGATGCGGTTTCAGATGCGGTTGACTACTTTACCGCCGAGGCTCGATGCCGGGCAAGGTGGGAGCCGGATCGGGGGATTCGTCGAGTTCGGGGTCGAGGGTTGCGGCAGGATCCTCGGGAGGCGGAGATTTTTTGGGCGCCAGGAATTTTTCGGTGTTCAGGAGCGGGCGGCCGAGAGAGGCGTTATAGCTGGTCCAGGGACTGTCGAAACCGGTTTCGCGCTCGAACTGGGCGCGCATGGCCTCCATCTTGGAATCGAGGTCGTCGAGATAGTGCAGCATCAGGGCTTCGGGGAACATGGGCAGCTTGGGCGATCCGAAATCGTACTGGCCGTGATGGCTGATGATCAGGTGCTCGATCATGGTCTTGAGTTCGTCGGGGAAATCGGGCTGCAGGGCGAGCTTGGCCTGCAGCATTTCCAGTTCGATGATCATGTGGCCGAGCAACTGGCCTTTGGTTGTATACGAGAAAGACCGGTTGTAGGTGAGTTCGTGAATCTTGCCGATGTCGTGCAGGAACGCCCCGGTGAGCAGGAGGTCACGGTTGATCTGGGGATAGTTCTGGCACATCAGATCACAGGAACGGAACAGAGAGACTACGTGATCGAGCAGTCCGCCGATGTAGGCGTGATGCAGCGTCTTGGCGGCGGGAGCGTTGCGGTAGGCGGCGGCGGTTTCGGGATCGTTCATGAACGACTGGACGAGCGATTTGAGATGGGGATTCTGGAACGAGGAGACGAAGCTCGCTAGAGTTTGCCAGAGGCCGTCAACGTCTTTGGTTGTCTTGGGAAGGTAATCGGCGAAGTCAATTTCGGATTCGCCCAGCTTGCGCAACTTGTGGATCGTCAACTGAAAACGGTTCTTGTACTTGTTGATAAGGCCCTTGATTTTTAGGAAGTCATCCTGCTCGAAGGCGTCGAGAACTTCCTCGACGTTGTCCCACATTTTGGCTTCGATCTGGCCGCTGCGATCGCCCAGAGTGAGCGCCAGATAAGGCTCTCCGGTCTTCTTGGGCTTGATCTGTTTCCCGACCACGACGAAGCTCGAGGTGATGATCTTGTTTTCGTGGCGCGCGCACTCGCCGATGTAGAAATCTTTCATGGGTGTCTGGGCATAGAAGATTCGAGTATAAAGCACGCGCCGCAGGCAACGATCGAACGATCAGAGGAAGCCGAGCTTCTTGTGCTTCTTCTTCCCCAGCTTCTTGGCGTCGGCTTCCCTGGCAGCGGCGGTTTCGACCGGCTGGGTCTGGTTGGCGCTCATACCGGTATCGACGTAGCCGTCGGTGTATTTGATGTAGGCGTCTTCGCGCAGCTTGGTGAGGTAGACGCGGAGCGCGGGCTGCAACTTCTGGTAGTAGAGCTGGTCCTGAATTCGGGGCAGGACATCCTTCAGGGAAGGAATGCCGGCCTGCTGGTGCTCGACGACCTTCAGGATGACGAAGCCCTGCTTGGTGCGAATCACATCTGTGATTTCACCCGTCTTCAGGGCAAAGGTCTGGTCCTCGATCTGCTTGGCGAGTTTGCCGCGCTCGAACGAGCCCAGGTTGCCGCCATCGGCGGCAGAGGGGCCGTCGGAAAATTTCTTGGCGATATCTTCGAACGCGGCGCCAGCGCGAATCTGTTTGAGAAGATCGTCGGCCTTGGCTTCGGCAGCGCTGAGAGCGGCCGCCTGAGCGGCTTCATCGACCGCAGCGTTGGGATCGTTGCTGGGCGGGGCGGCTGGCGGCGCGTTGGGGTCCGTTCCAGCGGCGGGTGCAGGCGCGGCGGTCTTGGGCGCGACCAGAATTTCGCTCAGGCGGATGGCCTCAGGCTGCTCCATATCGTTCTTGTGATCGTCGTAGAACTTCTGTTCTTCTTCTTTGGTGACAGACAGGTGGCTGCTGACTTCTTCGCCGATCACCTTCTGGGTGATGATCTGATTGCGCATGTTCTGCTTGAAGTCTTCCCAGGAGACGCCTTGTTTCGTGGCCTCCTTTTCGAGCTCTTCGAGGGACTCCAGCTTCATTTCCTTGCGCATCTGGTCCAGGCGTTTGATCAGGTCGGTATCGCCGGTAATGCTGAGGTCTTTGCCTTTGTCGAGCAGAAGATCCTGATCGATGAGGTCGCGGAGAATGTCTTTTTCGCGCTCGGCATAGGCTGCGTCGGGATCTTTGGAGTTCTCCTGCTTGACCTGGTCGCGGAGCTGGTCCTTGCTGCGCTGAAACTCGGACCGGGTGATGATCTGGTTGTTGACGCGGGTAATGATTTCTTCGACGGTTTGCCCGGATGGGGTTGGAGCCACTGGCGCCGGTGCCGCAGCGGGCGCTGCAGCTGGCACAACCGGGTGTGCAGGGAGTGGTGCGTCCGCCTGCCCGACGGCGAAGCAAGGCAAACAGATCAAAGCAACAGTAATCAGGGAAAGTTTCTTCATAGGATGCATTGGGCCGCCGCCCTTACTGGCTTGCGGGCAAGGGGTAGGCTCCGACCGAAGGGATATTTTACTCCTACGGAACGAAACTGGTGGTCCCGGTTATCAGATTGGACGCTGGAGCTGGCTGGAAAGTTGGCCGCCGGGGTTCAGGTGGTGCAGGCTAGGCTGCGCGGATCAAGGCCAGAGCGGTGCGGTCGTCGCACCGGGGGGCGTGGCCACTGAAAGCATCGGCGGCATTCAGGATGGAGGTGCAAAGCGCCTGGGCACCGCCCAGAGGCGCATCCTGGAAAAGTTGTCGAACGCGGGCTAGACCGAATTCGGCTTGGGTTTCGGCTCCCTCTTCCTCCTTGGACCGTTCGTGGCGACCCTCGCAGTTGATCACTCCGCGGGAAACCAGCAGCAGAGCGGCGCCTTTCTCAATCGCCACGGTCGGAGCATCGGTGGTGGCGTGGGAGAAAAGTCCCAGAGGCAGGCCGGTGGAAGGGAGTTCGAAAATTTCGGTTGCGTCGCGGAGGAGTCCGGGAGTGTGGCCGGCGTTTGTGTAGCAGAGGGTGCCGAACTTCTCATCGTAGCAGGCGATGAAGGCGGGGCAGGGACGAACACCCTTGGAAACTTCGATGAGTCCGCGATTGATGTGCAGACTAAGTTCCGTCATGGATTCGGATTCGTTGATGTCGGGGCGGGAGAAAAGCTCAGTTCCCAGGCCACGAAAGATTTCCTGAGCCGCAGTGAGAATGCCGCGGTTTTCTTCGCGGCGCCCGGCAACGTCGAGCAGGCCAAAGAGAATGCGATCGGGACTGACGCGGAGGGAGTCGTAGAAATCTCCGGCAACGCGATTGCCAGCGAAAACGGCGGCGATGTCCGCCCCCTCGATTTTGGGAAAAACGGTGGGGACGGGCTCGATGGTGAGCGCAGGCTCTGGGTCGCGGGAATGGAAGAGAGAGCACAAGCTAAAGGCGAAGCTAGCACAGGAATGGCGGGCGAGCAAACCGAACGGCGACACCAAGGTCTCAATCTATGGAATTCATTTATCGGTGAGTTGACCCTTCAGCAGTTCTTCGAGGTACTTCGCCATGGCGGATACGTCGAGCTTGCCATCATCCCAAGCGCGGTCGGCAGCCTCCAACGCGTCGTAGTAGGGACGTCGATTCTCCCGTATGCGCTCCGGCACGATTTTCCTGCCGGGAAGCAGTTTGCCTTGCTTGAGGCAAATCAAGTAGTAGCAGGCAGCTCGGGCGGTCCTCCCATTCCCCTCGACGAAGGGATGAATCCAGTTCATCCGCCACAACGCATAAGCGGGAAGCCACGTCGGATGGTCAACGATTGACCAGTTTTCGTGAATGAGAGAGAAAACCGATCCATCAGATTTGGGACATCTTTGAAATGCGGCGGGTTATGTTTGCCGACGTAAATAGGCTCTTCCCGGTGTCCGCCAAATTGAGCGATGTTGGCGACCGCGGCATAATTCAGCGCCCACAGGGTGTATTTGTCGAAAGCTTCAATCCCCTTCTCCAAACCGATCTCGACGCAATTTGACAGAAGGTCATACTGCCGCAACAGATTCTGGTCTTGGATTCTGCTGTATAGCGCGGGATTGTCCTTTTCGCGAACGGACATAACAATTAAGTGGAAGGGCGAGGGCCCACGAGCGGTCGCGATTCAGCTAGGGCAGCAGCCGTATGTGCTCGGATGCCTGCCGTACACTGTCCTTGGTGTTCTTAGCATTAGCCGGGGCATTGCCGAATGCAAAGCTAATCCTTTGCTCGCGCAACTCGTCCTCTGTCACTGGAGTTTGGCGCGATGCCTCGAGCGCTCTGAGTAGTTCGGGGTCAGCCTTGATCTCCCCAAAGAACTGCTTCCGATCTGCCATGACGAACCATCACTTTCTTCAGCAGTTTGTTCGACTGCTGAACACCGATAATAGTCCTTCGCGAAGCTCTGTTGATAGTGTACTCACGAACGTTTGTGAATCAAGCAGATGGCCATTTTTTCTGCTGGACCGCGCGCCCTACTGGCCGTACTTGTCGGCGAGATAGCGGGTCAGGTCGGATTCAAGCTGGCCGTAGTCGGAGTGGATAGTGGCTCGCAGGGCGGCTTCGGTGGAACTGCCCTGGCTGATGCGCTGCAGGATGTTTTGAATATCGCTCAAGCCGTAGGCATCGTTGATGTAGGAGACGGCAGCCAGCGATTCGGCGTAGGCGAGGTTGGCTTGATCACCGGATAGGCGCAGAAAACTGCTTTCCAGAGTATTCAGCGGAAGGTTGCGTTGCGCCTGGAAAAGGAGAGAGAGCCGGTGTCCTTCGCGCAGGGTCCTTGGCTCGAGCAGTTGCGCGACACCCTCATGCAACCAAGGTGGGCAGCGGCCTCCGGAAAGCTGGGTGATGAAAGAGTGAGCCAATTCGTGCTTCAGAACGTGTGCCAGTTGCGGCGTCAGGGAGTTCAGGCCGTTGATGGGGATGCGAAGTTTGCCGTCGTTCATGGCTCCTGACCAGGCCGGAGCCTGCGTGACGTCGAAGAAAGCCTGCTCGGTATACAGGGTGACAAGAATGTTGTCACGGGGCGGAGCGCCGAGGTCGCGAACCAGGTCCGCGTAGTCGGATTCAAGGGCCGCCAGGATTTGGCCGCGAAAGGCTTCAGAAGTCTGTTTGCCTTCATAGTGCAGGACGAAGTGACTGCTCTCGCCTTGGGCGAAATCGGATTCGACGGTCTGCTCGCGCTGGGCCTTGGCGAGCAATTGGGCAACTTTGGCATCGGGGCGCAATTGAAGTGAGCGCTTCCATGAGGCTACGGCGTCGCGGGTGTGGTCCAGGGCAAACTGGGCGTAGCCGAGCGTGGTGTAAGCATCGGGCGAATTGGGGGCAGAACGAACAGCGCTTTGGGCATAAGGCAGGGCCTGAGCCGCGTTTCCGAGGCGGAGCAGCAACGCGGCGTTATAGATAAGAATCGTCGAATTGTCGGGCTGGAAGCGGAGGGCGCTTTCGAAATATTCTTTCGCCTGGGCGACGTTGCCGTGTTCGAACTCGAATTTTCCGGCGATGAAATCGGCGGTCGCGCTCAACGAAGGATTGCCTTTGGCTTCGAGGCTGGCGAGAACGTCAGCGTTGACTTTGCCTTCCTTGATGATCCGGGCGACCAGGTCGCCCTCACTGGCGAGGCTGTCGGCAGGAGTGAAGGTCGGGAGATCGCTGATGTTCGCAGTGCTGGCGGAGGGATGAGTGGGCATTCCCCCGGCATCGACGTGGTCCACGACAGACTTGGGAATTGCGTAGGAATCGTCGCCGATATCGTATTCGAAGTGGCTGGCGGTTTCGCGGACCTGATCGGCCAGAATGGTGCGGCCATTTTTCAGGTGAATGGTGTCCGCCCGCGCACCAGCGAGGGCAGACGCCATCGCTATAAAGAGGATGGTGACACGCAGCCGCATTCAGGCGCATCCTAGCAGCAGAGCAGGGGCGTACTCACGTGACGAAAGGACTACTCAGAATGCGGGGCTTGCGGGTTGCGGCGGCGATCGGGCTTGCGGTTTGGGTATGCGGGACAACGCACGCGGCGGGCGAGAACCCTCAGGAGAAGCCAGCGGAGGCGCTTTATCTGAAGCTTGGAAACGTGGGGCTGGATCCGGCGCAGGTGTATCAGGTGCGGGGAGCTTCGCTGGAGCGGTCGGCAGTCCACATTACGCTGGAAGATGGCACGATTGCTTTCACACAAGACGTGATGGGGAGGATTACGGGAGCATTTTTTGAGGGCGAAGGCGAAGTGCTGCTAACGCCGCCGAGTGATGTTGAAAGAAGATCGATGAGCCTGTTCACCGGGATGGCGATTCTGGAAGAACATTTTGCCACCGCATACTTTCGCTTTAATGATGATGCGGCGGCCGAGTTGCGACCCGATCTGCGGGCAACGGATAACCAGCAGGAGTTCGTCCAACGCTGGGGTGCGACTGCGAAGAATCTGGCCAATGGGGACGCGACCCGGTTGCTCATGACGTTCAGCAAGATGCTTCCGGCGACCGGGACCTCGACCTCGACGTCCGCGGAGCCAATCGACCCCGCGCGGTCGGGGGAGAGAGATCGGTATCTGCACGCCCGTTTGCAAGGCACCAAGTTGGGTGTGTTCGACATCTACTTCGATTCCGAGGCGGCGGAGCAGGTGGAGGCAGGCCAGCCCAAAGCATCGGATGAGGGGGGGATGTTCTACGACGTCTGGACGTCATTTTCGCCGGACTACGTGGAGCCGGTGAAGACGACGCGGGACAAATCGCCGGGGCCGGAAAAAGAGAGAGTGCATGAGAGACGGTTCGAAGTTCGCCGCTACACCATCACCATCGAGGTCGAGCCTCCTAAAAACATTCATGCGCGGGCCCGCATGCAGTGTGACGTAAGAGTGGGCGGAGCACGGGCGTTATTGTTTGAGTTGTCGCGGTTCCTGCAGATTGACAGTGTCACGCTCGACGGAAAACCTGTGGAGTTCATTCACAATCCGGCGGTGGAAGGGACCCAGGTTTCGCGCCGGGGCAACGATCTGGTGGCGGTGATTCTTCCGGAGGCGGCGCGGGCCGGGCAGAAACTCGACTTTGAATTTCAATACGGCGGCGAGGTTTTGGCGGATGCGGGAAACGGGCTGCTCTATGTCGGCGCGCGAGGTACATGGTATCCGAATCGCGGGGTGGCGATGGCGGACTTTGACCTCGAATTCGAGTATCCCCAGGGCTGGACGCTGGTGGCAACGGGAAAGCCCACGGCGGGATCGTCCGCCGAGATGGCCGCGAAAGCGGCCGGTCTGCAGACCTCGCGCTGGGTGACGGAGCGGCCAATTCCTGTCGCCGGATTCAATCTTGGTAAGTACAAGGTGGCCACGACGCAGGCCGGCGACGTCACGGTAGAGACCTACGCTACGGCAGAAATGGAGCGAAACTTTCCCAGTCCGCCAATTCAGGTGGTCGCGCCGAATCCAGCCGACCCGGCTTCCCCACGACGCCAGGTGATCGTACCCACCCACCCTTCGCCCGTGCAAAACGAAGTCACGGTCGGAGAGTCGGCGGCCCGAGCCATCCATTATTACGCCGAGCGATTTGGCCCCTATCCCTATAGTCACCTGGCTCTGACCCAGATGCCTGGACCCGACAGTCAGGGTTGGCCCGGGCTGGTATTCCTTTCTTCTTATGCCTTCCTCGATCAACCGGAGCGCGAGCAACTACATTACGAGCCCTCCCGAATATTGCTGCAGGAGATAATTCCGGCGCACGAGACCGCGCATCAATGGTGGGGAGATCTCATTACCTGGACCAGCTACCGGGACCAATGGTTTTCCGAGGGACTGGCGAATTACTGTGCATTGATGATGCTGCAAGACAAGGATCCCGCGGGCTTTCGACAAGTGCTGGAGATGTACCGCAAAGATATGATCCAAAAGAATAAAAGTGGGGTCTCTCCGATGGATGCAGGCCCGGTGACTCTGGGTGCCCGGCTCACGTCGTCGCGGTTTCCGGAGGCGTATGAGGCGATCCTCTATGGCCGCGGGACGTGGCTGTTCCATATGCTGCGGACCATGTTGAGAGATGCGGCGTTGAAAGATGCTGCCGTGCAGGGCGGTGGACGCAAGGCGCAGAGCAGCGGCAGCCCGGACGAGCCGTTTGTGCGGGCGCTGCGGAAAGTTCGGCAGCGCTATGAAGGCAAAGCAATCAGTACCCGCGAATTGATAGAGGTTTTTGCGGAAGACCTTCCGCCCTCGTTGCGCTATGAAGGCAAGAGTTCGCTGGATTGGTTTCTGGAAGGCTGGGTTAACGGCACCTCGCTGCCGAAACTGGAACTCAAGGCGGTGAAATTCCTGGCACAGGGCGCGGGCACAGTGGTGACGGGAACCATTCTGCAGAAAGAGGCGCCGGAAGATCTGGTGACGTCGGTGCCCGTATACGCCGTGATGCCGGGAAAGCAGATGGTTCTGCTGGGACGAGTATTCGCCGACGGCGAGGAGTCCTCGTTCCGTTTGTCGGCGCCGGTCGGAACCCGCAAGATCGTGCTCGATCCGAATGAGACGATACTGACGAGCCCAAAGTAGCGCGTGCGATTGAACCGCGGGCACCGCGCTTGCGGTGCCGAATCGGTCCTCCTTTCCGCGCGCGAGTCCCGAATCGGATAAATGGGAATCCTAGCCGCGTTGGGTCGAAAGGACTCTGCTCTCGCAAGTGCTGCATTTTCTCCGCGGTGGAGTGCGCGTAGCCGGCGAACCGATGGCCGCTGAAGTGCTTAGGGAAGATGCAGAGTCCTCGAGAGATCCGCCATGTCCGAACCGAGTACCGAGATGCCGGGTGCCGCAGCATGCGTTTGGGGTTGCGGCGCAGGAGATGAAGTACTGGCGGCAACAGAGACGATCCTGTTGGTGGAAGATGAGGCGTTTGTGCGAGATGTGACCTGCGAAGTTCTGCGCTCTGCCGGATACCGGGTGCTGGCGGCTCGGAATGCAGCGGACGCGGTAAGCATGTACGAAGCTCGATCCGGCGAAGTAGAACTCTTGCTGAGCGATGTGGTGTTGCCGGGAGAGACTGGACCCGCAATGGCGCGAAGGCTGCGGCGGGAGCATCCGGAGCTGAAAGTCTTGTTCGTCACTGGATACGCGGAGCAGATGGGATTGCTGGAGGGGAAGCAAGAGGAATTCTTGGCGAAGCCGTTTTCCGCGGAGGCGCTGCTGAGGAAAGTGAGGCAAGTGCTGGATCGCCGGGGATTGCCGACTGGAGAGTTTGCTGAAAAACTCGTTTCCACGCCCAGGGCGCACAGCAGCGGCTGAAGGCGGTATTCATTTGGAACGATTTGCGGCGCGGGTAGAAGTGTGTGCGTGAGAACTTGTGCAGTCCCTCCGGGACTGGTGCTGTCCTCCCGCTTTACCCAGCGCTTAAGCGCTGGGCTAAGTTCGTTCGCCCCTCCGGGGCTAAATTCTCGGGCAGACCGTTTCGCCGGATTGTCCGAAATCTCGTTCTGACGCAAACACTAGAAGCCGCGCCCTTTCAAAGCAAGAGCCAAATTCGTTTTTTTCAGCAAACTTGTTGGATCGAGGAATCGGCTCAGGCACGCTTGCGGTAACGGGTGGCCAGCAGGATCTGTGCGGGAATCTGGGAGAGTGGGACCACCCGCGAGAGGATGCCCATCTCGGCGCAGACTCGGGGCATGCCGTAGACGGTGCAGGTGGCTTCGTCCTGGCCGATGGTTAGGCCGCCCTGGCGATGGATGGCATTCATGCCTTCGGCGCCATCGGAGCCCATGCCGGTCATGATCACTCCGAGAGCGAGGCTCTTGAAGCTTTCGGCCACGGAGTTCATCAGCACATTGACGGATGGAATGTGCAGAGCGTCGGCGGGCTGGGTGTCGAGACAAAGGATAGCGCGGGAATCGGACAAGCGCTTCACGCTCAAGTGGGTTCCCGCAGGTGCGATGTAGGCCACGCCCGGCAGAATGGGTTCGCGATGAGTGGCCTGGCGCACCTGGATGGAGCAAAGACTATTCAGGCGTTGGGCGAAGGGCGCGGTAAAGCCTGCCGGCATGTGCTGCACGATCAGAATCGGCACGGAGAGGTCGCGGGGAAAAAGGGGCAGGATTTCCTGAAGAGCTTTGGGGCCGCCGGTTGAGGTTCCCAGGGCGACGATTGCCGGGACGGCCAGGGAGCCCGCGCTGCGAGTTTCTGGCTGGGACGATTGCGGCGGCTTTCGGGTTGAAACGGCGGCGGCAGCAGCGTCCGCAGCCGGCGACTTTCGGGAATGCGCGGCAGCACGGATCTTACCGACCAGGTCGGACCGAATGTGGAGGATGTCGAGGGAGGCGGCCGACAGTTGTTTGGGGACATAGTCGTCTGCGCCCGTGTCCAGGCACTGCACCCGGTCTTCCACCCGGGTTCGCTGGGTCAGCACCAGCACCGGCACGCTCGGTTTTTTTGAGCGCAAGTGGCGCAGCACGCTCACTCCATCCAGCTTCGGCAGGTTCAGGTCGAGGATCACGACGTCATACTCGAACTCAGTTGCTGCCGCTCGGGCCTGTTCGCCATCCGGAAAAACATCCACCGCGTAATGTTCGCCTTCGAGACCCTGGCGAACGAAGCGGGCTAACGCTTCATCATCTTCGGCCATCAGAATTCGCATCACGTAAACCGTCCTTAATCCGATGACCCAAGTCTAGTTAGAAAGTGCTCAACCTCAGCAGAAACTAAGACTACCCAAAGGTCTGTAGGTGCAGGAATGGAGCGCCGTTTCAAATCGGGAGACGCGCTCTCAGCCTGCGCTCTTTCCGTTTTCATGCCTCTACGAACCTCCGCGGCCAATTCCTGCACGCCCTTCGAGCAAGCGATAATCCCCAAGGGAGTTTTTCCGCCCCGGAGTCCTCTCTTGCGCATGTGGAGCAAAACGACCCTCAAGTCGCTGCTATTGCCCGGCGGGATTCTGCTGTTGGGCGTCGCGGGGCTCGAGTATTCCGGCTGGCTGACATTGGCTCTTCCCGCTCTCAGCTTTCTCTACTATTGCGGGCTGATCGGCGGCATGCTGCTGGCTTGGCGATTCCATTCCAGCCGCACCTTCTTCGCCCTGGTGGTCCTGTTTCTCGGGCAAGAGGCGATTGCATTCTTTGGGGACGGGCACGCCACGCTGGGAACTCCAGGATGGACAGCGCTGCTGGCGGTCGCCCTGCTGGTGCCGCTGAACTTCGTGCTGATCGCGCTGATCGAGGAGCGAGGCTTCACCGTCGCTGCGGTTGCACCCGTTGGACTGCTGCTATTCATTCAATCCGTCATCGTGGCAGTGCTCTGCCGTGCGGCTGAGGAATTGCCATCTGCGCCTGCCCGCGCGCATCACGCAACCGGCGCAACCGCTTTGCCGGGCTACGCGCTGCTCGCGTTCGCGGCCGCGGGCACGTTCCTGCTGATCCGGTACCTGATTACGCGCAAGCCCGTCGACAGCGCTTTGCTCTGGTCGCTCTCGGCCTTTTTCCTGGCCCTGCGTTTCACTGCGACGACGCACACTTCGACCATCTACCTGGCGACCGCGGCCTGCATTCTGGCGGCGTCGATCATCGAGAACTCGTACCTTCTGGCCTACCACGATGAGCTTACGACGCTGCCGTCGCGCCGCGCCTTTAACGATGCCATCCTGCGCCTGCAAGATCCGTTCTCAATTGCTGTAGTGGATATCGACCACTTCAAGCGCTTCAACAACACCTACGGGCACGATACGGGAGATCAAGTCTTACGGCTGGTGGCGAGCAGTTTGTCGCGCGTAACCGGCGGCGGGCAGGCCTACCGTTGCGGCGGAGAAGAGTTCAACATTCTGTTTCCGGGGAAAACGACGACTGAAGTGGTGGATCATCTGCAGCAGTTGCGTGCGACCATCGAGTCCTCGCAGTTCCGCATGCGAGCCGGCGAACGGCGGCAAAGCTTGCGCGGCCCCGACCGTCGCAATGACCGGGCGCGCGGACGCGCCCGCAAAGGCCAGGCGATCCGGGAACTCGCGCAGGAAAAAGTTCCAGCGCCGCTCTCGGTGACGGTCAGCATCGGCGTCGCGACTTCGGCGGACGAAGAGTCAGACCCCGCTCTCGTCCTGCAGGCGGCGGACAAGGCGCTTTATCGCGCCAAAGCCAACGGGCGGAATCGGGTTGAGACCGCGGCCAGCCCCCGTCGGCGGACCCGCGCCAAAACGGCTGGGATTGCTTGAGCCGCTGACCGTTTGAACCGTTGATTCGTCCAAGGAAAATCGCCCGCAGAAAATCAAAGAAGAAAATCAAACCTGCAGATGAGCGCGCGGCGAATCGCAACGCACGGCCGGACCGTCAACCGTAGGACGGGAAGTATGACGGCCCGGTTCCGAACGTTTTCGCAAGCACCTCAGGCCGTGCGGTCAGCCCGCGGTCGTAGGAGGGATCGTAAGTTTCCGGCCGGTGCCGCCACAGACAGGGCATTTGGAGCGGATAAACGCAACCCCGTCGACCTTACCGTTCAGGTCCACGGGCTTCGCAACATATCCACTGCCGCCGCAGTTTGGGCAATCGTCCGGAGCCACTCCTTTTCCCCCCTCGCAGTTGATGGCATTGTCCACGACGCGGAGGCACAATTCACGGCAGACTGTTCTGTGTTACGAATCCCGAACAAGAGTCGCAGAGTCCCTGGAGCTGGAGAATCACGGGGGCGGCAAAAGTCACGGTGCGTACCAGTACACGTAGGTTCTTCCAATCTATCAAGTAGAATGCCTGTCTGCGCGGCGCTCTGAGTGGACCGTATTTCCGACGCACAGATCAAGGACATGACGACTCGTAGCTGCTTTAGCCTTGTAACAGTCGCGCTGGCGTCGGTGCTCGCCGGATGTGGGGCGCCGGTTCACTCATCTGATGTTGAAGAGCTTGTCGAAATGTTCCTCAGGGCGAACTCGCGTCTCCCTCGAAGGATCGACGATGTGCTTGGTCCGCGGCAGTTGAAGAAATTCGACGTTTTAAGACACAAAGCCGAAGTCAGTGTCGTGCATGATGGCTAGAGTTGAGTCGACAACACGTTCCACGAGCATGCCCTGGCCGATGACTCAAGGGACGCAGCACTATCCTGTACACGCGCAGGCAGGAAGTACGAAGCTCACTGCGCCTTCTTCGAGACGCGAGCTACCAACTCGTCCAATCTCGAAAGCAAAAGCTTGAGGATCGGAGACTGGTTTGACTTTTTGTAACCGAGGACCAGATCAACAGTTGGCACATCCCCCTTGAGAGGGCGGCTCGTTACAGCAGCGGGGAGAAAGTTCTGCGCGTAAGCAGGTAACAGCCCTACCCCGCGGGTCGACATTATTAAGGAAATTCCCATGGTGACGTGGTCCGCCTCGTGAGCTGGCGTGATATTGATACG
The DNA here is from genome assembly GCA_035482825.1 of Binatus sp. (SeqCode). Taxonomy (GTDB): domain Bacteria; phylum Acidobacteriota; class Terriglobia; order Terriglobales; family Acidobacteriaceae; genus Sulfotelmatobacter. The sequence goes on along the minus strand of DATHQJ010000282.1, from coordinate 16,846 downwards.
CGATCGCTTCAAGTACTTGTCGATGATCGCACGCAGTACGGGAGCCGTATGGGACACAATCACGAATGTTTCGCCTACTAGATCCCTCGGGCTGATCGCTTTAAGCGCGGCGAGACGGTGGTCACTAGGCAGGATCACAACCAAAGGCTCCTTCATAAGAGGGCGGAACGCGAGGTCCGGCAGCGCTCGTTCCTTTCGAAGAAAAGCGGCATCGATTTTTCCGTTGGAAAGGCCTTCCGCAACTAGCGGAGAATATTGACTCGAGATCATCACGTCAATGTTCGGCAGCTCGTCGCGCAGGATCCGCAAGGCTTCGGGCATCCAGGTCAATTCGTGTCCGGTCAGAAAGCCCATCGAGAAGCAGGGCTTGGCGGGATGAACGGCTCGGCGCGCAGCTTCACCTGCCGCCTCTGCCTGCGATAGCACGACCCGGGCGTGATCGAGAAAGACGCGACCCGCCGGTGTCAGTGCGATGCCGCGGGCTCTTCGCGTCAAGAGTTTGGCTCCGACCTCGCCTTCGAGATCTCGGATCTGCCGACTCAGCGACGGCTGTGACGTGTGCAGCCTTTGCTCTGCTGCTACGGTCAGGCTTCCCGCGTCCGCGACCGCGACCAAGTAGCGAAGATGTCGTAATTCCATCCTTCACTTCCATGCTTAGAAAGCATCCGATCGCAGCTTAACAAAGTATGCTTCGAATGCGCTACCACTGGCTAAACAGGTAATCCAATCCAGTGATTGGGATGCCTCGGGCGAGCAATAGGGTTCCGGCCCATGCCTGATGAGCATAGAGCATTTGTCTAATTCAAGGAGATGGACCATGTCAAAGAAATTGGAAGGAAGGATTGCGCTGATCACGGGCGGCTCGCGCGGCATTGGCGCTGCAATCGCTAAGCGTCTGGCTGCGGACGGAGCAAAGGTCGCCATCACTTACACGAAAGGTGCCGACGCGGCGACGGCCGTTGTCAAAGCGATTGAACGCGCAGGCGGAAAGGCGATCGCTATTCAGGCCGACGCTGCGGATGCCGACGCCGGCAAAGCCGCGGTCGAAAAAACCTTTGCGACATTCGGCCGGCTCGACGTTCTCGTGAACAATGCCGGCACGGCGATCCCGAAAACGTTCGAGGAGACCACGCTGGAAGAGATGGATCGCGTGCTCGATATCAACGTGCGCGGTGTATTCGTAGCGACGCAGGCGGCGCTGAAGCACATGACTGAAGGCGGTCGCATCATCATGATCGGATCAGCCGTGGGCGAGCGGGCCGTTGCGCCGGGACTTGTGCCCTATGCGGCCACAAAGGGGGCCGTCAAGATGTTCACGCAGGCATTATCCAGAGAGGTCGGAAGCCGCGGCATCACGGTCAACAACATCCAGCCGGGTCCGATCGACACGGAGTTGAATCCTGCTTCGGGCGATTGGGCGATACCGCAGAAGGCCGCCACCGCTCTCGACCGCTATGGGCATGTTGACGAGATCGCCGCAATGGCAGCGTTTCTCGCGGGTTCGGAATCCTCTTACGTCACGGGAGCGAATCTTACCGTCGATGGCGGAATGAACGCCTGAACGAGCATCCCTTTGGCGAATAGCGGTCGGACTGAGTTGCTACGACCTTCTGATGCGAGCCACTAACTCGATTGCGGTGCAATTCCGCTGTATTTAATTGCGCCACTTGCCGTTGACGAATCGAACTGTGAGGGAAATAAAATGTCCACGCTTCAAAGTAAAACAGCACTGGTCACCGGGGGGTCACGCGGTATTGGGCGCGCGACGGCACTCGCGCTCGCCCAGTCCGGGGCGCGAGTCCTGGTCCACTATGGCCGTTCTGCGCAAGATGCGGAATCCGTCGTAGCGACCATCCTTGCACAAGCCGGACGCGCGGATGCAATCCGAGCAGATTTGGGAACGGCAGACGGGGCAGCACTGCTGGCAAAGGAAGTTCGTTCGATCGTCGGAGAGCGATTGGATGTGCTCGTGTCCAACGCCAGTATCTCCAAGGCTGCAACGATCAAGAATCATACGGTCGAGGATTTTGACAATCTGTTTGCCACGAATGTGCGAAGTCCGTTTTTCCTGGTGCAGCAACTCTTGCCCGTCCTCGGCGAAGGCTCGAACATCATTGTGATCTCTTCGATCGGGGCGCACGCCGTAGTTGGGAAGCCCGGTTTAGACAACCCTTCGATCCTCGCCTACGCCTCGACTAAGGGAGCATTAGAGACTTTAGTCAAGAACTGGGCCGCCATTCTTGGGCCGCAAGGCATTCGCGTAAACGCAGTCGCGCCTGGTGTGATCGACACAGACATGTCGAACTTCGCTAAAACTGAGGCAGGGCGCGAGGTCACTCTCGGGATGCAAGCCCTCAAGCGAATCGGCAAGCCGGAAGACGTAGCAGACGTAGTCGCGTTCCTGGCGTCCGACGCGGCTCGCTGGATTACAGGAGCGAGTATCCCGGTCGATGGAGGTTCGAAGCTGTGACTGACAACGTGATGAGCACAATGCAAATCGGAATACGCCGTTTGGACGTACGAAAATCCTTACAAGGCAGTCGCCGACATCAAAGAACACCTGGCGTTTTATCCCTCACGGGTTGATGCAGTCGAAGTGATCTCCTAAGAGCGCCTGACAAAACCTCCGCTCTCCCCTCTCGACCGGCAAGAAGGGTCGTCCCAAGAACATCACTGAAGCTTTGCGCACTCTCACTGGAGTGCATGCACAAGCAAAGCCGCCCCGAGACCGAGCGGCTTTTGCTGTGCTTTCCTGCTTTCCCCTTGCTACGCCTTCGGCTGCGGCGGTGTGGGGATTTTGCAGCGACGAACCGCTATCGATCTCGGCGTTGCATCGCGGCTTCCGCGTGGTAGCCGACTGCCTGCTCCGGCCCTGCTCCGAACAGCTCCGGATGCAAATAGTGTCCCTGGTCCTGCGCCGGCCTGTCTTCTTCTACCTGGATGCGGTGGGCGTTGGCGCCCTGGCGAATGCCCGTCACCTGCCAGGAAACTTTCACGTTCGGTTTGTCGAACACTGAAGGCTCTCAATTACTCGGGATCTTGGTGACGGATGCGCTGCCGTTGTTTGCGACCCAAATGTTGGAGCCGTCGAAGGCCACGCCCAACGGATTGTGACCAACGGTGTAGACACCTACCACGGCACCGGTGCTGGCAACCAGCTTGGTGACCGTGGTCAAGGCATTGTTTGTCACCCAGATGTTGGTACCGTCGAAGGCCAAGTCTCTAGGGCCACCGGACACAGTGTAGGTGCCTATGAGTGCACCAGTGCTGGCCAACAGCTCGGTGACGGAGTTGCCTACGGCACCCGCCACCCAGATATTGATACCGTCGAAAGCCAAGCCGTAGGGTTCGAACGCTGCCCCAGAAGAGTAGGTGCCTACCACGGCACCAGTGTTAGACAGCATCTTGGTGAGAGTGCTGTCTCCGAGGTTTGCCACCCAGATGTTGGTACCGTCGAAGGCCACAGCGTTGGGGGCGCTGCCCACAGTGTAGGCGCCAACCGTAGCACCGGTGCTGGCCAGCAAAGCGGTGACGGTGTTGTCGCCACTGTTTGCCACCCAGATGTTGATACCGTCGAAGGCCACGCCCCTAGGATTCTTCCCCACCGTGTAGGTGCCGACCGTAGCACCAGTGTTGGCCAGCAAAGCGGTGACGGTGTTGCCCCCACTGTTCGTCACCCAGATATTGGTACCGTCGAAGGCCACCCCGAATGGGGCGCTCCCCACGGAGTAAGTGCCGACCGTAGCACCGGTGCTGGCCAGCAGTGCGGTAACGGTGTTGCCGCCACTGTTTGCCACCCAGATGTTCGTGCCGTCGAAGGCCACCCCGATTGGGGCGCTCCCCGCGGAATAGGTCTTGGAATACCACTGCAACAGCGCGGCTCTTACTTCTCGGGGGCTCGGACCTCCGGGTCCCTGTAGCCCTTGCGGGCCCTGAGAGCCAGTCGGGCCTTGCGCTCCCTGTGCTCCCACCGGCCCCGCCGGACCGGCAGGTCCTGGCGGTCCCTGCACGCCCGAGCAGCCGGAGCCACAGGTAACTGTGCCCGCCACAGTCAGGTTGCCAGCTATGGTGGTAGTGCCGTTGACCGTGAAAGTTGCCGGATTGGACACGCTGCCGAAGTTGACGGTGGGCGGCGTCAGGCTTGGGGCTTCTACATCCAGAGTGAACTGAGGCGTGGCCGTCCCGATGCCGACCTTCGCACTCTGGCATGCGGGTAGACCGTTAGCGCTGCATCCGTTCAGGTTAGAGATGCTGCCGAGCACCAGGGAATTGTCCTGGCTGACCACGGCGTAGGCTCCGATGGCAGTGGAGTTATTAAGTGCGGTGGAGGCGGAGTCTGGCCCGGCACCAAATCCCAGAGCCGTGTTGCTGGTGCCCGTAACGTTGTAGCGGAGCGCATTCGACCCGCTGGCGGTATTTAAACCTCCCGTGGTGTTCTCCAAGAGCGCGCTTGAGCCAATGGCCGTATTGTTGCTCGAAACGCTGAAGCCGCCGCCGCCACCGTTGTTGTTCAACGCCCCGAAGCCGACGGCTGTGTTGAAGTCGCCGGGAGAAAACTTGCTGGTGAACACCCCCGCAAACCCGAGGAACGCGTTGTCGCCGTTACCCGAACCGGAGGCAAAGGCGAAGGGGTTGCTGGAGTTTCCGAAGAGATAGAGCGCCGTGCCGTAAATGTTCCCGCCCGATATCGCGCCGGTGGTGGTGAGGTTGGTCGCCGAAAGGGAGGCGGCGGTTGTGTTCCCGGTGAAGTTGTTGGTGCCCGTGAAGGTGTTTGTACCCGTCAGTTGTGGCACCACCGAGGTATTGATGGACAAAGTGCCGCTGCTGGTGATGGGACCGCCGGCGAGGCCGAGTCCGGTGGCCACATTCGTCACGGTGCCGCTGCTGCCACCACCACCGCCGCTGCCGGTAATCTGCTGCCCGTTTACGGTGAGGGAGCCAGTTATGTTGGTAGTGCCGTTCACGGTGAAGGTTCCCGGTGTAGGTGAACTGCCGAAGAAGTTGACCAACGGAGTCCCACTGGGGGCTTCGACATCCAATGTGGCCAGAGGCTTCGTCGTGCCGATGCCGACGCTTGTGTTCTTGGTCGCGTTGTTGAGACCGGCGATGCTGCCGAGCACCAGCGCATCGCTTTCGCCCACAACTGAGTTGGAGCCGATGGCGGTCGCGTTGGTGATCGCTCCGCTTGAGTTGGACCCAGAGGAGGCTTCGGCCCCGCCGCCGAGGAAGGTGTTGTTGTTGCCCGTCAGGGGCGAACCGTCCCCGGTTTGTCCCGCGAAGTTGCCTAAAGCGACGTTGAAACTCCCGCTGGTGTTGCTGTTCAGCGCCAGGTAGCCCGCGGCGACGTTGCTGCCGCCGGTAGTGTCGGCGGCGAGCGCATGCCAGCCGCTGGCGGTGTTGCCTGTGCCTGGATTTGTGCCGTTGCCGGCGAAGCCCAGAAACGCGTTATTCGAAGAAGAATTGCCGTAGTCGAAAGAAGTGCCGCCCAGGTTGTAAGCGGTGCTGGTGTTAACGACTCCATTGACATCGAGCGGAAACGCCGGCGATGCCGTGCCGACGCCGATGACTGGCACGGTCAACGTTCCGGTCATCGCCCCGCCCGCGAGGTGGAGGAAATAAGTGTCGGTGTAGTTAACCGTCTGGGTGACCGAGAAATTCTCAGCCTGGGTGACGGCCGAGTTGACGTCCGACAGGAACGCGACCACGTTGTGGTCCGCGGTCAGGGCGACGTTGCCGCCGCTAGTGGTCGCGATGATGCCGCTCAACGGAGCGGCGGTTACGCCGGTGATTCCCCCGCCGCCGCCGCCCTGGAAAGTCTGCCCGGGCGCGAATTGGATGATGCCGTTACTGTCGATGGACAATCCCGTTTCGACCGGAACCCGGCTTTTGAGGAAATCTCCACCATACAGCAGGTTCAGGGTGCCTGACGGATTTGCCGTGTTGTTTCCCGCCGGTTCCGACTGCCATTGAAAGAAGGGCTGACCGGCATAGCCGGTGTTGGACACCGAAACGCCCTGGAAGATGAGGGGGTCGGAGTTGCTTGCCGAGGTGGGAGATGCGGACGGGAGTGTTACGGCGCCAGCAAGCGAGCCCAGGAACTGACCAGAGAACACGTTGCCGCCGGACTGAGCAATAACCGGCGCGTTTATTAGGACGAGCCCTCCGGAGATTGTAGCTCCTACAGGGCTAAGGTCTATCGTCGACGCGCCTGCAGCAAGAGTCAGATCGTTAGTCCCAGGACCTCCGATGGCGAGTTGCGTTGATAAGCCAGCACCGATCGAGGACACGTTCAGTGGTCCGCTCATGGTGCCGCCGTGCAGTGGGAGAAATACGTCATTGGCGTAGACGACCGCGTTGTTCTGCGCCGTTACGGCAGCTTTGCTCGCGAAGGTCTCGGCCGTGGTGATACCGGCGGCGAGATCCGATTGGAAGGCGACCACGCTGTGGTCCGCGGTCAGCGTGACAGCGCCGGTGGTGGGGCTGCTGGTGATGCCGTTGGTTCCGGTTACGCTGCTGACGCCGCCGCCAGTGACCTTCTGTCCGTTCACAGACAGTGAGCCAGTTATGTTGGTGGTGCCGTTCACGGTGAAGGTTCCAGAAGTAGGCGAACCGAAGAAGTTGACCGACGGTGTCCCGGTGGGGGCTTCGACATCCAGGGTGAACAGAGGCGCGTTCGTGCCGATGCCGACGAGCATCGGCAAGGTGCTGTCTCCGAGCACCATGCAGTTGCTGCAATTCACCAAGGCGTTTGCCCCGAGCGCGGTGGCATTGTCTATTTCCGTGGATACTCCCGGGCCGGAGTCGTAACCCACGAAGGTGTTGCTCGATCCAGTCGTGTTGGCATTCGCGGCGGTTAAGGTTAAACCGGCGAGCGAACCTAGCGCGACGTTGTTGTTGCCGGTCGTGTTCGAGCCCAGCGAAGAAGCGCCTAAGCTAGTGTTGTCAGACCCGGTCGTATTGGAACTAAGCGAACTAGAATTGTTCGACTTATGCGTAGCAGGGTCGCTGTGGGGGGAGCCCATTGCGGTATTGCCGGAACCCGTCGTGTTAGAACCAAGTGCACCTCGATTGCCCGCGTTACTGCTATGTGGGGGCGGGGACCCCAGCGCGGTGTTGCCCTGGCCGCTGGTGTTGGAAGCAAGGGCGGAGGCGCCGATGGCAATGTTAAGCTCGCCTGTCATGGTGAAATTGCCGGCACTAGCGCCGAAAAAAGTGTTTTGAGAATTCAGGCCATTGACTCCATAAACATGCGCAAAATTCATTCCCCCAAACGTGAGCACGCCGGACGTCGCGATCCCCGAAGTTGCCGATGTTGCGGGAAGATTTAGCAGCCCGTTCAGAGTCATGTCGCCCGACGCGTCCACGGTCATCTCCGGCGTGCCGTTGATCTGCGCATTGAAGATGGTATTGCCCGGGAGCCCGTTGAATTGGAAGCCGGTGCAGGCAGCCCCGGCGCTGGCCAGGCAATTTGAGGTGACCGCCGGCCCTGGAGTGACGTCCATGTTGAACACCGACGGTCCACCGACGTTCAGCGTGCTGCCGATCCCGGCGATGTTCAGATTCCCAGTGATGGTTTGATTGCCCACGAAGTTGTTGCTTCCGGTCAAACTCGGAAAATTGTAGCCAGCCACTCCGTTGAGGGTGGTCGCGTTGACGTTGGTCAGCCCGGCGCCGTTGCCGGTGAACGACAAGGCTGCGATGTTGCCGGTAAACACGTTGTTCAGAGCGCCCAGTTGCGGCACCACATTCGGGTTGATGTTCAAGGTGCCGGTGGTGGTGATGGGACCACCCGTGAGACCGAGGCCGCTGCCCACGCTGGTTACCGTGCCGCTTCCCGCACCGCTACTGCCGTTCAGCACGATTTCCAGTTCGGGCTCGTGGCTGGTGAGCACACCTTCTTTGCTTTCAAACGAAAAGTAACCCTTCGTGCCGACGACCGCCAGGGCCACGCCATTGTTGCTGGAAGGATTGGCCAGCCAATTCTGCACGGTTGCCGTAATGTCGACGAGCACGAAATTGTTCATGCTCGAGGTGGAGACGGTGACGGGATTTGCACCGGTGGCCGACGATCCCAACACTGGTGGCGGCGTGTTGAAAGTCAGCGTGCTCTCCGACCAAGTGGGAGAGGCGGGCAAATTGTAGACGTCGAACTGCCCCCCGGTGGCCACCGCGCTCACGAATAGGCGCAACGTCGCCTTGTTCACCGGGGCACCGGCCGGAACGCCGGACAGATTGAATTTCATGTAAGTCGTCGAGCCCTCTCCAACCACGAGAAGGATGCTGGAGCCGAAGTTCTTGTTGGGCGAGCTGCTGTTCACGTAAGTATCGGCACTGGGTGGAGACTGCTGCGCCAGCACAGCGCCAGTCAGCAAACCTAGCGTAGAAAGCAGCAATACCGCCAACCGCGCCATTAACTTTTTCATAGTGCGCTCCAGTTTTTCTCTCGTCGGACATTCCCCGCGTAACTGTCTCGTGTCTCGGCCTGAGATCCTGCACCTTCGTTCGTCGTGAGTCTCCAGAGCTACATCGATAGGGCCCTGTCATCTGCTTAAAGCGAAATTCCGAGGAGAACTGGCCCATGAGATACGAAAATTTCTTGATGTCGAGCCCCGGCGAGTGGAAGACAGCGGTGCGAGCGCGGCGAAGTACCTGTTTTTTCAATGAGTTGACATTGGTGCTGGCTGCGGTTATCTTGCTTCCCAAGCTTGGGAGCGGGTTAGGGGGCTAGTTGCCGGAAATACCGTCCGAAACCGTCAGCAGGTTATTGGCGAACTGGTACGCGGGCGACGACAAGGCCTTGCGCGCTGCGGTTCCGCTTGTCTATGACGAGCTCCGTCGGGCCGCGCATCATTACTTAAGGAACGAGCGCCCAGGCCATACCCTGCAAAGTACCGCTCTGGTGCATGAGGCTTATATGCGCCTGGAGAAGCAAGGCGCGGCTCGCTTCCAGAATCGCGCCCATTTTTTGGCCATCTGTTCTCAGCTAATGCGCCAGATTCTGGTGGAGTACGCGCGCAATCGCAACGCGGCCAAGCGCGACGGCGGATATCGACTAACCCTCGATGAGAGTCTTGCATTCAAGATGCCGAGCGTGGACATGGTCGCTCTCGACGACTCTCTGAACGAACTGGCGAAGCTCGATCCGCAACAGTGCCGCATCGTTGAGATGAAATTCTTCGGCGGCCTTTCCATTGAAGAAACCGCGGACGCATTGAATCTCTCCCCCACCACCGTGAAGCGGCACTGGGCTACGGCCCGGCTCTGGCTGCATCATCAGATGAGCAAGGAATAAGCATGACGCCGGAGCGCTGGGAACAAATTCGCGACGTGCTGGAGAGAGTGCTGGAACTGGCGCCCGGCGAGCGTGCCTCGTTTCTGAATCGTGCGTGCTCGTCCGATCAATCTTTGCGGCGGGAAGTCGAAACCCTGCTCGCCTCCAGCGACGACGTGCGCTCCAGCTTTTTACAGTCCGCCACGCCGAGAGCCACGCTAACGCCGGGTACGAAGTTGGGAGAATATGAGGTCAAGTCGCTGCTGGGCTCCGGCGGTATGGGCGAGGTCTATCGCGCCCGCGATTCGCGGCTGGGGCGGGATGTAGCGATCAAGGTTCTGCCGTCTTCTCTCTCCGCTGATTCCGACCGGCTGCGACGCTTCGAGCAGGAGGCGCGAGCAGCAGCGGCGCTGAACCATCCCAATATTCTCGCCGTGTTTCAGATGGGAACCTACGAAGGCGCGCCGTATCTGGTCTCGGAGCTGCTGGAGGGAGAAACGCTGCGCGAACAGATCAAGCGTGGCCGGATCTCCATGCGCAAGGCAATTGATTGGGCAGTGCAGATTGCGCGCGGTCTGGCGGCGGCCCATGAGAAAGGCATCGTCCATCGTGACCTGAAGCCGGAGAACCTGTTCGTCACTAAAGACGGGCGAGTGAAGATTCTGGACTTCGGCCTGGCGAAGCTGACACAACCGCAATCGAGTTCAGAGCAGGACGGACCGACGCTGACCGAGGGGACGGAAGCGGGCGTGGTAATGGGCACGGTGGGCTACATGGCGCCAGAACAGGTGCGGGGACAATCGGCTGACCATCGGGCGGACATCTTTGCCTTCGGAGCGATTCTGTACGAAATGCTGGCGGGGAAGCGGGCGTTTCAGAAACCGACTTCGCCGGAGACGATGAGTGCAATTCTGAACGAAGACCCGCCGAGCATTTCGCAGGTTACTACGAATATTCCGCCGGCCCTGCAGCGGGTGGTGCATCGCTGTCTGGAGAAGAACCCGGAGCAGCGCTTTCAATCTGCGTCTGACCTGGCGTTCGCTTTGGATGCGCTGTCGGAGAACTCCAGCTCCGGGGCGCAAGTTCCGGCAAAGCAAGGAGGCGAGGCCGGACTGTTCGTCATTAGAGAGCGCAGGTTGATGGTAAAGCTCTTCTATGGTTTACCTGTCGCTTTGACTCTGTTCGTGCTTGGCTTTGGATGGTTTTGGTTCAAGGGCAAGCAATCCGCGCCACAGACGGCATTAAGCGAGACGCAGATCACGCATAGTCTGGCGGAGAACCACGTCGTGGAGGGTAGTATTTCGGCCGATGGCAAGTACGTCGCCTACGCTGACTCTAAGGGACTGCACTTAATTACCATCCAATCCGGCGAATCTCACGACATCGCGCTGCCAGGGGAATTGAGAACACACATCGACGAGGTGAGCTGGTTTCCGGACGGGGAGAGATTGATCGTCAAGGCTGACAGCGAATCCGAAGGCGCTGTTCTCTGGTCGATTTCTGTTTTCGGAGGTGCGCCGCGTAAGCTCCATACTCACAGCGCTTATGCCAAGGTTTCTCCGGATGGATTGACGATCGCTTTCGTCAGCGGCTTTATCAGCGGCCGTGGGCACGAGATCTGGCTGGTGGGAGCAGATGGAGAAAATGCAAGAAAAATCCAAGACACGGAAAGTTACGAATACGGGTCTCTCGCTTGGTCTCCCTCAAGCCACCGGCTTGCCTACGTCAAGCGATTCGAAAAGGCAGGTCTAAGTGAAAATTTTGGGGGCAGCATCGAGACGCTTTCCATCGATGGAGGATCGCCAACTGTTGTGGTCTCGGATCCGGGACTATGGGTTCAGGGCGGTATGGTCTGGCTTCCCGACGGGCGCCTGGTTTTTTCATCATCGGGCAGAGCCGACTTGGGAGGGCCCGTGAATCTTTGGGCGATCTCGACAAACTTGCAGACGGGGGTGCCTTGGGGGCGACCCACGCAGATGACAAAATGGGCCGATTCAGCCACGTTCGACCCGAGCGTCAGCAGTGATGGTAGTCGTCTCGCCGTAGTGAAGACCCGCTCGTGGAATGACGTCTACGTCGGCGAACTCAAAGACAACGGCACACATCTGGATACACCGAAACGCCTGACCTCGAGCGACAGCATAAACGCGAACTTTGGATGGACACGTGACAGCGGAACAGTTCTTCTCATATCCAACAGTATGGGCAGGTTTCAGATCTTCAAACAGCGGATTGACGCCGACGCACCCGAACTTCTGGTGAGCAGCCCAGATGATGAGATGTACCCTGCGTTTAGTCCGGATGCAGCATGGATTCTTTATTGGTCGACGGCGCATGGGGCAAGGTCTCAAGTCACTTCGCAGAGGTTGATGCGCTTTCCCGCTTCCGGTGGATCGCCTGAGCAAGTACTTGAGGCCCCGGTTGATCCCATGGATGCCTTCGACTGCCCTTCGCGGCCTTCTAGTTCATGCCTGATCAGCCGCGGGGAACGGGGCCAGCTCATTTTCTATGCTTTGGACCCCGTCCAAGGGCAAGGCAAGGAAATCATTCGGACTAAGTTGGAGCAAGCGAACGACCTGGCCTGGAGCATTTCTCCAGACGGCTCACACATCGCCATTGCGAGTTGGGCTCGGCTTCGCGAACAGATCCGGATACTCGATGTGCAAAATGGCTCTGAGCGGAATCTCGCATTGCCGAAGAATTGGCAAATCGAGGGCCTCTCTTGGGCCGCGGATCAGAAGGCCTTATTCGCAGGTGTTGGGGGTTCGAGTGACTTTCTTATTGCGCGTATCGATCTAGATGGAAATACTCACGTACTGTTCGATCGAATGGGGGTGTGGCTCGGAGGCCCTTATTCGTCCCCGGATGGTAGGCACTTGGCTTATTTCCAGCAAACTTCTGATGATAACCTTTGGCTCCTCAAGAATTTCTAACCACCACCAGAGGACACCAACGGCTCTCACACTGCCGACCAAGCTTTACTCACCCTCTGGAAAGACGCCGACCCCGACATCCCCATCCTGAAACAAGCCAAGGCCGAGTACGCGAAGCGGAAATAGGCTGTTGCAATCGCTCCTCTCTGTGCTTCTGTGCTCAGCGTTGCGATTGACCTCAACCTCGCCCCCACCTAACATGTCTACGCAGCGACCGCGAAGTTTGTCCTGCATCATCAGATGAGCAAGGCTCCAGAGGTATGACGCCGGAACGCTGGCAACAGATTCGCGAGGTGCTGGAGAAGGCGCTGGAGCTGCCGCCAGGGGAGCGCTCGGCGTTTCTGAATCGTGCCTGCTCGTCGGATCAATCCTTGCGGCAGGAAGTTGAAACCCTGCTGGCTTCCAGCGACAACGTGCGGTCGCACTTCTTGCAATCCTCCGTGCCGCGAGTCACGCTTACCGCGGGTACAAGGTTGGGCGATTATGAGGTCAAGTCGCTACTCGGCTCCGGTGGCATGGGCGAGGTGTATCGCGCCCGCGATTCGCGCTTGGGGCGCGATGTAGCCATCAAGGTCGTGCCCTCTTCCCTCTCCGCTGATGCCGATCGGTTGCGCCGCTTCGAGCAGGAAGCGCGAGCGGCGGCGGCGCTGAACCACCCCAACATTCTTGCCGTGTTTCAGATGGGCAGCTATGAAGGTGCACCGTATCTGGTTTCCGAGCTGCTGGAGGGAGAAACCCTGCGCGAGCAGATCAAGCGTGGCCGTCTGTCCATGCGCAAGGCAATCGATTACGGAGTGCAGATTGCGCGCGGGCTAGCTGCGGCTCATGAGAAGGGCATCGTCCATCGTGATCTGAAGCCGGAGAATTTGTTCGTCACCAAAGACGGGCGGCTGAAGATTCTGGACTTCGGGCTGGCGAAGCTGACGCAACCGCAACACAGCTCGGAGCACAGTGCACTGACGCTCACCGAGGGAACGGAAGCGGGCGTGGTGATGGGCACGGTGGGCTATATGTCCCCCGAGCAAGTGCGGGGACAATCGGCTGACCATCGTGCCGACATCTTTGCCTTCGGTGCGATTCTGTACGAAATGCTGGCGGGGAAGCGGGCGTTTCAGAAACCGACTTCACCGGAGACGATGAGTGCGATTCTAAACGAAGACCCGCCGGAGATTTCGCGGGTCACGCCGAACCTCCCTCCCTCATTGCAGCGGGTGGTCCATCGTTGTCTGGAGAAGAGCCCGGAGCAGCGCTTCCAGTCGGCTTCCGACTTGGCGTTCGCCTTGGAGGCGCTGTCGGATGCCGGCGCGTCGTCCTCCGCAAACGCAGCGAACGTAGCGACTGGCGCTGGGCAACGCTGGAGGATAATTGTCCCTGCGGCAGCGGCTGTGCTGGCATTGTCAATTGTCGGCTACTTCATTTTCTTCCACCACAAGGCCAGACTCACGGACAAGGACACAATTGTCCTCGCCGATTTTGCCAACAGCACAGGCGATCCAATCTTCGATGACACGCTGAAGACGGCGCTCAGCGTTTCCCTGCGGCAATCGCCTTTCCTGAATGTGCTCTCCGACAGCGAGGTTACGAAAACATTGCAACTGATGACTCGTCCCGCAGACGCGAAACTCACGCCCGATGTAACTCGCGACCTTTGCCAGCGTGCGAGAAGCAAAGCTTACATTGCCGGATCGATTGGCAGTCTGGGTAGCGAATTCGTCCTGGGGCTGAAGGCGATTGATTGCCAGAGCGGAGACACGCTGGGGCAAGAACAGGTGACGGCGGCGTCCAAGGAGAAAGTGTTGGACGCGCTGGGCGAGGTGGCGTCCAAGCTGCGCGCTAAACTGGGTGAATCGCTGGCTACGGTCCAGAAGTTTGATGTCCCGCTCCAACAGGCCACCACGTCTTCGCTCGAAGCTCTGAAGGCGTACAGCCTTGGCAGAAAGGCCCGTAACGAGAAAGGCCCTGCCGCAGCTCTGCCGCACGATCAACGTGCGATCGAACTCGATAGAAGTTTTGCCATGGGCTACGACGCCGTGGGCACCGACTACTCCGGTTTCAACCAGGCGGGACGGGCGAGCGAGTACCTGATCAAGGCATTTCAGTTGCGAGAACATGCCAGCGAACGGGAAAAGTTGGCGATCACCGCTGACTACTACCTGTATGTAACCGGAGAACTGGATAAAGCAGCGCAGACGTATCAAGAGATCATTGAGAACTACCCGCGGGAATCCGCAGCGTACAACCGGTTGGGTCTGGTGTACTCGTCACAGGGGCAGAATGAGAAAGCCTCGGAGGTCGGGAGACAAGCCGTGCGCCTCGAACCGGATAATTCCTCTTTGTTCACCAATCTCTCCCTCTACGCCCTTGCCTTGCAACGTTTCGACGAAACGCGACAGTTCATTCACGAGGCGAAGGCGCGAAAAGGAGACGAGTACCTACTCCACAATAATAGCTACGTTCTCGCCTTTGTCACGGGAGACCCCGCAGCAATCGTGGAAGAGCAACAGTGGTTTACAAGTAAGCCCGAATATGAAGACTTCGGACTGGCCCTGACCTCCGATACAGAGGCGTACGCGGGTCATGTCGGGAAAGCACGCGAGGCGACCAAACGAGCAGTGGACTCTGCGATGAGAGCCGACAACAAGGAAGCTGGGGCAGTATGGCAGGCGAACGCTGCCCTGCAACGAGCCGCATACGGAAACGCGGCAGAGGCTCGGCAGATAGCGGTGCAGGCTCTAAAACTTGCTCCCACAAGTCAGGGAGTTGAGGTCGAAGCCGCGCTTGCGTATGCCACGGCGGGCGATACGGCACGAGCCGAGTCTTTGGCACAAGACTTAAGGAAGCGCTTTCCGCTGGACACGCAGATGCAGTCGCTTTGGCTGCCTGCGATTCAGGCACAATTGGCGCTGGACAGAAAGGATCCGGCTGCTGCACTGAATGCGTTGCAAGTTGCTTCGACCATCGAACTGGGCAACATCGGGTTCGCCCCCAACATTTCCTGCCTCCTTCACGTATACGTACGCGGAGAGGCATACCTGGCAGCCGGACAGGGCGATGCCGCCGCCGCCGAGTTTCAGAAGATTCTCGACCACAGCGGTATTGTCGCGTATTGCTGGACTGGAGCGTTGGCGCGTTTGGGCGTCGCTCGCGCCAAGGCCTTGCAATCGAGAACTTCGCAAGGCGCCGATGCCGATGCCGCCCGCGTCCGGGCGCTCGCCGCCTACAAAGATTTCCTCACGCTCTGGAAAGACGCCGACTCCGACATCCCCATCCTCAAGCAAGCCAAGGCGGAGTACGCGAAGCTGCAGTAACTGGAGAAAGTCCTTTCAACCGTTTCTTGTTCGTCCAGAAACCGCCAGCAGATCAGAACGCAACCCAGAGCCAGGAACGCCTCATGAATGTCTGCCCGCATCCGGGTGAGAGGTGACATGATTACGCGATTCGGAAGATCGAAGTCTCCCATCCGATATGGTGTAAGTAGCGGCTGAGACGATTCACGCGCGTGTATGACCTTGGAACCGCCAGCTTCAGCCAGAAATACTCCTTCGCTCATTTCCATGCCCACCTTAAGTCACGATTTCGGTCACAAGTTGTTCCTTAGTTGGGATCAGTCCCTTTAGATTGCGATGCAAGCTCGCGGTAGCGCCCTTAACGCATACTTTGTTGAGCTGCGAGTCGATGCCTCTCAAGCATGGCAAACTCAAAACGAAGTGCCACGCCGTTAATATTCTGCGACCACACGGTCTCTTCAGGACTCTATTTTGGGAGAGACACTTGTCAGGATTGCAAAGAGAGGCTTATGACAGTGACATCGAACGAATTGTCAGTGCAAGTGGCGATTAACTCATGGCGGCTTGTTTTGGAGAGAGCGAACAAGGCGTTTTCAAACCTCACGGCCGACCAACTTTTGAAAGAAGTGGCGCCGGGGAAAAACCGCCTCATTTATCTATGGGGACACCTCACAGCCGCTCACGACGCCATGTTCCCAATTCTCGGCCTCGGAGAGCGACTGCACCCTGAACTCGATGCAATCTTTATCTCCAGTCCTGACAAGGCGGGGACACAGCTGCTCCCAGTGACAGAGCTTAAAAAATATTGGGAGGAAGTGAACGGCAAACTTCTTTCGCAGCTTGCAACTCTTTCCGAGAACGAATGGCTGCAGCGGCACCGCTCGATGTCGGACGAAGACTATGCCAAAGATCCGACCCGGAACCGATTGGCCGTTCTGCTGAGTCGAACCAACCACATGTCCTACCACTTGGGACAGATAACTCTGGCTATCAAATAACGTTTCGTTTTTTCATATGAATGACGGCCCCGCCTTCGTCGTAGCGAGATGGCGGCGCAAAGTATAATTTATGCGACCGAACGGTCCCTTCTGTCATCAACAGTGTGAGTTGGTGAACATCCCCATGTTTTCTGGAAGCTACTGCCATTTGCAGTGGTAATCGGCGGCGCTCCAATATGGGAGGAAGCAAGAGCGAGGCTCAGACTCCGCGAACTTTCAATGAGCGATCAACGTGGTTTCATCTCAGCCGATCAGTTTCATCCCGATCTTTACACGCAGTCCCGGAACGCGGAGCGTACGCTAAATGCTGCCATCGTCCAAGCTGACATCAGCCGAAGCTACGAGGAATATCTGGAG
>DATHQJ010000281.1:0-6231 GCA_035482825.1 Binatus sp. (SeqCode) | reverse complement strand
CTTGAGCTGGCGCTTGAAGCCTATGATCGGGCGTACGGTTTTCGCTATGCCAGCCTGCGTTATTTCAACGCGGCGGGTGCGGATGAGAGCGGGGAGATCGGTGAACTGCACGAACCGGAGACGCATTTGATTCCGCTGGCGCTGCGCGCGGCCGCCGGGACTGGTCCTGAGCTGCAGGTGTTTGGGACGGATTATCCGACGCCCGACGGAACCTGTGTGCGTGACTACATTCATGTGAACGATCTGGCGAGCGCGCATTTGAAGGCGCTGGATCATCTGGCGGCGGGGAAAGAGAGCATTGCCGTGAACGTGGGAACGGGGACGGGAGCTTCGGTGCAGGAAGTCATCTCCGCGGTTGAGGAAGTCACGGGAAAGCGGGTGCCGCGGAAGATGGTGCCGCGGCGGCCGGGAGATCCGCCGACGCTGGTGGCCAATCCGGCGAAGGCGCAGGCATTGTTGTCGTGGAAGGCCACGCGCGGGCTGCGCGAAGTGGTGACGACTGCGTGGAATTTCATGGAGCAGCAGGGGAAAGCGAAAGGCGTTTAACACAGAGGACACAGAGAAACACAGAGGAACCTCTTTGCCACTGTGCTTCCTCTGTGGAACTCAGTGTCCCCTGTGGTTAAAGTTTTTCGGGGACTGAGGAAAATCATGGGAAATGATCTGGCAGGGAAGAAAGTCGCGTTCCTGGGTGCGGGCAAGATGGGCGGCATTATTTTGCAGGCCTTGTTGAAGAGCGGCATGCTCTCGCCGAAGTCCACGTGCGCCACGGTGGCGCATGAGGAGCGCGCCAAGGCGCTGGCTGCGAAGCTGAAGGTGAAAGTCGGGACCAACAACGTGGATGCCGCCAAGGGCGCCGACATCATTGTGATTGGAGTGAAGCCGCAAGTGGTCGAGGAGGTGGTGCGCGAGATCAGCGGGCACATTGCATCGAAGCAGTTGATCATCTCGGTGGCGGCGTCGGTGCCGACTTCGATGATTGAAAAAAATCTGGCGCCGAATGTTGCGGTCATCCGCGCCATGCCCAATACACCGTGTCAGCAGGGAGCCGGCATGACTGCGATCTGCAAGGGAAAGCACGCCAGCGCGGAGGACGTGGCCATGACCTGCCGCATGTTCGATGTGGTAGGGCGCACCGTCGTCGTCGACGAGAAACATATGGACGCGGTGACCGCGCTCTCGGCCAGCGGTCCGGCTTACATTTACATCATTCTCGAATCGCTGGCAGAGGCTGGGGTGAAAGTAGGATTGCCGCGGGATGTCGCGACTCTGCTAGCCGCGCAGACTACGATGGGCGCGGCCCGGGTCGTGCTCGAAACCGGCGATCATCCAGCCCTGCTCAAGGACGCGGTCACAACCCCGGCCGGTTGCACCATCGATGCCATCATGGAACTCGAAGAAGGCAAGCTCCGCGTCACGCTGATCAAAGCCGTGGTGAAGGCGGCGCAGCGCGCGAAGGAACTGGCGTACGGCTAGCGCCCCAAGCGCCGCCCTGCTCAGTCAATCATTGGTGGTGGTGGGCCGGGCGGGTTCACCGGCTGACCTTGGCTGAAGCAAGTAGAACTCTTGCCATCTGTAGTGAATTTCAAAGTTCCCGAGGCGTCGGAGCAGAAAGTCTTCTGGCCTGCGTCTGCCTCGGTGGGCACGGCGCTGACGCGAAACTTCGAGGCAGGCGTTCCCACACAGCCGCTAATCGCGAAACGATATCCGTTGGATTCCTCACTGGCGTCTTCCGCGAACGGGGACGGTACATTCTCGGTGGCCGGCGCCTGCGGAAAAAGAGTTGCCAGTGTACAGGTGTAGCCGATGTCAGGATGCTGGGTCGCGTAGCTGGTCTCGGAGGCGGCAATATTACTTACCCGACTTTGGGCGGCGCCCTCATTCGCCTCGTTCTGTTCGCGGCGCAATTCCTGGAGGTAGTCGGGATCGGTCAGCGGAATGTGCGCCGCTGCGGTGACTTCGGTGAGCCGCCAGATTTCCTTTTCCTGCTTCAATGTAAAAGTCACGCGGGGGACGAGGGGAAGGGTTTGCATCTTTCCTTCTTTGTAATAGTGAAACGAGAGTTCGATCTCGTCCTCTTCGCCGAGCAGACTGTCATGTTCCACGATGGCTTCGATTTTGTCGTGACCAGGATTGGGTTCGGAGACCAGGAGCGTGGCGCCCTCGTCGAAGGTTTCGATGTGACCGCCGCCCTCCGCGACGAGCTGTCGACCGATGGTAGAGATGCGCAGCACGACGGAGGTCCTCTCGGTTTCCCCCTTGTGAATCAGGGCCTGGTGAGCAGCTTCGGGAAGATGTTTCGCGAAGTCGTTCTCGCCCTTGCCAAAAAACATTTCGATCAACGCCTGACGCGCAGTCTGCGGCGGCGGCGGTGCGGGAGTCTGGGCCGGTGTCTGGGGAGTCAGCCAAATGCCGCATGCGACGATCCATATCAACACCAGGCCGATGTGCCGCATATTTACCCTCCGGAGGCTTCGCGTCTCGCGCTGTCACAGTACATCTTACAGTTCCCAGACTCCGCAAACGAACTCGAGGTTCCTGCTTCTTGAGAACGCTCCTGATCGAGGCTCTTGCAGCCCGTGCTTTGAGGGGTTCGCCAGTTATGGTTAAATCTCACAACCATGAAGATGCTGATGGTCGTGCATCACCGGTTTGACCTGTGGAATATTCCGGCGTGGTTTGTGGCGCGGCTATCGCGGGAGTTTCCCCAGCTACAGATCGTGCAGCGCGCGAATTATGACGGCGCTGAGGAAGATCTGCGAGATGCGGAGATCCTCTTTGCTATCTCGCTGGGGCCGGATCAACTTGCGGCTGCGCCGCAACTGCGCTGGATTCATGCGCCGTCGGCGGCGGTGCATCATCTTCTATTTCCGGAGTTGATGGACAGCGACGTCGTAGTCACGAACTCACGCGAGGTGCATGGCGCGGTCGTGGCCGAGCATGTGATGGGTTTGATCTTCGCGCTGGCGAAGAAGATTCCGCAGGCTGTGAGATTGCAGCAGAAACATGCGTGGGGACAGGAGACGATGTGGAACGAGGGGCCGCATCCCCGCGAGATTGCAGGCGCGACTCTGGGTCTGATCGGCGTGGGGAGCATTGGACGGCGCGTTGCGGAAATGGCGTCGGCGCTGGGGATGCGGGTGCTTGCGGTGCGCGAGCATGTGGAGAAGGGAAGGCCTGCGGGCGTGGAGGCGGTCTTTCCAGCGTCCGCGCTTGACGAGGTGCTGCGGCAATCGGACTTCGTGGTGCTCGCCGCGCCATTGATTTCTGCGACTCGTGGTCTGATCGATGCCAACCGTCTGGCGGTGATGAAGCCGGATGCCTATCTGATCAATGTAGGGCGCGGCGAACAGGTGGACGAGGCTGCTCTGCTTGAGGCCTTGCGCGCGCGACGCATCGCCGGTGCTGCGCTGGACGTGTTTCAGCGCGAACCGCTGCCGGAGGATTCTCCGCTGTGGGGTGTGGAGAACCTGCTGATTACGCCGCATACCGGTAGCATTACGGAAAAACTCTGGCGCCGGCACTACGAGTTGTTCTCCGACAATCTTCGCCGTTACGTCGCGGGACAGCCGCTGCGGTTTATGGTGGACAAGCGGAAGGGATATTGAGCGGCGGGCTCCCGGGCAGATCAAAACACTTTAACCGCAGAGCGCGCGAAGAAAAGCCGCAGAGTTCGCAGAGAAATTCAAATTGAGCCAGCCGCCGATTTAGAAACTCTTATCAGCAAAACTAACTAGAATAGAAAATCTATGGAACCGCGCCTCATCCTGATCAATCTGCTGGTCAAGCTGGGCATAGCTGCGGCTGTGTCCAGCAGTCTGGTGCGTTCCCGGGAATTCAAACGTCTGTTGTTTCGCGAAGAGCGCACCTTCCGGCAGAAGGTGTATCTGGTTCTGTGGTTCGGCCTGCCGATGATGCTCGGGGTCTGGATTCGCATCTCGCAAAAAAGCTTTCAGGCCAGCGACATGAGTTTCGAGACGGCGATGCTGCTGGGCGTGATTGGCGGCCGCTGGGCGGGATCGCTGGGCGGCGTGCTGATGGGTATGCCCGCGCTGCTGCACGGCGAGTGGGCCGCGCTGCCGTTCGATGTGCTTTCTGGTTTTGTCGCGGGACAGCTGCGCACCTGGGCCATCGACAAGGACGACATCTGGTCGTTCTCGCCGTTCATCGATGAAGGCATCTTTCGCATCATTCGGCGCAACCTGCCGCGTCCCCGCCTGTTCGACTGGCAGATCATGTTTTTCTGGACTGTGATCGGTTTGCGCTTCGTGCAAACCGAATTGGTGGAATATTTTCCTCACTCCATGTTCAGCATTGAGAGTCCCGACAACTACTGGGTCTATAGCGCGATCTACGCCGCGGCGGTGACGGCGATAGGAATCCAGTTGAAGATTTTCAACAGCGTGCGCATTCAGATCAAACTGGAAGAGCAGGAGCGGCTTCTGCTGCACGCCCGCATGGAAGCCCTGCAGAACCAGATCAATCCACACTTCCTGTTCAATACCTTGAATTCGATTTCGTCGCTGGTGCGGTTTGACCCGGACATGGCGCGGGACGTGATCTTCAAGCTGGCGACAATTTTGCGGCGGCTGCTCAACAGCAGTGACGCGTTTGCGCCCCTGCGGGAAGAATTCGAATTCATCGACAACTATCTCGATATCGAAGTCGTGCGCTTTGGGCGGGACAAGCTGCGGGTCGTGAAAGAGTTTGATCCCGCGTCGCTGGATGTCGTGATCCCGAGCATGCTACTGCAGCCGCTGGTGGAGAACTCCATCAAACACGGGCTGGGGCCGAAGGTGGAGGGCGGCAGCATTTATCTGCGCAGCCGTGTCAGCGATTCCCGCCTCATCATTGAAGTCGAGGACGACGGGGTTGGCATGGGCGGGGCGCAGTTGGAAGAAAGCAGCAGTTGGTCGGGGATGGGCATCGGCATGGCGAACATTTCCGAGCGGCTGCAAGTGCTATACGGCGACACCGCGCGCATGACCATCGACAGTCATGAAGGGAAGGGAACGCTGATTCGGATCCGATTGCCGCTGGTGGAGTCGGGGAGTTCGGTGCCGGAGGGTTTTTACGCCGAACGATCGAGCACGCGGCGGTAAAAATCTTCGTATTGCTTCACGATTTTCGCGGAGCCGAAGCGTTCGATCGCAACCGCCCGCGCCTGTTTTCCCATTTCTTTCAAACGCTGCTCGTCGTTGAGCAACTCAATGGCGTAGCGCGCCATGGTCTCGACGTCGCCCACGTCGGCGAGATAGCCAGTCTTGCCGTGATCGATGACTTCGGGCACGCCGCCGGCGCGCGTAGAGATGGGAACAACCTCGCAGGCCATGGCCTCAAGCGCGGCCAAGCCGAACGATTCGAGTTCGCTGGGGATCAGCATAATGTCGGCGATCGATAACTTCTCCTCAATCTGATCCTGCTTACCGAGAAACAAGACGTCGCTATGAATGCCCTTCTGCACGGCCAGCCATTCGGCGACGGAGCGGTCGGGACCATCGCCGATCAGCAGCAATTTCGATGGAATCGTCTTGTGGACGCGGTCGAAGATTTCGATCACGTCGGTTAGGCGCTTCACCGGGCGGAAATTCGAGAGATGGACCAGAACCTTCTCGCCGTTGGGCGCGTACTCCGCGCGCACTTGCGGGTAAGTGTCGAGGTTGCGGCGATACACGTCGCAATTCACCGAGTTGTAAATCACTTCAATGCTGTTCTTCACATCGAACACACGCTGGGTGCGGTCTTTCAAATAATTTGAAATCGCGGTGACGCCGTCGCTCTGCTGGATGGAGTAACGCGTGATCGGCAAATAGGATCGGTCGAGGCCGACCAGAGTGATGTCGGTGCCGTGCAAAGTGGTGACGAAGGGCAGGCGGCGTCCGCGAGGTCCGTCGGCCAGCATTTGCCGGGCCAGCATCGCGCTGACCGAATGCGGGATGGCGTAATGCACGTGCAGCAGGTCGAGATCGTACAGCTGCGCGACTTCCGCCATCCGCGTGGCGAGCGCGAGGTCATACGGCGGATAGTCGAACAGCGGATAACGGGAAACTTCCACTTCGTGATAGTGGATGTTAGGTTCCTCGCCGCGCAGGCGGATGGGCTGGGCGTAGGAAATGAAATGAATCTCGTGTCCGCGCTGCGCCAGTTCCAGGCCCAGTTCGGTGGCGACGACTCCACTACCGCCGTATGTCGGATAACAGGTGATTCCGATCTTCATATGCGAGAAGCCAT
>DATHQJ010000280.1:0-4012 GCA_035482825.1 Binatus sp. (SeqCode) | reverse complement strand
CGACCACGTGACCATCGACGCCGACTATGTCCGCAAGATGCTGACCGACATTGTGAAGGACCAGGATTTGTCGCGGTACATTCTGTAGGAAAATCTTTAACCACAGAGGACACAGAGAAACACAGAGGAACTGCCGGATTTCCTCTGTGGTTCTCTGTGTCCTCTGTGGTTTATCTTCTTGATTATGAGAACTGTCGACCGGTCGCGCCTGCAGTCCCTGATGGCTCGCGAGCAGAAGAAGTTTGTGGACGAGCGCCCGAAATCGAAGGCGCTGTTTGAGCGGGCGCGGAAGTCGCTGCTGGCGGGCGTTCCCATGAACTGGATGGTGAAGTGGGCGGGCGCGTTTCCTCCGTTTGTGCGCGAGGCGCAAGGAGCGGAGTTCTTCGACGTGGACGGGCATCGCTACGTTGACTTTTGCCTGGGCGACACGGGAGCGATGACGGGGCATTCGCCATCTTCCACGGTGAAGGCGGTGGAAGAGCAGTCGCGGCGCGGCATTACGCTGATGCTGCCCGGAGAAGATTCGATTTTTGTTGCCGAGGAATTGCAGAAGCGGTTTCAGTTGCCCTACTGGCAGTTCGCGCTGACGGCGACCGATGCGAATCGATTTTCGATCCGGCTGGCGCGGCAGATCACGGGGCGGCCGAAGATTCTGGTTTTCAACTGGTGTTATCACGGCACCGTGGATGAAACGTTTATCAGTCTGGGGGCCAACGGAGTGGCGGAGCCGCGGCCGGGGAACATCGGACCTCCGGTGAATCCCGCGGTGACGACCAAGGTAGTTGAGTTCAACGATGTCGATGCGCTGGAAGCGGCGCTCCATTCCGACGATGTGGCTTGCGTGCTGGCCGAGCCCGCCATGACCAATGTCGGCATCGTGCATCCGCAAGCCGGATATCACAAAGCGCTGCGCGATCTGACGCGTGAACACGGGACGCAGCTGATCATCGATGAGACGCACACGATTTGCGCCGGGCCGGGAGGATACACGCGCGCGGAAAATCTTGAGCCGGACATTCTGGTTTTCGGCAAGGCGATTGGCGGAGGCATTCCGGGTGCGGCCTATGGTTTCTCGCAGGAAGTGGCAGAGCGCATTGTGGCCAGGCAGGAACTCGAGAACTGCGACGTGGGCGGCATTGGGGGAACGCTTGCTGGGAACGCGCTGTCTCTGGCTGCCATGCGGGCCACGCTGACGAAAGTGCTTACGAAGGAAGCGTTCGATCGGATGATTCCGATGGCCGAGCGATGGACGGCGGGCGTGGCCAAGGCGATTGCGGACGCCGAACTTCCGTGGCACGTGACTCGCCTGGGATGCCGAGCGGAATATCTTTTCGCCGCCGAGGAGCCGAAAAATGGTTCGCAGGCGCATGATGCGATGGACTTCGAGTTGGAACGCTTCATGCATCTCTACGCCATGAATCGAGGGATACTGCTCACGCCGTTTCACAACATGGCTTTGATGTCGCCGCAGACGGAAGCGGAAGATGTGGACCGGCACACGAAAGTGTTTCGTGAGGCGGTGAAGGAAATCAGTGGTTAGTGGTCAGTGGTTAGTCGCCGGACTGGCGCTTGTAATCTGATAGTCTGTTTTCTTCCGCATGAGACGCTGCACGCTGAGGTTCTCGCTGGCTCTTTGTGCGCCGTGGCTGATCACGGCGTGCGCGACGATTGGGCCGCCGCGGCCTCCGTCGCTGGAACTGCCGAAGCCGCCTACGGACCTGCGGGCCGCGCGCAAGGGTGATCGAGTCATGCTCACTTGGACGATTCCCGGCGTGACGACGGATCGGCAGACGGTTCGCAACCTGGGGCCAACGCGAATCTGCAGAAGTCTGGCAGCGGTTTTGACGGAGTGTGGAACGCCGGTGGGGGAGGCTCCAGCGCAGCCTGGTGTAGCTCAGGCGGTTCCATCGCGGCCCAGTCCGGTCTCCGCGAAATCTTCCAGGCAGAAGGTGGCAGCGTCGTACACGGATGCGCTCGCGAGTCAGATTACGAGCGACGATCCCACGGCATCGATTACTTATGCCATCGAGGTGCTCAACAACGAGGGCCGCGCAGCCGGACTTTCGAATCAGGTGCGGGTCTCGCTGGTTCGCACTATGCCGCCGCCACAGGATTTTGCCGCGCGAGTCACGAGTCAAGGAGTTGTGCTGAGCTGGACGAACGAAGTTCCGCCTGCGGGTTCCACGAAAGCGTTGCACTACGTCTATCGCGTTTACCGGCGTGTGGAAGGCGGCCAGGAACAGATTCTGGCCGGCGAGATTCCGGCGGGAAGCGAACGCAGTCTGACTCTTACCGATTCAACCATCGAGTGGGAGAAGACCTACGAATATCACGCGGACACGGTGACGGTGATGGCGCAGGAGAACAAGGCTGAGGTGCAGGTCGAGGGTGATGACACGGCCGAGGTCAGAGTATTTGCCGACGATGTTTTTCCGCCAGCGGTTCCTTCGGGGTTGCAAGCGGTGGCTTCCGGTCCGGGGCAGAAGACGTTTATCGATCTGGTATGGGCGCCGGTGACTGATGTCGATCTCGACGGATACAACGTTTATCGTCGCGAAAATGGAATGGCTGGGGTGAAGGTGAACGCAGAATTGCTGAAGACGCCGGCATACCGGGACGTTTCCGTCGCCTCGGGGAAACGTTACACGTATTCGATAACTGCCGTTGACGTGCGCGGGAATGAGAGTGTGCGGTCGGAGGAGGCGGGGGAAACGGTGCCGTGATCCGCCGGGGCTGAAGCCCACGATTATTGTCTGGTGCTTTACGCGGCCCTAAAGGGCAGCTCTTCCACGGTGACGAGGAAGGTTTATTTTCGCTCCCGCCTGAAAATATTTTCTTTCTGTTTCGCCTCAATTTCAGCAGATATGGTTAGATAGATTGCTATGAGATATTGCCGATTTCAATTCAATGGCCAGGCCGAGTACGGGCTGGTTGAGTCCGTTGCGGGGCGGGACGCGATTGTGCGCGTGCTGGTTGCCCCACCCGAAGAAGCCGACGGGGATATGGAAAGTTTGCGCACGCGGCGGATTGAGGCGATTCCGCTGGAGGAGGCGGCGCTGCTGCCTCCGGTGCGTCCGTCGAAAATTGTGTGCGTGGGGAGGAACTATCGCGAGCACGCGGCGGAGTTGGGGCACGATGTGCCCACGGAGCCGCTGATCTTTTTGAAAGCCACATCGGCGCTGCTGGCGCCGGGAGGGGTGGTGAGGCGTCCGAAGATTTCGCAGCGCGTCGATCTTGAGGGCGAGTTAGGCGTGGTGATTGGCAAGACTTGTTATCAGCCGGCGGCGGACGCGGACATCCGGCAATATATTTTGGGATACACGTGCGTCAATGATGTGACGGCACGCGATTTGCAGAATAAAGACGGGCAGTGGTCGCGGGCCAAGGGCTTTGACACGTTTTGTCCGGTGGGGCCCGTAGTGACGGACGAAATCGATCCGTGGGCCGGGGTGGGCGTGCAGACGCGGGTGAATGGGCAGATCAAGCAGGATGGCAACACACGCGACTTTCTCTTCGCACTCGACGTAGTGATTCGGCATATTGCGCAGGCCATGACTTTATTTCCGGGGGACTTGATTCCGAGCGGGACTCCGGCGGGGGTGGGGCCGCTGGTGGCGGGGGACGTGGTGGAGGTCAGCGTCGAGGGAGTGGGGACGCTTAGGAATTCGGCGGTGGATGAATAGCGGGCCGGGTTGACATCGTCGTCGATATAAACTACATTGTAGTACATGTCGCAGCCGCTTGCACTCGGGGAATTCGAGCAACTGGTTTTGCTGGCAATCCTGCGTCTGGGCGAGAGCGCTTATGGCGTGACCATTCGTTCTGAGATTGCTTCGTGCACCGGGCGGGAACCTGCCCCGGGAGCGCTCTACACAACGCTCGATCGCATGGAGGAAAAGGGAATTGTGCGTTCCTGGCTGGGTGACGCTACGCCGCAGCGGGGCGGGCGGGCGAAACGTTACTTTAAGTTGACCAAGGCGGGGCGCGCGGGGCTGGTGAAAGCGCAACGAGC
>DATHQJ010000279.1:0-23511 GCA_035482825.1 Binatus sp. (SeqCode) | reverse complement strand
CGCGACCACGATTCTGCTGGGAGTAATTTATCCGCTGCTGATCACGGCCGTGGCGCAGGTCGTGTTCAAGGACAAGGCGAACGGCCAGATTCGTTATCGCAACGGGGAAGCCATCGGTTCGCGGATTATTGGGCAGCCGTTTACGTCGGCGAAATATTTTCATTCGCGGCCCTCGGCCGCGGGCAACGGATACGATGCGGCCAACTCCGGCGGCACCAATCTAGGGCCCACCAACCAGAAGCTCATCGACCGCGTTCAGGCCGATGCCAAGAGCCTGCACGAAGAAAATCCCGCGCAGTTGGTTCCCGTGGATCTGATCACCACTTCCGCGTCGGGGCTGGACCCGGAAATCTCTCCGGCGGCGGCGGAGTTTCAGGTCCCGCGCATCGCTCGTGAGCGCGGCCTGCCGGAATCGACGGTCCGCGATCTGGTGTTCAAACATACGGCGCAGCGGGATCTGGGTCTGCTCGGAGAAGCGCGGGTCAATGTGCTCGAACTCAATCTTGCGCTTGACGATGTGGCGCCAAAGCCCTGAGTTGTTGAAATCACTCTGCCCGTGGCGGCATCTTGAGCGTAGCCGTTCTTCAGGCGGAGCGAAGGATCTCGCCCGGACCACGGACAGTTGCGAGAGTTTGGGTGTGCAAATCGACGTGAGATAATGGGGCAAATCCTTGGCCCCGTAGCTCAGATGGATAGAGCAGCGGTTTCCTAAACCGAAGGTCGGCAGTTCGACTCTGCCCGGGGCCACCATCCCGTCCAAATGAAGGCAAGCTAGTTGACCGCAGGGGATGCCGCGGTCTTTCACGTAGCTGTTGCCCGCTTCGCTGCTCGATAACGCCTCCGGCAATGCTTGTTTGCGAGAAACACGCGCCGAGTGTGAGGGTTGGTTGGCTCACTCGAAAGGTCTCGCACCAAGATATCTACGCCGAAAGATAGAGGGTCACACAAAACGGACGAGGAGCGGCACAATGTTGGGATTCGCTTGGAGGTGTTGTAGAGCACGCGCTGTACTGTGACGCAACCGTCCGAGTAATGGAAAATGGCCGCTTGGGAAAACTGAGTTATGCCAAATACTTCGCATGGGAACCATGCACGACGCGCAGCACCAATCATGCCCACTCTTCCGCCAGATCTTGCACCTTTTGCAGCAACGCCGCTGAAGCCCTGCCTGGGTGCCGTTTGCAAAAATCCTCCCAAAAAATAAATTTCGGGGGCATCAGCGAGATCGATTCTGCGTCGCATTCGGGCGCGAAACCGCCGGCTCTGTCGGGATAAAATCTCTCCATTCTCGCAATTTGTGCGTCCTCGTCCCCCTGGGTGGTCACCAGGCTTATTTTGTCTCCGAGCTCTGGCAGGCGACGAAATCGTTCCTCTGTGCTGGAGGAGGGATCATACCGATCTGAAATGGCACGAAATAGATCGATGCAATAGTTGGAGTACAGCTCGGAGTGTTCCTCAATCGCGTCCACCTCAAATCCCATAAACTCCTTCACGTTACGAGGAATGGAACCTCCGGGAAGGAAGTGGCCCTTGGGTCCCATGTACATATGGCCGTCGGCTGTCCGATGCGCATAGCTGTCCCCAAGCGCATGTAAGCCGAGGCCGAAGGACAGGTCCAGGTAGTGGTTATTGGCCAATTTCCGTAAATTGGCGAGCCGGCGCTTGGGTTCGCCTTGCGGATAGGGATCGTTGAAATCGATGCCGATCTTCGTACCCGCCGGCCGGAGTTTGCCGGAGTCCCTTCCGTTCAAGCAATGGAGACCCGCCTGAATCGAGTTGATATAGGAATCGAAGCGATCCTCCCCGCCAACCACTTGATCGCGGATCTTGCCAGCCGCTGGAATGGGAGCCGAGGCTGACCAGGCAAGTCCGGCGCAAGTCGCGTCCAAGTCGCAGACCTGGTCTGGCATCTGCGCGTAAAAGGCCAATGTTTCTGCACGGTTGTCTGATAAACCCACAAAGCGCGCGACCCAGTACACAGTATAAAAATGTCCCGCCGGGCCCCACGCGCGGATGGCCCGAGACTCATCCGACGACAGGTTCGGGCGCGGCTGCGCGGTTAGGAACGCCAATGCTGCTCGGTCGGCTTCTTTTTCTAAACCATCGGCCTCGATCTGTCGGTCGGCGCGGTTGCGAGGCCGAGTCTGCCCCAGCCTCTTCTGAACGATGTGCGCCAGCTCGTGGGCCAGTGCCCACATCATGCCGGTTTTGCCGGAGCGGGCGACCAGGTCGGAGAGGAAGATGCTATCGTCGGTCGCGAAGGCGAATGGAAAATGAGAATCGCGTAAGCGACGGTAGAAAAAGATCCTCATGCGCGATAAGTCCTGGTTAAACCATTCCTGGAACGGGCTCAGCAGTTGACGCTTTACAGCAGGCTCAATGAGCTCCGAAATTGGACATTCGTCGTTCGCTTGGCCAATCATCCGGGATCTCCTTCATGGTTCAAAAACGGCAATCATCATACGCCCATCCCGCTGTTCGCCGATAGTGTGAAGCAGCGCGGTTGGTTAAGAGCAAGAGTTTTCTCTACGCCTTCGGGGGCGGCTCCGCGTCCTCCGCCTGATGGCTTTCCTGCGACAACTTGCGCAACGACAGCCGTTCGTGATGCGCCAGCACCAGCCCGGTTGGCACCACCGAGGCAAACGTCACCAGCCAGAGCAGAATCCCGCAACTGGCCGCCAGTTCCGGGGGCACATCGAAGACGCTCGACAGGATCGCAATCGTCGCCATCTGCGATCCACCGCCTACCGCCGGCAACTGCAGCACCGAGCCCACCATGCTGGCGAAGATCAGAATCAGCAACTGCGAAACCGGAATCTCCAGCGCATCCATTCCGTAGGCGTGCGTCACTTCCTGATACGCGAGCGCAATCGTGTACCACATTCCCACCGAAACCAGCGCCAGCCACAGCAGCGACAGGGGCCCATGGATCGTGTTCAATCCGGTGCCAAATTCCCGCACCCTCAGGGCCAGCCTGCCGCCGAGATTTGAGGGAAAACGCTGGAAAATCCTCTCCACGAAGCGGGCTGCCGATTCGCCATTGCGTCCGATCAAGATCGCGCCCACCGTAGTCGCGACCACGATCGCAATCAGTACGAAACCGGCTTCGCGAAATTTCACGTAATACTCGGGATGCGGAATCGAAGGCAACGCGCTTGGCAGAAAAATGGCCAGCGCCATCAGCACGGCGAACGCTCCTCCGTCAAAAATGCGTTCCACGGCCCACACCGCCAGTTGCGACGAGACGGAAAGCTCCGTCCGGCGCGCGATCAGATACGGACGAATGAACTCTCCCGCCCGCCCCAATAGCGCCAGTCCCGCAAACCCGACCAGGGTTGGCGATATCAGTTGGGCCACCGTGGTCTTGGGTCGGACGGGCTTTAGGAAAATCTTCCAGCGCAAGGCTCGCAGCCCATACGCGAGGTAAATCAGCGCGATGCCGTGCAGCACATGGATTTTCTTGATCCGGTGGGTTTGGCTCCAGAAGGTTGCCCAGTCAAACGTCCGCCAATGGCGATATTGCAGGTAAACCAGAACGGCCAGGATGAGCAACATGACGATGCTGCCCAGAATTCGCTTTTTATCCATGAAGAGGGGACGTCGTTGTGCCGCAGCCTTCGCAACGCGAAGAGGAAACGACACTCACCAAGGTAAACGACCCAGCCACAGGGGTCAATGTGGGGACAGCCGCTCTCGCTTTCCACCGAGTTGCGAGGAACCTAAGGGTTCGTCGGAGCCGGGCTCGCCTTGGCTTGGGCCACCCTTGAATTATGTTCTTTGCTCTTGGGTCGTGGAGCCTTCGCGGTGGCAGCCTTCTTGGATGCGGTGGTCCCCGGAGACGAAGCGGCACCTGCCTTCTGCTGCGCTTCCTTCTTCTTATTAAAATCCCGGACCACTCGCGCCACGTAAGCCCGTGTTTCGTAATAAGGAGGCACGCCGCCGAATTGTTCTACACGCTGTGGCCCGGCGTTGTACGCCGCCAGTGCCTTCACCAGATCAAAGTTGTAGCGCTCCAGCAATTCGCGCAGATACTTGGTTCCCCCCTCAACGTTCGCCTGCGGGTCGAACGCGTTCGGTACTCCCAGTTGCGATGCGGTTCCAGGCATCAACTGCATCAGCCCTTGCGCGCCCTTGGGCGAGACCGCGCGCACGTTGAAACCGCTCTCTGCCTTGATCACGCTGTTGACCAAGTCTGGATCCAGCCGGTAGCGCCCGCTCGCGGAATTGACCACGTCATTCAAATCCACCGCGCTGGTGGTGGGGAAGACCGATGCAGCGGGAAACACCGACGCGCTGGGTGCCCCATTTCTCGCGTCTTTCGCGAGAAATGGGGATTTTGATTTCTCTCCGGAAGCCGGCAATTCCGGCGCTGCTTCAAAATGTTCAATCTCTGCGGTGGGAACATCGACGAAACTCGAGCCATCGGCCGTCAGATACAACCGAGTCGTGTCCCCCACGACCTCGTGCCGCTCATGCCGAATGGAAAATCCATTCCGCAGCACCGCGACTTCACCAGCAAAGCAGGGAAGTGCCGCCAGGAGCGTCACCAGGACGCCGAGACCGAGCCGAACTGAAGTCAGAACGCGCATCCGCATTTGCCAACGACTAACGACTAACGACTAACGATCGCCGATCCCAGAGCCAAATCTATCGCCGCCGCAATGCCGCAATCATCATTGCCGCGGGTCACCGTCCACCCGCGCTTGCGTAATTCCTCGCAGGCATTCCCCATGATAACCGGATGCCCGGCAAACTCAAGCATTTCAATGTCGTTGTGATTGTCACCGACGGCCATGACCTGTTCGCGCCGATACCCGCGATGCGCCGCCCACCGCTCCAGCGCGTGTCCCTTGGAACACCCGGCATTGAGCACGTCAATCATCGACAAATCGCGCTCCGGATACTCGGTTCGCAGCACGGTCACGGTCCCATCCATGCCTGCGCCTTCGAGGGCCCGCAGCGCCTGGCTCATGCGTGCCATGGTCCCGCAAAACATTGCCTGCACCGGATCGCTGACCAGAGCGCTCTCGATCGGCACCATAAACTCGATGTACTCCATGTTTTTCTCGAGCCAGCGCCGGATGCTGGCTCCCAGGTCATCCATGTGTTCGAGGACGATCGCGCCCTTGGTTTCCTTGTCAAAGGTCAGAACGGTATGCCCGCGGAATTCTTGCATGGCCCCGCACAGCCGGCGGCAAGTTTCCGCCGGCATCAGGTCGCGATGAAAAGTCTCACCGGCCAGCGACCGCGTGACCGCGCCATTGGAACTGATCAGCCACAAGTCGAATCCAAGCTGCCGCGCGATAGGCAAAGCGAACGTATGCCTCCGCCCGGTGACCAGCACAATCTCGATGCCAGCGGCGTGCGCCCGCCGCAGCGCCTGCAGATCGCCGTCAGAAATCTGAAATTGTGGATTGAGCAGCGTACCGTCGATGTCGGTCGCCAGCAGCCGGATGGGAGGCTCGAAAATATTCACTGTCTATCTTAACATCCGGATTCAGAAGTCCCGAAGTCATCGACGACTTGTGCGGGTGAGTGGATCTGCCTCGCCCGCCGCGGCGCGAGCGACACGTGCGCGCGACAGCCGGCGAGACGCCGGCGCTATCAATTCAAAGGCCATCCCTTGACACCGATCATGCATCAGGCAAAATAGAGATTGTCGCCACGTCGCCGTCCGTTGAGGTTCCGATCATGTTTCGTCGCAGTCCGCTTCTTGCTGCTCTCGGGGCCGCGTTCCTCGCGATGATGATGACTTCCTGCGGATCGCCAAGCATCCCCAATGCCGGCCGCGTGCTGCTGGCGATCGCAGTCACGCCGGCGTTCGCCGACGCGCAGCAGTTCGGCGGACAAGTTGTCTTCACCGCGACTGGAACTTTCAGCGTCGCGCCGTCTCCCGCCCCGGTCACATTCGCTCTACCCTACACCGGTGGATTTGCGGTGGCGCCCAACAGCTCCAATCAAGTGATCGCCAGCATCGTCTCCACCGGCACGGGAACCGCGACCGTGCAATGCGAGGCAGGGATGTCCGGTACCGTCGAAGTCGGCGCCACCGCGTTGGCCAATAATGGCACCTCCACCATCGTTAGCGGCGCCGCCCAAATCACCTGCCCCTGATCCGTATTTGAGAGACAATCTAGGACTGCGCCGGCAATCGCGCCAGCAAGGCGCTGGCTTTGCGAAACCACGGCCGTTCGCGGCGGCGAAGATATCCTGGCATGGTCGGCTTCTTGTCGAGAATCTTTTGCGACCATTGGCGGGCCTCGGCAGCGCGTCCCTGCGACTGCAGAAAGAGCGCGTAGTAGTAATACGTCTCGGAGATGGTGGAAATCCGGGTCGCCTCGCGAAACATCGCATCCGCCTTCTCGGGCTGGCCGGTCTGCGCGTAGGCCCAGGCCAGCAGCCCTTTGGCGCGATGAAAGTCGTAGTCGGGATCGGAAGTGACGGCGCGCTCCAGGTCAGGTACGGCGGCGGCGAAGTCCCCGAGTTCGATCTCGGCGACGCCGCGGCGGTAAAACGGATCGGGATGGTCCGTTCGCGAGGAAATCGCTTTGTCATACGCGGCCCGGGCCTGTGCGTAGTTGCCGTCGTCGAGATACAACAGCCCGAGTTCTTCGTAGTTTCCGGCCGAAGGATTGTCGAGGATGATGCGCTCCAATTCGCGAATCCGCCGCCGCCGCGGAAAAACTTGCAACGAACCTCGCAGCAGCCCTGCGTCGGGAATGACTTCGACGACGATGTAAACCAGAGCTCCGATGGGGTGAATCAGGATCACCCATATCCAGAAATAGTCCGGCCGCCGCCGGATGAAGTGGACGATGGCCACAATCCGCAGCAGAATACCCCACCACGAAAAAGCGAAGAAGAGGAACGATCCCATAGGGAAATCGCACTATAGCATGCGGGCGCTCGGTTAAGGTTGTTCGTCACAGGATGGGAGTATTTTTCTGTGGGGGCTGTGGAAAAGCCCGGTGATTGCAGAACTCTGAAGATTCGCAGACCTCTGGGGCGGCGGGGCGGGATTGAACCGCCCTCTTCCGGCCGGCTTAGACCGGACGTTTCACCAGGACTACTTCCGCCGCGCCTCTGGACGTTCGCATAACTATTCGATGCCTGACTGACTACCTGGGACTTGTTACGAAATCAGGAACTCCAGCAACGTCGTGAGAGGACACTACCTCCTGAGCGGCGCCTTTTCCCAGTCTTTGTAGAAGATTCTATCTTTCGTGGTGATTGCAGGCATGAGATATTCTCCTTACATTGTGGCAGAGATTTCCGTTTCTCCTGCGCCGACGGAGCGTTCCTTGCGATTGTAGGGCGTGGTCCCTTCCGGCGGAAAGGCGAAATCGTTCTTACCTCCTGGATCACGACGGGATCGGGCATGGGGATACTCGGAATGACTCGTCGTCTGCGAGGCGCTGCCTGGAACGAACTCCAATTCTGATTGTTGATCGAGCACTGCTGGCAACGGAGAGAAAGTGAAACCGACTGCGTCCTCGAGTTTGTGGCGGCCTCTGCGAGTAGCGATTTTTCGCAATCTATTAATCGCCGACGTTATTTCAGACTGCGGAGCATTCATGCAGAACGTGGGCGCCGCATGGTTGATGGTGTCACTCGGCGCCGGGCCAGTTTATGTCGCGTTGACGCAGACGGCCGCTTCTTTGCCATACTTTCTGCTGGCCCTTCCTGCGGGGTCTGCGGGCGATATCGTCGACCGCCGCCGGCTGATTCTTTTCACCGAATCGTGGATGATGGGCGTCGCGTTGCTGCTAGCGATTTTGACCATCGCCGGAGTGATGTCGCCCTGGCTGCTGCTGGTACTGACGTTTGCCCTTTCCGCGGGGGATGCGTTTGAAACTCCGGCCTGGCGAGCAGTTCTACCTGAGTTGGTGTCCAAAGAGGACCTGGCAGCGGCATCTGCGCTCAACGGGATTGAATTCAACCTGGCCCGAGCGGTGGGGCCCGCACTGGCTGGCGTGATCATAGCCGCTGCCGGTGTCGCCACTGCATTTGCGGCGAATTTCGTATCGTTTTTCGGCGTCATTCTGGTCGTCGCCCGGTGGAAGAGGCCGGTTCGCAGGAGGGGCGCGCCGCCGGAGTCGTTTTCGGGAGCCACCGTCGCGGCCATTCGCTATGTCGGCCACTCCCCCGCGATCCTGACGGTATTGCTCCGAGCCGGCGTCGTCATGTTCTTCTCCAGCGCATTGTTTGCCTTGCTGCCGACGGTGGCGCGAAGCTTGAATCAGAACGCGACCGGCTATGGGCTGTTGCTGGGATGCTTTGGGGTGGGAGCAATCATCGGTGCTTTGATCATGCAGGCGGCGCGCGCCCGGTGGTCCACGGAAGCTGTCGTGTCGACCGGTGTAGTCCTCATGGGGTTGGTGATTGTCGTGATGAGTGGCTTGCACCGGTTGAGCGCTCTGGCTGCGATCATGTTGATTGGCGGTGCGGTTTGGGTGACCTTCATTTCTCTGATCAACGCTCTGGTCCAGAACCTGGCGCCGGATTGGGTAAGAGCGCGAGTGCTGGCCATCTTCATCCTGGTTTCGCAGGGAAGTTACGCTCTCGGGACAGCGGCCTGGGGTGCGGTCGCGCAACAATCCGGGATTCGAGCCGCGCTGCTCTACGCTGGGATTGGGACCATCGCGACCGCATCATTGGCTCTTTTTGCGCAGCTTCCGGAATCGACCGCGGATCTGAGTCCCTGGAACCACTGGCGCATGCCCGTCGTCATCGGGGAAGTTGCGGCTGATCTTGAAGGAGGACCGGTATTGGTTACGGTCGAATACACCGTGCTTCAAAAATGGACGGCGGAATTTCTTGACGCGATGCACGAATACGGTCGGATACGGCGTCGCGATGGCGCGTTTCGCTGGGGAATTTTTCGCGACACTGAAGTCCCGGATCGCTATTTAGAAATTTTCCTGGTGCATTCCTGGGCCGAACATCTGCGTCAACACGAGCGGCAAACCCAGGCCGACAGCGAACTGGAACGGCGGATCTACAGCTATGTGACTGGGGAGCCGACGGTGCGTCATCTAATCGATCCGAGCGAAACACAAACATAGCTTCGATTCGAGCCCGCCGCAAGTTCGTTTTGCCACACGAACGCGGCAGTGCTAGACTGCGCGAATGGCTACCCCAAAAAAGAGCAAGAAGAAGTCAACAGGTTCGAAGAAAAGCGCCAGGACGAAGTCGCCGGCGAAGCCGACAGCGCGGAAGCGGAAAACCGCTAAGAAGTTGGCAAAAGCGAAAACCGTTTCGAAGAAAGCCGCCAAGAAGAAGGCACTGGCGAAAACACCGGCGAAGAAAACTCAGAGCGTAGCCGGCACGACGAGTCGGAACCAAAGCCCACGGCCGCGTTCATCGGCATTCTCCCCAGAGACCTCGGGATTGGAATCAGGAGATCTGCAGGGCTTGTCCAACGTGGAAAGCGTCGATTCTGAGAGTGTCGATGAATTGTTGGAAGAAGGGAACGCGTTCGAGGCAGGGGTGGTAGCGGGAGTCGAAGACTCCAGAGGGCGCGAGGGGAAGGAAGTTCGTACCCGCGAAGTGCCCGAAGACGACGTGCCCGGCGAATATCTGGACGAAGAATAGCCGGAGATGCCCAATCCGATCAGCGGCCGAGTGTACTCAATCGCGGTCTCAGCAGACATCTTCTAGGCGCTTATGCATATCGCAGTGCGCATCGCGTTGTTTGGAGGGCTTGCGCTCGCTCCGGGTTTGTCCTTCCCTCAAAGCGGGACTCCCCCCATCTCCACTTGCCACCCAGACCTTGCCTGATTCTGCTTTCCAGAAATCAGCGAATGATTATTTTGCCGATTACTCCAAGAAAGACCTCCAAGCAATGAATATATGGCAACGGCAAGCGACGAGTCCCACCTCCGGGCAAGACACAGCAAAATAGTCAGCACCTTTGGAGATTTACCGGCCACTGCTTTCCGAGGCCCAATCATCCGATGACAGGCTTGTGCACTGAACCCAGGAGGATGGCCTGGGCTACCCGGAGATCGTGCGTGCCCTGCTTGCCGCCCAGGCCGATGTGAACGCCAGGACGGGTGACGGCAGGACGGCACTTTTGTTTGCGGCTCAAGGTAGGCAGAAGGAGACTGTGCAACTGCTCAAGGCGGCTGGAGCAGTCGGACAGTAAGGCGGGGAACTCCTGCACGGCGACTGCGCGGGCGGCCCAAAATGCCCAATTCCGCTCGCTGGCTGCATATCAAATGCGACCTGGGACCGGTCGGTCTCATCCAACTGCTTGTATCGTGCGGTCAGCGACCGTATTATCGGGGAGCTGACACTGCCAAGGAGCAGAACGTGCGTAAAGGCGAGCAGACACGGCAAGACATCATTCGTAAGGCAGCGCCAATCTTCAATCAAAAAGGGTACGATGGCGCTGCACTTTCCGATCTCATGCGAGCCACTGGTCTGGAAAAAGGCGGGATTTACCGGCACTTTGAGAGCAAAGAAGAACTTGCGGGAGACGCCTTCGAGCACGCCTGGAAAGTTGCAATGGATGCGCGCTTCGAAGGAACAGAGAAGATCCCGAATACCGTTGATCGTCTCAAACAAATCGTGCGGAACTTTCGCGACCGGCGTACAGGACTGGTGCCGGGAGGCTGCCCGCTATTGAATACGGCCATCGATTCCGACGATGGCAATCCTCAGTTGCGAGCCAAAGCCCGTCAGGCTCTCAGTTCCCTGCTTGATCGTTTGCAATCAATTGCCGAGGAAGGGCAACGACGAGGCGAGGTGCGTGCCGATGTCGATTCGGCGAAATTGGCCACCTTGATTGCGAGTACGCTTGAAGGCAGCATAATGGTGAGCCGTCTGCAGAAGAAGGAAGAGCCTCTTGACCTTGCCGTCCGTCATCTGGAGGAATATCTCGATACTAAAGTTCGTGGCAGGAAATCGAAGGCCGGAGCCGGCAAGTCATGAGTGCTCAAGAAAGCTCCTCTGAACCCGACTTTAGGGAGCGGACAAGAACGAACGATGTTCCAATCGCGCGTCTGATTGGATTTGAGGTGAAAGACATTGCTGACGGACGGGCGACGGTCGTCTTAGCGGCCGGACCACAGCATGCAAATCCCATGGGAACGCTGCATGGCGGGATTCTTTGCGATATTGCTGATGCCGCGATGGGCATAGCGTTTGCAAGTACTCTCGCACCCCATGAATCCTTTACGACCGTGGAATTAAAAATCAATTTCTTTCGACCGGTCTGGCAGGCGCAACTCAAAGCCGAAGGAACGGTCGTGCGGCGGGGCCGAACGATCGGCTACGTCGAGTGCACCATCACCGACGAGGAAAACCGATTGATCGCGAAAGCGGCTTCCACATGTATGGCACTTCGCGGCCAGAAGGCCGAAGGCCGGTAATCCTCTTAGTGCATCGTTGATATCTGCTCATAGAACAGATCTCCAGGCTAGCCCCCAATCATTCATATTTGTCCGGTCGAACTCGTCAAACAACTTTTCTTGCTTTTTATGCGACCGCTCGGTCTCATCCGTCATCTGATCGAGCTAAGAGGCAGACATGACGAACGTTGATTGGAGGCCCTGATGCCAGAGTCTCTCGACAACCCGATCTGGTTCGCGCTGACAACGGAGCACCG
This sequence comes from Binatus sp. (SeqCode), assembly GCA_035482825.1. Lineage (GTDB taxonomy): Bacteria > Acidobacteriota > Terriglobia > Terriglobales > Acidobacteriaceae > Sulfotelmatobacter. The sequence continues at coordinate 11,900 of DATHQJ010000279.1, read as the reverse complement.
GCTCCTCGCCCGCTCGCACGGCCTCGCGCGACGATATCCGCCGGACGTTTCACCGCTGGTGGCTTTACTTCATCCCACGAATGACGCATTCGCCGATTTACAGCGGCTGGTCAGTCCCGGCGAGCACGTCGCGCTATTTACCGCCAGTCCGCTCGATGTGCCCGGCGACTGGCAAGTCGACCGGTCTCGTTGGATCGAGCAGATGATCTGTGAGGCTTTGCTAGCCCCAGCGCGTGTGGCGCCGCTTCCGCTTGGCACGACGGACGTCCCCGAAATGCTGGAACTCACCGCTGCCACTGAGCCTGGCCCGTTCTTGCCACAAACCATCCAGATGGGAAGTTATTTTGGGATTCGCGCGAACGATGGGCGGTTGGTCGCAATGGCTGGCGAGCGACTACGGTCCACCGCATTTAGCGAAATCAGCGCGGTGTGCACTCATCCCGAATTTCGCGGCCGCGGATATGCGCGGGAGCTGACGACGTTTCTCGCAGCTCAGATTCTGGCGGCGGGAAAGACTCCTTTTCTTCACGTCAAGTCTGAGAATGGCGCAAAAGTGGTTTACCAACAAATTGGATTCCGTTTACGCGCGGCAATATATCTAACCGTGATTTCGCTCGTTCAGTGAAAGGCGGGTTATATGAAGCTTGTAAAAAGAACACTTTCCTTCTCGCTGCTTGCGAGCGCGATGCTGCTCGTCGGAGAGATGGATTTCGGAAGGCCGGTCGAGGCACGAAGTCTGGTTCAGAACTCTACGACGGAGACCAGCGATACTACGCAAGGCAAAATAGCACGGGCGATGTCCGCCGGCCCAGATGACATCGCCCGATCAGCTCGAATCATCGACACCGATGCGAAGGGCAATACGGTAATCCTGCGCGAGGGCAGCAACGGTTTCACGTGTATGCCTGGAAACCCCAAGGTGATTGGGGAGCCGCCCATGTGTGTCGACGCTCCTTCGTTGCAGTGGTTCGCCGACGCCAAAGCCCATAAACCCAAACCGACGAACACGGTCCCGGGCATCACTTACATGCTCGCAGGTGCTACGCAGAGGAGCGATACAGACCCCAATGACAAAACCAGTCCGGCAATCACCGTGGGGCCGCACTGGATGATCATGTGGCCGTTCGATCCGAAGACTACAGGACTGCCGACCACGCATAAGCCGACTGGAGCCTACATCATGTTTGCCGGATCGCCGTACGCGCATGTGCACATCATGGGACGTCCATAAAACTAGAAAACGACTAGCTCGTCGGTGCGTTCCGTGGTCATGAACTGTTAAAACAGATCGCCAGTTAAACGACGGGTGTATTCGGGCATCTTTGACAAGTCTCATGCAATCGCGAAGAGATTCGCATTGTCCACTTGATGGAGAAGGGCGTATGAACAATCACAGTAAAGAAGAATCTGTCAATTCCCGTCGTTCGTTCATTGCCGGGTTTGGCGGCGTACTGGCAACCGCTGCTGCCCTCAGAAGAACAATGTTTGGCGGAGATCCTAAACGCGAAAGTCTGCAGGTTCCAGCAAGTCCGCCGCCTCGGTATACGGAGCATCGTATTCCGCGAGACGGCGTTTCCCTTCATGTAGAAGACCACGGCAGCGGTAAGCCGGTGGTGTTGTTACATGGTTGGCCAGACTCTTCTTATCTTTGGCGCAACCAGATTCCATTTCTTGTCGCGAATGGCTTCCGCGCCGTCGCACCGGACCAACGTGGCTTCGGGCGCTCCGATCGGCCAGAAGGAGTGGCCGCATATTCCCTGCAGAACGCGGTCGCCGATTTGGTCGGTATTCTCGACGCGCTAGGTATCGAAAAAGCGGACATTGTTGCTCACGACTGGGGAGCCGCTGTGGCTTGGCTCACGGCTGCTGCCCACCCGAATCGCGTTCGCAGGCTTGTCGTTCTTTCGGTGCCACATCCACTTGCCCCATTTACGTTGCGGCAGCGGGAGATGGCCTGGTACATGCTGTTTTTCCAGTTCGAGGGAATCGCGGAGGCCTGGCTGCAGCGCGACAACTGGGCGCTGTTCCGCGAAATGCTCCGAGGCAATGGTGATATCGATCGTTACATCTCTGATCTGTCCCGACCAGATGCTCTAAAGTCATCGCTCAAGAGGTACCGGGCGAACGTCGCTCCGCATCTTCCGGAGTCGCCTCGCACACTGCCGCCCGTGGAAGCTCCAACGCTCGGCATCTGGTCCTCAAACGATCACTACCTCGACGGTGAACGCATGAAGATGTCGGGACAATTCGTGAAAGGACGGTGGCGCTACCAGCAGATTGATGACGCCAGCCACTGGATTCCATTGGACGCGCCCGACCGGCTGAACCGGCTCCTCATCGAGTGGCTGGGCTGAAGTGAGAAACAATTGGCAGCATGAATATTGCGATTAGCGGCACCGGACTTGGCTATTGGCGATCTGGTTATGACCACTTGATGGTCAAACCGCAATTTCATCCAGTAAAGGACAACGCATCGCTCGAGATGCAGAAAGTGAAGAGAGATTCAAGTGGGAAAAACATATAAAGCAGTCGAGGTCTCGGCACCCGGCAGCCTTCGCATAGTCGAACGAACAATTCCTGAACCCGGGCCTGGCCAGGTTCGCATCCGGGTCGAAGCATGCGGAATCTGTCACACTGATGCCGCCACTGTGATGGGAGCCTATCCCGGATTAACTCTGCCGCGTGTTCCAGGACATGAAGTTGTCGGCCGCCTTGAAGCTCTGGGCGCCGGCGTGTCCAAATGGAAAATCGGTCAACGGGTTGGTGTCGGCCTAGTCGCCGGAGAAGACGGAGTGTGCGAGTCGTGCCGGCGCGGAGACATCGTGAATTGTAAGAGCCCTGTAGTGTCGGGAGTAACCATGGATGGTGGGTATGCGGAAGTGATGGTCGCGGAAGCGCGCGGCATCAGTTCTGTGCCGGATGAACTCACGTCCGCCGAGGCCGCTCCTCTCCTCTGCGCGGGGATTACAACCTACAACGCTCTTCGCAATGCCGGCCTGCGCGGCGGAGATCTGGTCGCCGTACAGGGCGTTGGTGGACTTGGGCATCTTGGCATCCAGTTTGCGCGGCATATGGGATTCCGCACGGTCGCAATCGGGCGTGGACGCGACAAGGAAAAGCTGGCGAAAGACTTGGGAGCGCACGTCTACATCGATACCACTGCCGAGGATGCTAATGCGGCCTTGCAGCGAATGGGCGGGGCAAGGGCGATTCTCGCCACCGGAACCAGCGGTGATGCCATGGGAACACTTGTGTCCGGTCTTGCCGCCCGCGGCAAGTTCATCGTGGTGGGCGTACCGCAGGACGAGCTTAGGTTGAATGCGTTCCCGCTCGTCTTTGGAGGGCGCTCGATCTACGGGAGCCTGACGGGAACGCCGATTGATGGGGAGGATACGCTTGCCTTCAGTGTTCTGGAGAACATCCGACCGATGATCGAGACAGTGCCTCTCGAACAGGCTTCCGATGCTTACGCTCGAATGATGCAAGGCAAGGCCCGCTTCCGCATGGTGCTGGTTATGGGGCAATAGGGACTTTTTGGCCGATCAGCAGAGGTAGGGGCCGCATGGCTTCCACATCAAGGGCAGCCATAACCCGCGGGAGCATAAGCATAAGCAAAGCTGAGACCGAATCGATCTCAGAATAAGCCCTCTTTCTCGATGTCCATCCTTGATGCAGCCCCGGCAATCGGCCATCTCCCTGGCGCCGGGGAGACGCCTTGACTCTCAGAGTGGCCACCGGCACGAACAGCAGCGAAGTGCCGCTTCCGTCAGCGGCCAGAACCAGGGCTGTTTTTCTGACAGAGTACTGAAGAGACCGTGTGGTCGCAGAATATTCCCGAAGGACGCCCTTCAACACGAGCGCAACCTAGTCCGTTCAATTCTTAACCGTAACCAGTTCACAAAGAGTTGCCGTAAGGATTTCCTCTCTCGCGTTTTGCATTTCCACTTCAGAACGTTGGCGACGGAATTGCTGGCTGAATCCTCCTTGTGGGTCTTTCATCCAAAGCAGAGTGCAGCAGGTCTGGGTGCGCGCAGCGTTTACCATAAGCGAGGAGCCCGGTGGATGTTTGAGAGTATTCTTTGTCAAGTTACGGAACATGATCCCGACGTTCTAGAGTCCCTAATCGCGCTCGCAGTTGAAATTGCTCGCGAAGGCCGAGAGGGAAGGCGCGTTGGCGCCGAGGTGTGCATCAGCCGCTGGTTCGGCTCAGTATGTGTGCCACCGAAGCCAAGTTTCATCTAGCGACCGGCGATTCGACATTGCACAACAACTGGAACGTGCGGAGCCAGTCCTTGACGTCTATTTAAATATTCCCCGGGATGCATTGCATGAAGAAAATTGGCCTCCTCTCATTCGGTCATTGGACACCTTCACCGCAGTCACGAACGCAGTCCGCGGCCGACGCGCTCCTGCAGTCCATTGACCTCGCCATGGAGGCCGAGCGCCTCGGAATGGACGGAGCCTACTTCCGCGTTCATCACTTCGCGCAGCAACTGGCATCCCCCTTTCCACTACTCGCGGCGGTCGGTGCTAAAACGCGAAAGATTGAAATTGGCACCGCCGTGATCGACATGCGGTACGAGAATCCTCATTACATGGCGGAGGATGCCGGCGCTGCGGATCTAATCTCTGGCGGCCGACTGCAGTTGGGAATCAGCCGGGGTTCTCCCGAGCAGGTCATCGATGGTTGGCGCTATTTTGGCTACCGCCCGACAAAAGGCGAGGACGATGCAGATATGGGCCGGCGGCATGCCGAAGAGTTTCTTGAGTTGCTGCGCGGCAAGGGCTTCGCGCAGCCTAACCCACGTCCAATGTTCCCCAATCCGCCAGGGCTTCTGCGTCTTGAGCCATACTCTGCAGGCTTGCATGATCGAATTTGGTGGGGATCTGCTTCCAACGCGACGGCAGAATGGGCCGCGAAGCTAGGCATGAACCTGCAGACCTCCACTCTCAAATTCGACGAGACCGGCGAGCCGCTCGGCATCCAACAGGCCGCCCAGATTCGCGCCTTTCGCGCAGCATGGAAGGAAGCTGGGCACACGCGTACTCCGCGCATTTCTGTTAGCCGCAGTATTTTTCCGTTGCTCGATGACCGTGACCGACGATATTTCGGACAAGGCTCTCGTGAAGAGGAGGACAAGATCGGGTTCCTCGACGAAAATACACGGGCGATCTTTGGCCGCAGCTACGCTGCTGAACCGGAGGTTCTCATCGAGCAACTCAGGAAAGACGAGGCGATCGCGGAGGCCGACACGTTGCTGCTAACCATCCCAAATCAACTAGGTGTCGCCTATAACGCGCACGTCATGGAGGCAATTCTGACTACGGTCGCCCCAGCGCTCGGTTGGCACTAAATTCTCGCCGCATTCCAGGAGCTGTTTCCCAGAAAGAGCGTGGCGTGGACGCTGCCGCGACAAGGCACTGGCCGCGACTGCTTGCGCGAACAAACTCCACCAAGGACAGGCAGATGTTCTCCGCGCCACATCGGATTGAGATTTTGCTGCACAGTCCGATCCGAGAAGATGAGGGCGGCGGCTCTTTCGTGTTCTGCAAGAAGCTGTTAAGATAATTTTGTGACGACGATTTGCTCAAATTCTTATTGGCGGTTCATTAGCAGTGTCGGCCCGAGTGGATGCAAGCTGGGTCCCCCGCCCCGAGCAGATTGGGCATTTTATGCAATTTCGCGCAAAGCGGCATAAACACTGACGATTGCGCATCTTGTGATTTGGCAAGTGGGGACGTAGTTCAGTTGGTTAGAACGCTGCCTTCTCGTTTCTTCCTTTCTTATCTCACTAGAAACAAAAGACTTACAGAAACGCGTGGAAACCGCACTGTCACCAACTGATTCTTACCGCCCTCTTCTTATATGTAGCGATACAGGTTGGCTATACCTCTGAGGAAAGTATCAATAGCTGGGTCGGCTGCAGAAACCTGCAGTGGTCTCTATCAGACTGCGCGCTTCCCGCTAGCGCAATTCAATAAAGGAACATCATAGTGTCGCCGTGGAAAGGCGATTCCACCTCTGCATGTACTGATGCGGTCAATCCGAGATTTGCACGCGTGGATTTTCGGAGTGTTCAATTTGCAGCCAAGAAAGCAGACGGACAAGCCACAATCCTAAGGTTGCGAGGGTTTGAGGTCATCACACCAGAAGGTTGGGAGCCGGACATTTGGACGATGGTCCTCTCGACCAATACCATCGTATGGATTGAACTTGGATTCCCGAAACTACTCGTTTGAGCAAGCTGACCGAAGGCTATGCGGAACCATTCCTGACTCCGATGAGGCGACCGACCAAGCTTTTGGCGCGATGGTGAGCTTGCTCAAGAACGATTCAAAGACACGGATGGTCAACGACATCAAGACGGCTGCCTGAACACAGAAATCCGTAGAGCACGCTCAGTACCAGGAAGAAACTCATGTGTGCAAGCGCGAAGGCAATTAACCCAAGTGAGTTTATATTGCGAGATCCCGCGATTCCTTCATCTGTCAGCGGCAAGACCAGGAAGGCATTTAGGAACCAGATGGCCGTGCCATACGCGACGCCCTTGAAGAAAGGGCGGCCAGGGAGCTTCGGTTCGAGTACCAAGGCATAGAAAATTGCCATCACCAGACCCGTGACGATATGGAATACGGCCTGAGAGACGGGCAGTGTAAGAATTTTCCAGCCATCCATGAAGGAAAGAGACGGAGCGACACGGTGAATGATCTTTGTGAACAGGAGGAATAGGCCGCCATGCGCGGTGCGGATACCAGATGCGCTCGCAATTGACAATAGCGCCATATTCGCAGCGAGCGCGATCATGCCGGCCAGAAGACCGGCGAGCACTCGGAATAGCAGAGTTTTGTTACTAGATACGACTACCACTGAGCTAGCCACGCCGCCAACGCGGAAGTGACTCCTAATTCTAGCCAACGCCGACGGTTCAATTCGAAGCAACGAACCCGATCAAGAGCCATGGCATCTCCTTTTCAACAGTCTTCCCGGTTAACATCGTGATTGAGTCTCATTGCGACAAAACGCGTCCCTTTTGTCGGAATCGCGTCAAGAAGTCGGCGACGCGATGTCTCGCTGGATTGACAATCGGCGGCGCTCTTAATATCTTGCACGCCTGATCGATCGCGCATGCCCGTTCTGCAAAGTTCCATTGGTGACACACATGCCTTCTGTGGCCGTTCCGAGCCGTGCACCGTGAAAATTGTGGCCAGCATCAGAGACTCCCGAAGTCCTAACCAAAAGTGAAATCAAGTGCGTGAACGCCAAGATCGAGGAACTCGATTTCGAAGGTTCGGTCTACGATTGGACCTTTTTGCCGGATGAGCTGATAGAGTCGGGGCTCTCGAATTTCGCCGGAGCCGTCTGGAGCCGTGTCGACGCCGGAGTTTTCCCCGGGAGCGGCGCCATCCAGTCTCACGACAAACCGCACGGGCTTGCCGTCCTTCGCGGGAGCCAGAACCAAGTTCAGGTCGCGGCTGTGGAACCGGAACACAACCTTGCCCGGCGCTGCCTGCAGCACGGCGCTCTCGGCATTGACATTCCACGACCCGCTCAATCCCCAATGATTTAAAGAAAGTTTCATGGGCGCACTGAAACTCTGAATTGAATCTTTGTGCACCTTTTCGGGCGAGGCGAAATTTTGCGCCTGGCGATAGCCGATATAGGTTTCGGGAGATCGCTCATCCGTCCAATCGGGTGCGCCCTCGATACCAACACCGGATAGGCTGGTCGTGCCAGAAGCTAGGCCAGTTGCTCCGTTTTCCTTCAGGAGTTCCTGGATGACGCTTTCGATTTCGCCATAAGCGCCTTCTCCAAAGTGGTGGTACCGAATTCGTCCTTTCGCGTCGACGAGATACTGCGCGGGCCACGCTTCATTGTTAAACGATTGCCAGATCGTAGTCTTGCTGTCGATGGCGACCGGGAAGGTAACGTCCAAAGTGCGCACGGCATTTTCTACGTTTATCGGTTCGTGCTCGAACGAAAACTCCGGCGTGTGGACACCGATCACTACAAAGCCTGCATCGTGATATTTTGACGCCCAGCTCCTCACGTAGGGCAAGGGCCGTAGAGAGTTGATGCAGGTGTAAGTCCAGAAATTAACCAAAACAACCGTTCCGCGAAGCGACTTACTGCTCAATGGAGCGGAGTTGAGCCAGCCGATGGCGCCGTCCAAGTCAGGCATGGCGCCTTCGTCGTTGACGAAAGGCTGGGAAGCGGCATTCGCCGTCTTGACGACAGAAAAGCTTGTGAGTAAACCCGTGCTCCATCCAGTCAGGACAACGACGATTCCCATGATCACAGCCACGCTCGGAGCGCAACGGACCCATTCCTCAAAATGCAAATAATTTTTCATTGCGGACACCCCTAGCTACCAGAGCCTGAAATCGCTCAAATCGATCGACACCATCAACCTATCGGTGAGTGGCGTCAAGTTGCCTGCACGCATATATGCGCGTCTGGTCGTCGGCAGCTTTATCCCTTCAACTTCTATGAAGTTTGAAACATACTGTGTGGCTGCGAAGCCACCCGATGCGTTGACGTGGTAATCATGGCGCCGTAGGAGTCCGTCCGCCCCGAAGTAGAAATCCTGCTCTTTACTGTGACTTGCGATATTAGGGGGAAACGTCGCGCGCAAGCCTCGCCATTCCTCATCATCCTCTTGCCAGGATGGAATCTCGACAACATCAAAGCCTGGCCAAGCGAGGAGAAATGGCACGTTCAAATAGGTCCAGAGTGCGTACCCGTTGAAGTAAGCGCGATCCAATGCATCCCAGGGCGCGTTCGTATCCTTACCCTCTGCATGTTCCGCCGGATCAAATCGCTCCGCCACCAACCTGCCGTCGACAGTGACAATAGCCACCCGATTGGCCGTAAAGTCAGTCAGCTTGTCTGGAGCGCCGTATGGAAAAACCGAGGACCACTCCTTATCCAGCGATGCGGACATTTGCCGGGGAGAAGGATCCTGCGGTACACCCTTCATCTCCCATAGATCACCTCCACTGCGGATCGTAGCTGATATCTTTGTGAATCGATTCCATCGGGTCAGTCCGCCGTGTGCATCCAGCACTTCTTTCAGTAGTGGGGTCATGTCTTCACTCCCGTCCTTGTATACGGTTCGCAGGCTAGGTAGAGCAGAATCGTTGCTCATGGCGTTTCACTCCTCGATATGGACATACTTCTGTTGCAGAAACTCTTCTCCTGCGCGACTACCCCGATCAAAAAGCGTCCACGTCGATGACAGCTTTGGCAAAGGCCTGTGGAGCTTCTTGGGGCAGATTGTGACCAACGCCACCGGTGATAAGCCGGTATTCATATTTGCCCGAGAACTTCGAGCGATAGGCTGCGGAATCCGGGTGTGGTGCTCCGTTCGCGTCGCCTTCCATCGTGATCGTGGGCACGGAAATGGCCGGGCTTTGGGCAAGTCGCTTATCCAGTTCGGCATATTTCTTCTCGCCTTCCGCCAAACCTAGCCGCCAGCGGTAATTGTGGATCACGATGGCGACGTGATCCGGGTTGTCGAACGACGCTGCGCTGCGATCGAACGTGGCATCATCGAAGTTCCACTTCGGCGAAGCGAGCTGCCAGATGAGCTTATTAAAGTCGTGCCGGTATTTGTCATAACCTGCGCGCCCTCGCTCTGTCGCAAAATAAAACTGGTACCACCACTGGAGCTCAGCGTTTGGTGGCAACGGCGCCTTGCCGGATTCCTGACTGCCGATCAGATAACCGCTGACCGAAACGATCCCCTTGCAGCGCTCCGGCCAAAGCACCGCCATGATGTCAGCGGTCCGCGCGCCCCAATCGAAGCCAGCGATGATCGCTTTGTCGATCTTGACGGCATCCATGAAATTGATAATGTCGACAGCGACCACGGACGGCTGCCCGTTCCGAAATGTATCGTCAGAGAGAAAACGCGTGGTGCCATAGCCGCGCAGGTACGGCACGAACACGTGGTACCCCGCCGACGCCAATAAAGGAGTGACATCGACAAAGCTGTAAATATCGTAAGGCCAGCCATGCAGGAGAATCACGGGAGTACCATCGGTGGGACCTGCTTCAATGTAGCCGACGTTGAGGAGACCGGCATCGATTTGCTTGATGGGCCCGAAGGAACCATTCGAGCCAGGTACGTTCTGCCTGCTGGATTGTGCCTCAGCAAGGCCGCTCACCGCCAATGTAACGGCAGCAATGATAGTGACAGCGGTGGCGATCGCCAGAGGCCAATTGCGCACGCAGCTGCGACCAATTCTGATTTGTTCAGACATTTTAATTTCCTCCAATTGCATTAATTTAGTCTTGCCTGGCCCGCCGCGCGTTCTGGACAGGCGAAAGGATTACTCGGCGCGCGTCCCCGCCGCCACCCACACCTTCCCCGGCGCTACCAGATCCGTGTTCGGCACCTCTGTCATCAGCCGGATTCGCTGCCATCCCGCCTTCTTCTGCGGCTTCGCCAGAAACGTGAGCAGGTACTGGTGCGCCAGCCGTTTTCCCACATCGTCCAGAAACGGAGTGAACGACACCGGCGACCCCGTGAACCCTATGTAATAGGCCTCGCCTCCCGTTTCATCCGCTAGTTGCGACAGATATATCTGGCCCCAGTACGTCTGCCAATAGCTGTGACCGAAATGTCCTACGCCGGGTGTATATATCGCCGAAACTGTGATGCCGGCGCGCAAGGCGTTGTCGATCGCTTCATCGAGGTACGGGTCCTGCAGGTCTCCCGTACCGTACAAGTGGTCAACTCCGTCCGTCGCCACAATCACCGCTCGCCTCGCAGGGGTCGTGGGCCAGCGCTTAACCAGGTCGGTCAGCGAAAGATACGGGCTCGCGTTAACCCCTCTTATTCCCAGCGGAAGGCGCAACGCTTTTGCCGCCAGCGAGTGATCGCTCGTCAGATTCTGGACAACTTGAGCAACACCGTCACGCATATAGGCCACACCAACTGTCGTCGTGTCTGGCTGTGAGCTGATAAAGTTGCGCAGATCATCGAGCTGGGTACCCAGTGTGGTGTTGGATCCATCGTCCAACAAAATCATCATCTCCAGGGCAGCATGTTCGCCCTGAGCCGGGACCCAGTCGACCACCGGGTCACGATCGCGCCCCTCATGCACCATCACGTCTTCGCGGTTGATCACCGGGAGTTCCTTTCCCTTGTGGGCCTCAACCGTGACCACGACGTGCACGGGAACTCCCGCGGGCTGCTGGGCTTGTGCACCGGCGACAATGATTGCGACTGCGAATACGGCTAATGTGAACTGACGGTTCATTTTCATGGCTTGCCTCTTTCCTGTGTGAAGTCTCTCAACGAATTCCGCCCGCACTCCTCTCAGAGCTCCAACGCGGGCTGGTCCTGTTCACCCTCAGCGTCAGTCGAGACGCTGACCTCAAGCCACGCCTTGGCGTCGGACTCCCGCTTGTCATCGGCGGCCCGGGCATACCTCACAGCGTCGCTGCCGAGCAGCAGGTGAGTCGGAAGCTGCTCTTTGGTAGCGAGATGCAGGATGACCTGGGCGACCTTAGCAGGGTCACTCGTCTCATGTCCCCAATACGTTGCAAGCGTTCTAAGCAACGCGCCGACAGACGGCTCATACTCCGGCAAAAGCTTCGGGACATCCGCAACCGCGCGATTGCCCCAGTTGGTTCTCATGCCACCCGGTTCCAGAGCGCATACCCTTACTCCGAAGGATGCAACCTCCAGAGCAACGGCTTCGGTGAAGCCGCCTACGGCCCATTTCGCGGCATGATAGGAGGCACTTCCCGGGGTTGCAAGCCGGCCGCCGACCGATGAGATCTGCAAAATGCATCCACTCTTTTGCTGACGCATGGTTGGAATGGCAGCTCGCGTCATGGAAACGACCCCAAAGAAGTTCGTCTCAATCAAGGCGCGAAATCTCTCTGAACT
>DATHQJ010000278.1:0-6762 GCA_035482825.1 Binatus sp. (SeqCode) | reverse complement strand
GTGTGGCTCCGTACAGATTCCCATTCTTTGCCTGAATCACACCCGTACATGGTTGTTCCCCGGTTGAGGACGAGAAGCCGAAAATTTCCTTGAAAACGCCTGCGGTGCTGATCTTGTACACGCACCCATTTCCGATCCCACTGTTGATTGCGCAGGCGTAGAGCGTGCCATAAAGATTGCCGTCGCTGGCCTGGAACAAACTGGACGCGGGGCCGCAGTCATTGCCAGAAAAAGTGTGCAGACTCGTGTACACTCCCGCGGAGGTCAGCTTGTAAACATTCCCGCAGGTAAACGGATAATCTCCAGTAACGCCATAGAAGTTGCCATCTGTGGCCTGCATGGGCCCGTATACGGGCTCGGTGTCGCCGTTCGTGTTAGTGAAGTCATGCTTATCGGTAAATACCCCGGCTGGCGTCAATTGGAAAATGCTGCCGTTGCCGGTAGGAGTCGTGAAGCAGGTTCCGTAGAAATTTCCATCGTTACCCTGCGTCAGCCCCGAGAAGCAGCTGCTCCAACCCAACGGAAAGTTGAAAACGACGCTTTCGACTCCGGTCGGCGAAATCTTGTAAACCCCGCCGCCGTCGTTGGCCCCGCAGGTCTCGCCAATCCCATACATATAGCCGTCGCGGCCCTGTACGAAGTTGTCTTCGGGCTGGCAGACGTCAGTGTGAGACATTTGGAAGTGGTACAGCAGGGTGGGAGTTTGCGCCTGCGCCGGGGCGGCCATAGCGAATAGGACAACGGTCGTGAGCGCGGTCAGCAGCATTGCGATCACGCCCGAGCGCGTACTTTGACTGTGATTCGACTTCATTCGTTTGTCTCCTGAGAGTGAGTCGCGCGCAGGCCATCTTCTCGGGGGGTATCCGCCTTCACGCTGCGGCGACTGTCACCCAGAAAGCAGGTTGTGGTCAATGGACTCGATATAGCGGGTGGTTGGCGGGTGTCTGGCGAAGTAAGGCTTGTATTTTCAAATATTTACTTGAACTTATTGCCTAAAAACGGCCTTGAAGCAAAGCCCGAAAGTGCCATTTTCCGGACATTATATTCCTTGTAGACTAAACCCTTGCCGCAAGGGATATCTATGGGCTCTGCACAATCGCCTCCAGTTCGCGCTCGCTTCGGTGTGTTTGAAGCCGACCTGCGCGCACGCGAACTGCGACGGAACGGCGTCAAGGTTCGACTTCAGGATCTGCCGTTTCGAGCGCTGGCGCTGTTGCTGACCCGTCCCGGGGAAGTGATCACGCGCGAGGAGTTCCGTCAGGCACTCTGGCCGTCAGACATCTTTGTGGATTTTGAGCAAGGGATCAGCAGCGCAGTGATGCGCCTGCGCGATGCTTTGCGGGACTCGGCCGACAACCCAATCTTTATTGAGACCGTCGATCGCCGCGGCTACCGCTGGATCGGACCCATCCAAAGAGTGGACCCGGTTACGGCAGAATCAGGGAAAGAAGAAGCGCGGAAAGAAGAATTGCGGGAAATGGTCTCGCTGCAAAAACCGGTAACTTCACCGGAGCAACTGGCAAAGCCTTCTCCATGGCGGAAGGTGGTCTTTGTCTTCCCATTGTTGGCCATGCTTTTAGCCGTGTGGCTTTTCCGCCCCGGCCATCGCGACGACAAAGCGAGCGCGAAATCCAGTCCTGCCGGGGCCCGAACCCTTCATCAAGCCGCCAATCGCGAGGCCGAAGATTTTTACCTCAAGGGACGCTTCTACTGGAACAAGCGCACTCCCGAGAGCCTGAATCAGGCTTTGGAAGCCTTCTCTCAGGCCATTGCGCACGATCCCAACTATTCGGACGCCTACGTGGGGCTGGCCGACTGCTACAACCTGCTGCGGGAGTTCTCAGCAATGCCGGGGACTGAGGCCTATTTCAAAGCGTTTGCCGCTGCGAAGAAGGCGGTTGAGTTGGATCCCCAGTCTTCGGAGGCGCATGCCTCGCTGGCGTTTGTGACTTTTTGGGGAATGTGGGACGCGGCAGACTCCGAAAAGGAGTTCCGCCGCGCCATCGAATTCGATTCCAATAACGTCAAAGCCCACCACTGGTACGCGACCTTTCTGAATGCACTCGGGCGCCACGATGAAGCCCTGACCGAAATTGATCTGGCGCGCAAACTTGCCCCGGACTCCTCATCCATCCTCGCCGACAAGGCGGAATTGCTGTGGAGCGCCGGACGTCATGAACAAGCGCTGCAAATGCTGAAACAACTTGAGGCCGCCGAACCCGATTTCATTTCGCCTCACCTGTACCTGAGATTCGCTTATTTCGAAACCGGCGATTATCCCAACTACATCGTGGAGTTGAAGAAAGACGCTCAGCTGACCCACGACGCGGCGCAAACATCAGTGACGGAGGCGGCGGCGAATGGCTTCGCCACGGGTGGCGAACACGGCTTGCTCGAAGCACAACTCGCGGAACAGAGAAAGCTGTTCGCACAGCGGAAGTTGTCGCCCTATTTTGTAGCGCAGACCGAGGCCCGGCTGGGCGACAAGCGCGAAGCGATCCGGTATCTGACCATCTGCATCCAGTCGCACGACGAGGTCGTGCTTAATCTTCGCGATGACCAGGGTTTCGTCAGCCTTCACCGCGATCCGGCGTTCCAGCAACTGCTCGTCAAGATCGGCCTGCCGTCGATCAACTGAACCCGAAACCAGGAACCCAGTGCGCGGATCTCCATCGAGACGAGCGGCTCACCGTTGCTTTCATGCCTCTACTTCACCAAGCTGGCCGTGTTGGGCGAAAATAGAGGACAGAAATCGCGTTCGCTGGAACTCCAATACCTGAGGTCATATTCCATGTGCAGAAATATCAAAACACTCTTCAACTTCGATCCGCCAGTTACTGATGACGAAGTGCGCGCCGCTTCGCTGCAGTTCGTCCGCAAGATTACCGGCTTCAATAAACCTTCCAAGGGCAACGAAGCCGCATTCCTGGCCGCTATCGACGAAGTCGCCGCCATCTCCACTCGTCTGCTGCGCTCGCTCGAAACCACTGCTGCGCCCAAGAATCGCGAAGAGGAAGCCGCGAAGGCAAAGGCTCGCGCCGCCGTACGTTTCGGGACGTAACCCCCGCCGTCCGTTGCACATGCAACGATTACGTGCAACGATAACGATTGCATGTAACGATAACGATCCGCCATGCCTGGCGGCCGCCCGGCTCACATCTGCGGGTTCTACAGTATGGGCGGCCTACAGGATGTAGGGTATCGAACAATCCCCGCAAACTCTGGCATTATTCGTATCGCCATTCGTCGCGCCACTCGCCTTCACGTGCACCTATGCACTCGCGCCGTCTCGACGACCGGATTCGATACCTCTGTTCCCAAGTCACCAAAGCCTCCGACGGCGAACTGGAACAACTCCTGCAGGAATTACTGAGTGCGATGCACGAGAAAATTGCACGCCTCCGAGCCCTCACCGCCCACCAATTTCTCGGCCGCAGGCCCCCTAAAGAACGACGAGCCTTGCCTTCCTAGAAGAGGTCCCCCGACCCCCGCGCGCGTGCATTAACTCTTGATATTTCAGTATCTTGCGGTAGACGCCGGTTGGGCAACTAATCCCCGAGACTCGGGTTCATACTAGTACGCCCTTCATCATCCATAATCCATACATCTTATTGAGGCCCCATGACCCCTGACGAACAAGAGCGCATGCAATTTCTTTGTGAACGGATCGCGAAAGAGCAGGATCAGAAAAAGTTCGTGAAGCTGGTGCAGGAACTGAACGATCTCCTGGATCGCAAGACCCAAAGGCTGGACCTTCCTGCGAGAACCCGACCACGGACCACGCCCTGTCAGGCTCAGGGCGTTTCCCAGTCCACTGAGTAAACATCCTGGGTACCAGTATCGCGCAGCAACAGGGGCGAATCATCCGGGGCGAGGGCCAGGCCACCGCCGTACCGCCCGGTGGTAGCAAACTTCTTCAGATCCACCACTTGCTCAGTCTTGTGGTCGCTGATTCTTATTCTGACCAGCGCATCCTTGCCCCGATAGTCCAACACGTAGACATATTGTCCGTCGTGCGACCAATTCAGCCAGCTCAACGACCCATTGGCAAGCTCGTCCCAACTCTTGGTCTGAGAGTCATAGAGAAGAAGCCTCATCGAGTCTGACGAAAAGGCTGAGATGTAGCGGCCGTCCGGGGACCAGCGCGGCGAGAACAGCCCTTGCGAGTTGGGCAGGTCGGACACTTGGCGGCTGGCCACATCCAGAACGTGGATCGCCCCGGAAGGATCATTCGATTCGTTACTAAAAACGATCTTGCTCCCGTCGGGCGACCAGTTTGGGTCCAGTTGTTGACGGGGATCGTCCGGCATCAGTTGCTGGAGGCTTCCGCCGTCGGCCGAAACCTGATAGATTCTCGCGGGCTTCGCTGCACTCAGCGCGAACTCGAAAAAAATAATGTTCTTGCCGTCGGGTGACCAGCGCGGCAGCACCGGATACATGGGTGGGTAGGTTAATTGCTGGCGCTCGCTGCCATCCACCTTGCTTCGCCATAGCGAGCCCTCGCGATACGAAACATAGGTCACCCACTGGCCATCCTTGGAGAAGCCAACGTATTCGGCGGAGATGCCTCCGAGAAACGGCGAGAACTTGCCGGACTTCCCGTCGAAGCGCATGAGTTCACCACGGTAGGTCTGACCGATCACGAAAAGCTTCTTGCCATCCTTGCTGGGAAGCGGAGACGACAATGACAGCGGACTGGAAGTCAAAGGAATGGGCTTCGGTTCGGAATGAAGAAAGTTGGCGTTCCGCGGCAGTGCCCAGATCTGATGGTTCGATTGGAAAATGAAAAACTTCCCGTCGGCCGTCCACCTGCCGCAACACTCGTCCGGCGGATCGTGCCAGCCAGCCAGCAAGCGATGCGGATTCGTCCCAGACGTGGACACTTCCCATGAAAGCTGCTGACCGATGGTTCCGGCGCTCTCCGTGCTGTCGAAGCGCAGGTGGCTGTTGTCGGGAGACCATGTGACATTCTTGATGTCGCCCTTCACCGCAAGCAGTTTGCGCGCATCCGTCCCATCCGCCTTGGCCACAAATAAATTGCTCAGGTTGCTGTACGCCAGCATCTTGCCATCGGGAGACCAGGCGGCGGTTTCTCCCTCGGTATCGCCGAGTCTGCGCGGAGACCCTCCCAGAATTGGGATACTCCAGAGCGGCCCTCTAGGTGGCGCGCCTCTTCCGTCCACTACGAGAAGTTCCGAGCCATCCGGCGACAAGTCGACGGGAACCATGTCAGGAGAAGGCATGATCGAAATCCTTCTCGGCTCGCCGCCCGCAATCGACATCTCCGCAATGCCATGGGAAGTGAAGCTTCCCGAACTTCCCACCCCTAGACCCAGGTAGAGCCGCGAACCGTCGGTGCCGATGAGCGACTTGGGCTGGCCGTCGTGGGTGAGTTGCACATAATTCGCAACCGTAGGAACCGCAGCCGGCCTCATCAAGAAATAAATCAGCACGACGGCGGCGAATGCAATCCCAACCGCTGCAGTGAGGCCAGTTGGCGAGCGCTTGGGCTCGACTCGATTCGTTGCACCGGACTTTATGGGATGCGCCCCGGTCGGCGTCGGCGCCATTGTTGCCGAATCCGACAATTCTTCCAGCGCAAACGCCAGATCGGACGCCGACTGAAACCGTTGCTCCGCGTTTTTTTCCAGACAGCGCCGCACCACTCGCTGCAACCCCACCGGAGTTTCGGGAGCGATCTCCGAGATCGGCGCAGGCTCCTCGTTCAGAATCGCGCTCATGGTGTCGGCCGACGTGCCTCGCTCAAACGTCCGCTTGCCCATCACCATCTCGTAGAGAATTGCGCCAAACGCGAAAATGTCGGTGCGATGGTCGGTCGCCAGTCCCCGCACCTGCTCGGGAGACATATATCCCATCGTGCCCATCGCCACTCCCGGCATGGTGAGCGTGGGTGTCGCGTTGGTGAGTGAGTCTTTAGGCTGAATCAACTTGGCCAGGCCGAAGTCCAGAATCTTGACTCGCCCATCTTTAGTGACGAATAGATTGTCCGGCTTCAGGTCGCGATGGACGATCCCTTTTTCGTGCGCTGCCGCCAGACCCTGTGCGATCTGCACTCCGTAGTCAATCGCTTTGCGCAACGGCAGCGGCCCGCGCCGTACCGTCTCGGCCAGACTCTTGCCTTCCAGCAGCTCCGAGACAAGATAGGGCACGCCGGCGTACGTTCCCATCTGGTAGACCGCAAGAATGTTGGGATGATTCAGCGCTGCAGCGGCTTTCGCTTCCACCTCAAAGCGCTGCAACCGCTCCGGGTCGGCCGAGACCAGCTCAGGGAGTACTTTAATCGCGACATCTCGGTCCAGCCTGGTATCGCACGCGCGATACACCTCACCCATGCTGCCCGCCCCCAGGGACGACAGAATTTCATACTGACTGAGTCTTGTGCCAGGGGCCAGGGGCATGAGTCCGGCAATTATAGTCCCAGGGAAAACGAGTTCAAGCAAACTTCGCTCGCCGGCGGAAGAATGTGGAAACTATAACCAAGGGACAGCCGCCATGGGCAATTTGTCCCCTGAGTGAAGCCGAGGGGTTGGAGCGCACCTCGACCGTTCTACCTCGCCACCCCCCAAGGCTCACACGCAGATTCAGCACCTCGGCATCATCTGTCGGTAGCAAGTTAAAATGTCCGGTTTTTGTAGCAGGTGAAATGTCCGGTTTCAAAGTTGTGCCCTCGCCGAAAGGGTGGGGTTGGTTTTGGGGATGGGGTTGCAGGGGAAGGGGGCAGTTCCCCTTCCCCTGCTCAGC
>DATHQJ010000277.1:0-7092 GCA_035482825.1 Binatus sp. (SeqCode) | reverse complement strand
GGCCCGCACCCACAGTCGCGCCCGTACCCATGCTCTGGTTCCAATCCCTATGGATGTCGCCGCGTCTCCTGCGCCCCTTTCCGACATTGCGGCGCAGCCACTGCTGGACGTAACGCGGGTTCTGGGACAGATTGAACGCCTCCATCTGTGACCCGGGAGCAGAAAACACCATATGCCGTTGGCTCCAGTCCGTGGACACACCGAGATGCTCTTCGCTTTCTTCCTGCGCCAGCAAACAACTCGGCAATAGGCCGATCAGAATCGTGAGCAAAATCAGGAGCCGGGAGTGCACCGGTCCGCCACCGATAACGTTTGGCTTGGTCGCTCTGCTGTCCGATTCCTTCATAAGTTCACGGAAACCTTGAGGCCAGTCTTAACTTGTCACCTGCTGCGATCTTAATCGCCAGGCATATTTCGGGAAACTGATCCTTATGTTCGTACCCGCTAGCGGACGAACGTCGACGCCCTAAGGCAAGTGGCTTCCACAAATCACCCGGCCGCCCGAATTTGGATT
Source organism: Binatus sp. (SeqCode) (assembly GCA_035482825.1). Classification (GTDB taxonomy): domain Bacteria; phylum Acidobacteriota; class Terriglobia; order Terriglobales; family Acidobacteriaceae; genus Sulfotelmatobacter. The sequence continues at coordinate 6,578 of DATHQJ010000277.1, read as the reverse complement.
AGCTGGCCTATGGAACCTCCATGCGACCCAGCTAGCATGTTCGCCGAGGGGATGCCTGTTCGTTGGAAAGATTTCTGGCAATCGGCTGTCGACGGTCCTCGCATGTTCCCCTCCATGTAGGCCAATCCGGGACAACGCGTGCATGTTCCCACATGGGCGCAAGTCGAACAGGTCGGAAGATTCCTGGCACGGATGGAGCGGACTTCGTTCAGCTGCGGAGAATGGCGCCAGATGTCGAGGAATTTCTGCCTACGCACATTGCCGCTGGGAAGCGGGAACTGTACACAGGGAAACACATCGCCGTAAGGAGAAATGTAGCAGGCGGTGTGACCGGCGCTGCACGGGTAACCGTCCATGATGTCTTCGCCGGGTGCAGGCGGAGGAGCGCAGAATTCTTCCACGTTCCCCACCAGTTCCTGGTTGTGGAAGATCTGCTTGAGGTCAGAAGCCGGAATTCGCAGGGCGAGGGTGGATGTATCTCCGTCCATTTTTGGCGTGATGGTAGGGTCGAGCGTGTAGGCAACTCCCAGTTCCCTGGCCAGCGTGATCACGCCTTGCTGGTCGGAGAAATTGCCAGCCATGAGCACGTTGGCGATGCTGACCTTGAGCCCCTGGGACTTCAAGAATCGAATCGCCCGGACCGTTCGCTTCAGGGACCCCGGTAGTTTTGTGATGGCATCGTGAACTTCTGGGCGATGCGAGTAGACACTGATCTGTATCTGCTCGACCCCGAGCTGGCGAAGTTTCGCGGCTTCCTTCTCGTGGATCATCACCCCGTTGGTCTTCACCTTTACATTGAACAACAGTTGCCGCGCCCGTTCCACGATTTCAAAGAAGTCCCGACGCATGAAAACTTCTCCCCCGCTGAGGGAGATAAAAAAGACTCCGGCATCGGCAAGTTGTTCGAGCACATTCACGATTTCCGCAGTGGTCATCTCGCCGTGATCGTCGTGATCCAGGTAGCAATGCACGCAGCGCTCATTGCAACGGTAGGTGACATCGAGGTGAACACTAAGGGGAAGGCCCAGGTTCAGCGCCTTTTGATTCATTTCGGCGAGCAAGCTCATGGGCTCACCAGAGTTGGTGAAGATTCTGCGAGTGGCTGATCCGACACCAGCAGAATGCCGTGTTGTGAGAGCTCTTCGACGAAGCGGTCGGCACCGCGCTGCGCTCGTTCTCGATCCACATCGAATTCCTGGCAGATTTTGCCGGCCACGATCTCCGACAGTGGCGTGCGCCCGTCCGCTGCCTGCCAAATCGCGGAGGCGACGTCATTGAGGGTGAAAAAAGTCGAATCTGCGGCCGACATCACCATCATTTCACCGCCCAGCATGCGGGCCGCGATCGCCTTGCTTCGCGCAATGTATTTTTCGGCCATCATGATTCTCCAATGACTAACGTATTATGTCCCAGACTCGCTGGTCGGGGACGAATACCAAGCGGTGGATGGGAACCAAACTGGCAAACTCGCAAGCCGACTGAAAAACGAGCTCCACCAGTTCAGGATCATCGGCGAAAAACAAGATATTCCTGAGCAGTCGCTGGATCGCTTCCGTGGCACTTATCGGTTCGATTCTGTTTCGCAAGCCTTTCTCAAGCAAGAAGAATGCGCTGAGAGGGGCGGATTGGTTCTCGCCGACCCGTGCCAACTCTCCCGCAAAAGGCGTCCCGCAGGCCATATACCGATTGCCCTCGCGCCGCACGTAAGAGATCTCGTCGGTGAGCAGCGTCGCGTCGGGCGGCGCCAGGCGGGAGATCGTCGTTTTGCCCGCACCGGAAACCCCGGAAAACAGAAAAGCTTTTCCCCCGCGAATCGCGCTGGCGGCATGAACCAGGAAACCTCCTTGCCTCGCCAGAATGAGAGTGTGAACGATGCGCAACACGCAATCGATGGCATAGGGAGTGCGCGATTGACGGATCTGACCAGGGCTGGCGTCTGGATTCCAGCGTGCTCGGAAGTCGCCCCGCTTCAACAACCACTCGCCTGCTTCGATCGTTACGGCCAGGTCATCGCCGGCTGGGGAGGGTTCCGATGGCTCGTACAGATCGATGTCGAACTCGAAGTGGGAACTCGGGGAAGTCCCGACAAAACCCGCGTAACGATTCTCGATTAGCCGCCGAAATGAAGGGTCGTCCGTGCGTAGGGCAATCGCCATTCCGCCGATCTCGATGGATATGGCCTCTTTCGCGGTTGTGGGGAGTGTAGTTGTCATTGATGAGGAGTGTGAGATGGAGAAATGTCGGGAATCCCGCGCACTGCACGGAAAACGCTCCGGAGGAACTGTCCGGTGCGCGTCGTGCTTGCGCACAGGCACGACGCGTGAACGCGCAACGTGAGATTGCGGCATCGGGCCCAGCGGGACAACATCCAAGCCATCGCGGACTGGAGCGGCGACAATCGTCGGCTCGGAAAGAAACTGTGATTGGCACGGCGAATACTCGCCACTCGGCCAAGCATTTCGCAAGTCGCTGCGGGCGGATCGTTTTGGGCCACGGCGTCACCCCTCGTGATCCAGGAAGCACAATCCTTACTTCCTCGCCTTTCGACCAACCGGTGAACAAAGAAGCGGTTGTTGCGCAGAACCAACACTATGTCTCCCGGAAAGATCTCGTCGTGCACTGCGCTTTGAATCGTGAGCAGATCGCCCGGCCACACCGAGGGAAGCATGCTCGTTCCCCACGCCTTGAGGTAAACCGTGCCGCGGCCGCGCAGCATTTCGGCCGCGAGACCAAGCTTCGGATCCTCGCGATCTTCCTGCTTGAATGGCATAGATGGCCGCACCCTAGGAGGCATTCCGGTTGAAATGGCACTGAAAAGTGGTGGCCTGGACTTTGCCGCAGGACAGCGCCATAGTCTCGAAAACCCGCTCATACCGGAATGCAGGTTCTTGATATTGCTTTTTCGCCGTGCCGCTGCACTGGACTGTATTCTTCTTGCTCGTGTTCAAATCCTGTTCAGCCATAAGAAGGAGTTGCCGCTGCCTCGAGCGCAGAGTCCGCGAGCCGGGCGGCGAACCCCGACTACGAGCGACTGCTTTCGCGAAGCGTACCACAGGAACCGGATAAAGCCGATTATCACGTTTGGTACCGGCCAAAAGGCAAATCGCGCACCGAGATATCGTTGGAGAGTGAAAGATAGAATTCCCTTCCTGCACCGTGGCTCGCACAACACCCGCCGCATAACTACTCTTGCTCAATCACAAAGCCGCATGGGCGCAGGGCAACGGTTCGTGGGCGTGGACCAGGTCAATCCGTTGTAAGCGATGAAATGCCCGCAATCTCCCGACAATGCGAGCGAAGACGAAAGCACCGGCAAGGGGACGTCCGAGTCCTCCCGGCAAGTGAAGTGGCGAAGCCAATCGGCCGATACTGCAGAGTTGCTCCGAGTCATCTTCGATCGGGCGCTTGAAGCGCTAACATTGTGTTGCGGGCACCCACTCTCGCGAGCCATGCGAGCGGTGCGGACCCAAGCAACCACTCTCGTCGTCGTTCCGCAGCGTTAAAACGGCGTCAGAGTTGGAACATGGATCAGCCCGCGGGGATCCGTATTCATGCGGCTGGGGCGCGATCTCGTCTGCCGGTAGAAGATGACAGACGCTCCATTCCTCCCCTTATTTTGCTGAACTCGCCAGTCTGATGGGTGACCCTCTTCTGACAGGGATACTTGTCATCCTTAGAAAGAGAAGAAAAGACTACAGCACATGGCGATCGCCAACCGAGTGTCCCCCGACTCCAGTTCTGAGAACACTGACCGGCACCTCGATAGATCTCTCTTACCGTGTTGCCGCAAGGCCGGTCAATGCCTCCGACACCCTCTCGACCTGATCGTCGGTCATTTCCGGATACAGCGGCAGGGAGAGGACTTGATCTGCAGCTTTCTCAGACTCCGGCAGACTAAGTCGCGCATATCCGAGGTCCGCATAGGCGGGTTGGAGGTGAACCGGTACCGGATAGTGAATCGCCGTCTGAATGCCTTCCTTTTCCAGGGCCGCGCGCAGGGCGTCGCGACCGTTAGTCCGGAGCGTGTAGATGTGATAGACGTGCCGGGCCCAAGGCATCTCCCTCGGCCGTTCCAAGCCTGAGCCCGCCAGGAGTTGGTTGTATTTGCCCACGATTGCGCGCCGAGCCTCGGTCCACTGCTCGAGATGGCGCAGCTTGACACGAAGAATTGCGCCCTGGAAGGCTTCCATCCGGTAGTTGAATCCTGGCAGCACATGATGATACTTGCGGTCCTGTCCCCAATCGCGCAGCATGCGAATCGTTCGCGCATATTCGGCGTTGCTGGTGGTCACCGCCCCGCCCTCACCGTAGGCTCCCAGATTCTTGCCGGGATAGAAACTGAAACACGCGATATCCCCAACGCTTCCCACCGGACGCCCCTTGTATTTCGCTCCGTGCGCTTGTGCGGCATCTTCGATCACGATGAGGTTGTGCCGCCGCGCCACTTCCATGATGGGGTCCATGTCCGCGGGCTGCCCGTAAAGATGTACCGGCAAAATTGCCTTGGTCCGGGACGTGACCGCTGTCTCAATCGCAGCGGGATCCATGGTGAAGGTGTGGGGATCGATATCGACGAGAACCGGCCGCGCTCCCGCGTAGGTGATCGCGGAAACGCTGGCTACAAAAGTGAACGGCACGGTGATGACTTCATCGCCGGGACCGACTCCCGCGGCCAGCAGAGCCAGATGCAAAGCGCTGGTGCCGGAATTCAGTGCGATGCATTCCGCAGCGCCGCAATAGATCGCAAATTCCTCTTCAAAAGCAGCAACCTCGGGACCGAGCACGAACTGGCAACTGTCGAGGACGCTGGCAAGGGCGGCATCAATCTCAGGCTTTATGTTTTGATACTGCGTCTTCAAATCGAGATATGGGACTTCAATGTCTGTCATAAATATTTCCTGTGGAGATATGCATCCAAACCGTTTATTTTCTCACTTACTGAGGCTAAGCGGTTGCCTCGAGCATGGTCAGAGGTAAATCCGCCGGCCGCCGTGCTGCGCCATCGACTGTGATGCGGCCTGCAAAATCTCCACCACTCGAAGGCCCGCAATTCCGCCGGTGATTGCTTCCTCCTGTTGCTGGACGCTGCGCCACCAACCGCCCATCAACGGAACTAGCGAAGCTCAAATCCGACGGTGAACTTCCACCGCGAGAAGCGCAGCACCGCTCCTGATGCAGTGATGTCCCGAAGAAGCCGAGGCAGCAGCGCGGTACTAGTCTATCGCGGCCATCTGCTGACAGAGAACCGCAGCGTGTGGTTTCGACACTGACCAAGCGAGCATACGGTTCGGAACGCGATGCTGCGTTGCTGATGGCTGAAGCTCTGCCTTGCACCCACCGCACCACACTCGGATCGGACAAGGGTTACGACGCCCACGACTTCGTCGCCGTACCGCGTCATATGAGGATTACCCCGCATATCGCGCAGAATGACACGAATCGCCGCAGCGTCGTGGATGAGCGCACAACACACCATGCGGGGTACGAAGTCAGTCAGAAGGAACGCACACGAATCGAAGAAGTGGTCGGCTGGATGAAGAGTATCGGGTTGTTGCGCAAGCTACGGCATCGGGGGCTGGAATGCATCGGTTGGATGTGTACAGATCGACTTCTCGCGGCCCGGCAAACCGACCGACAACGCCTCTGTGGAGTCGTTCAAGGGCACGTTGCGGGTCAAACCCCTGGAGGTGCACTGGTGCGCGACCTTGACGGAGGCCAAGCAACTCATCGAGGCTTGGCGACGAGAATACAATGACAGTCGTCCTCACCGATCCCTGGGGGAGAGGACGCCCAACAAATTTGCAAGTCAGATCGCGGTTCGCCGCGATCTGACTTGCTCAATAACTGCCGAAGACTAACTTTGGAACTGTGACAGAAAAAGGGGACCGATCAGGCATCTGGTGGCAACATCCAGCCCGAGCCAAATTCAGATGCAGGTCGCTATAGGTAATGATTCTCAGGACCGTGAATGCTTGCCCCGGAATCGGATGCAGAAGATCCAGCGCGCGGATACGGCAGAATGAAGGTACGAATAGTGAGTGGGGTTTTCGCGTTTGTGTTAACGCTGACCCGCACCCCTCTGGCGAGTTTTGGCAGACGTGAATTCGACGCGGTTCCTTCCCTTCCTCTTGGCAGCGTACATGCATACATCGGCTTCGCGCAGAAGATCTGCCACCGAGCATTCGCGGTCGAATGCCGTGGTAACTCCCAGACTGACGGTGGCGGCAGTTGTACCAAAGGGAGTGAAAATCGGGTCTTTCGCTACCAGGTTACGCAGTTCGTCAGCGCGGCGAGCACCTGTGGTCAAATCGCAGCCAGGTAAGATGATGAGGAACTCCTCGCCACCGTATCGTCCCACGACATCATAGGGACGCAAGTCTGACTTTAACCTGCGGCCCACTTCTTTCAAAACCTCGTCGCCTGCACCGTGACCGAGAGAATCGTTGATGCGCTTGAAGTGATCGATGTCGGCCATAATGATCGTGGTGGGTTTCCCCTCCCGTCCGCCGCGCGAACGCTCTTTGTCAATCGCAGCCAGTATTTCTGAGCGGTTCAACAGGTTGGTCAGGAAGTCGTGA
>DATHQJ010000276.1:0-6554 GCA_035482825.1 Binatus sp. (SeqCode) | reverse complement strand
GGCGTCGTCGATTTCCGCGCTGGTGGCCGGGCTTCTGAAATAGTGGAACAGTGAAAGAGGGGGATGGATGTACTGGATCACCATTCTGGTACTGATCGTTTATCTGGTGCTGGTATGGGTGCTGGGCCACTTCATGCCGCTGCACGGATCGGATGTATGGATTCTCCGGGGCGTGCTGGCGTTCCTGGGAATTGTGGCGGCCGCGGTTGCAGTTTTCTATCAATATAAAGTTAAGAAGGCGAAAGAGGCGTCGGGCGAGGGAGAGTCGTCGAAGGGTGCGGCCAGCGACGATGTGGATGCGCTGGTGCGGGAAGCCGTGCGGCGGCTGAAGCATTCGACGCTGGGGCGCGGGACCAACCTGGGGAGCCTTCCCCTGGTGTTTGTGATGGGCGATGCGGGCGCGACCAAGACTACGGTCGTGATTCACTCCGCGCTGGATCCGGAACTGTTGGCGGGGCAGGTATACCGGGACAATGAAGTGCTGCCGACCTCGACCGCAAATATCTGGTATACGCGACAGGCCATTCTGGTGGATCCCGCGGGCGAAATGATGGGGCAGTCGGACCGGTGGAGGAAACTGGTGCGGCTGCTGCAGCCGGGAAGATTTTCGGCGGCGATTGGAAAACGGGCGCAGGCGCCGCGGGCGGCGGTGGTGTGTTTTGACTGCGAAGCGTTTCTGCAGCCGGGCGCGAGCGAGACGGCGGTTTCGACGGCGCGGAGATTGTCGACGCGGTTGCAGGAGATTTCGCAGTCGTTGGGGATTAGTTTTCCGGTTTATGTTTTGTTCACCAAGGTGGATCGGATTTCGTTCTTCGCCGACTTCGTGCGGGGGATGAGCAAGGATGAAGCGTCGGAAGTGCTGGGAGCGACTTTGCCGCTGCGCTCGGTGAGTGCGGGGGTTTATGCGGATGAAGAGACGCGGCGGCTGACGAAGGCGTTCGACGAGATTTTTTATTCTCTGGCGGAGCGACGGATTGTGCTGCTTCCCCGCGAAAATGAAGGCGACAAGCTGCCGGGGATTTACGAGTTTCCGCGGGAGTTGAGAAAGCTGCGGACGTTGCTGGTGCAGTTTCTGGTGGACCTGGCGCGGCCCAGCCATTTGGGGACGAATCCTTTTCTGCGGGGATTTTATTTCACGGGGGTGCGTCCGGTGGTAGTGGACGACGTGGTGGCTGCACCGGCTATGCAGGCGGAAGTGGCGGACGGAGTTTCGAACGCGGGGGCGACGCAGATTTTTCGGTTGGGAGCAGCGCAGATGCAGGCCCCGGCGGCGGTTCGGAGCGGGGGATCGCGCAGGATTCCGCAGTGGGTTTTTCTGAGCAGCTTGTTCAACGAAGTTCTGATCAAAGACCGGGTGGCACTGGCGACCAGCGGATCGAGTTCGCGGGTGAATCTGCTGCGGCGGATTGTGTTGGGTGGGGCGGTGCTGGTGGGAGTGATCTGCCTGACCGGCTTTGCGGTTTCGTTTTTTCGCAATCGGGCATTGGAGACGCGGGTGCAGGAAGCGATTTCCGATTTGAGCACTTTGGACACGGGGACCAATCAGGTGGCGGCGGTGGGCGATCTGACCAAGCTGGATAATCTGCGCGGCGAGCTGGTGGACCTGTCGGATTATCAGCAGAATGGCGCGCCCTGGAGTTTGCGGTGGTTTTTGTATGAGGGCGACCAGATTTATCCGGATGCGAAGCGGGTATATTTTGAGCGGTTTCGGCGGCTGTTGTTTGCCGAAACGCAGAAGCGGGTGACGGATAATCTGGGGGCATTGACTGGGAAGTCCGCGACCAACGCGCCGAACAACAGTTATCAGAAGAGTTATGACGAACTGAAGGCGTACCTGATGACGACCGAGGCGGCGGATCACGGGTATAGCACGAAGGAATTTCTGACTCCGGTGTTGATGAGTCACTGGGTGGCGGACCGGGAGATCGACAAGACGCGGAAGGATCTGGCGGCGCAGCAGTTCGATTTTTTCGCGACGGAGTTGGCGAAGGATAATCCGTTTCCGACGGGGAATTCGAAGATCCTGATCGATTCGGCGCGGGCTTATCTGAAGCAGTTTTCTGGAATCGACCGCAACTATGCGCAACTGCTTTCAAAGGCGGCGCAGAAGGACGCGAGCTTCAACGATCAGTTTCCGGATTCGGTGGGCGTGATCGTGAGCAGCCACAAGGTGAGAGGGGCGTTCCTGCGCAAAGGGTTTATGGCGGTGCAGGATGCTTTGAAGGATCCCGCGAACTATATGGGCGGAGAAGAATGGGTTTTGGGTCCGAACGACGTGAAGGACATGGACCCGAATACGATGCGGCAAAAATTGTCGGATCGATATAACCAGGATTTTGTGGCGGAGTGGAATACGGTGTTGCGGTCTTCGTCGGTGACGGGTTACGGGAGCTACGGCGCGGCCGACAAGGGGTTGGGAAAACTGATCGGACCGACGTCGCCTCTGCTGGAGTTGCTGTACTTCATTGCGCACAATACGGACGTTGCGCCGGCGGATGCAAAGGCGCACTTTGCGCCGGTGGCTGCGGTCGAGCCGGCGGGCCCGCCGGACACGCTGCCGGATCGGTATGTTCTGCCACCGAATAAGGACTACATTGAAGCTTTGGGCAAGTTGCAGGCGGACGTTCATGCGCTGGCGCAAGTCCAGGGAACGCCGGATCCGGCGTTGGTGACTGCGGTGAATGCTTCGGCCGATGCGGCGTTGCAGGCGGTGACGAAGACGGTTGATCCGGGGCCGGTGGATCATGCGTTCAAAAACCAGGATGAAGTGACGCGGCTGCTCCAGGAGCCGATCAAGAGGGTTGAAGACATAGGGAAGGGAAGGCCCGGCAAGGGGGCGGCGGATTATTGCAGTGCATTTGCGGGAGTGGCGAAGAAGTATCCGTTCGACCCGAGTTCCACGCAAGATCTAACGATGGATCAGCTATATGCGATTCTGGGGCCAACGAGCGATGCGCTGAAAAAGTTGAAGGATAGTGTGAAGTCGTCGGTGTTGATGGTGGGAGATAAGTATGTGCCGGCTCCGGCGGCGACGGTGAAACCATCGCAGTCGTTCTTGTATTTCCTGAATGAGATTCAAAGGCTGAGCGACACGCTGTATCCGAAGGGAACGCTGCCGGCGGATTTTTCTTACACTCTGAAACATCTGCCCAGTAACCTCGAGGGAGTCGAGGTGAAGATCGGGAGCACAAAACTGACGGGCGAAGACGGGCAGCAGACTTTTCATTGGACGGGTGCGCCGGAGGACATTGTGGTGACGGCGAAGGGCGGGGACGAGCTGGATTCGTTTCCGGGTGATCCGTGGGCGGCGTTCAGGTTTGTTGCGAGGGCCCGCCAAATGGGAGGCGGTAGGCTGGAGTGGGTGATCGAAAACAACGGACAGCCCATCAAGCTGTCGAATGGAAAAGTGAAGTCGTACGATTATCAGTTGCAGGTTTCGGGGCCGGCGAATCCGTTTTTTGATTTGCATGGGATTCGGTGTGTGAGTTCGGTGTCGGGGCATTAGCGTTTGGAGGCTTTTGATCACAGGATCGCCGTGACGTAAGGCCCAGCGTCAAGAGCAGGAGCGTTACATTCCCCCGGCGAAAATCTTCCTAAGGAGAGTTCTATGCCAATCGTCAAGGAACCCAGGCCACTTCCATCTCCTCTCGACTATGTCCCACCGACCGGGATGCGCTACGAAGTTACGGCACGCGACAGTTTCGATGTACTGGCTCTGCGGCCGGATATGCAGGCGGCGGGGGTGTCTTCGGACGATCTGTGCTACTTCAACTTTAAGACTCGGAATCCGGCTGAAGTGAACTGGTATCTGTATCACAAGGTCGGATGCCGCCATGCGACGCGCGATCACAAGAACTATGTGTTCTCGCCGTCAGATGACCCGGGAGTCGTGTATCTGCCGAAGCCGGGGGTAATCGTGCCGGTACACGAGACGAAAGAAGAGCCGAAAATGAACGCCTGGCTGGGCGTCGTGGGCAAGACGGGGACGATGTTTGTGGTCGCCGGAATCGAAACGGTGGGCGGCTTTGTAGTCTCACTGGATGATATAAGCAAGTGGATGGCGATCGGTGCTTCGGTCAATCGGTTTGGACTGGGTTGGGGAGCAACCGGCGGGTTCGCTTTTGTTTTCATCACTGGCGTGGACAAGCCCGAAAAGCTGAACGGATGGCAGCAGGGTGATGGAGACTTCAACCTGGCTCTGGGAGAGAACTGGGGGAAAATGGCCAAGTCGGCTTCGAAATTAAAAAAAATTGAGCCGGTGCTCAAAGCCATGGCGAAACTCGGGGCGAAGACTCCGAAGATGCTGAAGACGCTCCTCAAGGCTGAGCCGGATAAGTACATCGAACTGGTCAAGGCGGTGAAGTCGGTGAGGGACTATGGGGGTCTCAAAGGAGACGGAGATCCGGAGGTTTTCATGTGGGACGTTCCCTGGTTCAGCGGAGGGGTGGAAGCATCCGCTTTCTACGGATTGGCGAACTTCAACGCGATGTGGGACGGGACGCAATAGCGGGAGCGGAGATTTTTCAGGTTGAAGTTTTCTGGCCGGCGGGGGCGGAGAGGCGGCCGAGGAAGCGGTCTTTCCATGAAGGGTGAACGGCGCGGATCAGGAGGCAGGTGATGTTGTCGTCGCTGTTGCCGGATTTGGCGGCTTCGATGAGATCGGTGCAGGCCTTTTCCAGCGAATCTTGATTTACCGCTTCGGTCATTTTCTCTTCTTTGACGTAGCGCGACATGCCGTCGCTGCAGAGCAGGAGCACATCGCCAGCGTTGAACTCGTGGTCGGCGAGGTCGGGCTCTACGCTGTCGTCGGTGCCGAGAGCGCGAACAATCACATTCTGCATTTTGGATTCGGCCGCTTCTTCGAGGGTCATGAGGCCGCGGCGGACCTGCTCCATCACCAGGGAGTGGTCGTTGGTGAGTTGGACGATGTCTTTATTGCGGATGAGGTAAACGCGGCTGTCGCCGACGTTGGCGACGGAGAAGAGGTTGCCATCGACGGCGACGGCAACGATGGTGGAACCCATGCCGGCATGATTGGGATCCTGGGCGCCGGATTCGTGGATGGTCTGATTGGCGGACTGAATGGCGCTGGCGAGGGTGATGGCGCGGGCGGAGACGCCCTCGAACCGGTCGCCGCCGACGGGCGGGACGCTGTGACCCTGGCGGAAGAAGTCGAGAACGGTATCGACGGCGATCCGGCTGGCGATTTCTCCGGCGGCCTGGCCGCCCATGCCGTCGCAGACGACGAAAATTCCGTGGCGCAGGTCGTAGCCGAAATTGTCCTCGTTATTTTTGCGGACGAGGCCGATGTCGGTGGTGCCGGCGGCTTGGATCAGTAAATTCATTGCAGGCGGTAAATCCTACAGCACCTCGATGCTTCGGGTAAACAAGGAAGGCGATCACGGGGGCTAAAGAGTGCGCGTGAGAACCTGTGCCGTCCCTCCGGGACTGGTTCCGTCCTCCCACGTTACCCAGCGCTTAAGCGCTGGGCTAAGTTCGCTCGCCCCTCCGGGGCTAAATTCTCGGGCATGCCCTTCCACGGATTATCCGAAATCTAGTTCTCACGCACACACTAAAGCCCGGATTCATTGGGATCGCTGAACGCGGCGCTGAAGCGCCGCTCTTCCACGGTTGTGCTGGCATTTCATCGTCGCGCTGGAGTTCCTCGGTTGAACCCGCATTTCATCGTTGCGCTGGTGTTTCTCGGTTGCGCTCACGCTCTAGCGGCCGAACATTTTTCCTTTCTCGGATTTCTTCAGAAGAGATTGCCATTCATTTTGCAAGGTGATGCTGGCGCAACTGGCGAAGGGTTGGGCGGCTTTGAGGGTTTGGGCTGCTTGTTTGCGATCGCCGGACTGCAGGGCGGATTGTGCGAGTTCGATGGCCGAGGAGAGTTGGCGGTCTGCCAGGGATTTGCGGCGAGAGGTGAAGACGGGGACGATGCGGGACAGCAGTGAGGGTTCTCGGCCGGAAGTCTGCAGTGTTCCGGTGGTGAGGTCGAGGCGGTCGAGCGCGGCGTAGGCTTTGCCGACGGCGCGAAGCGCGGCTAGTTCGTTCTCGCTTGCGGCCCGGAGTTGGGTCAACTTTGTTTGCACGGGCTCCGCTTCCAGAACGGACTGGGGCTGCGATTCCAGGAATTTGACGGCCTCGGAAAAGTGTTCCTGGGAAGAGAGCAGTTCTGCGGTCTGGAGGGCGGCGTCGACTTCGCGCTGGGCGGATTGCAGACGGGCGCGGGCATCTTCGAGAAGAAAGAGCAGGGAAGCGGCTGACGGTTCTTCGCTGACGGGAGTGAGCAGGTCGACGACGGCGCGGTAGGAGCCGCGGGACATTAATTCCTGGGACTGGCGGAGGAGAGAGCGGAGCTGGTTAGTCTTGAGGTTCTGATCGGCTTCCTGGCGGGCGAAATCCATCAGCTCGGCGATTTCGGGGGAAGAGATGCCTTCCTTCTGGCAGGACTCGAGAAGGCGCAGGGCTTCGAGGTAGCGTCCGGCGCTGAGCGCTTCGTGAGCGCGAGTGAGATATCCGGCGCGGGATTGTTCCTGATTGCGCTCCGC
>DATHQJ010000275.1:0-16675 GCA_035482825.1 Binatus sp. (SeqCode) | reverse complement strand
CATTCACGCCCGCACCATCGGCCTCATGACCATGATCGACGCCGGCAAACAGGACCACAAAATTATCGCCGTCGCCACGGAAGATCCCGAGTTCAACTCCTATCGGGAGGCCGCAGAGATGCCGCCACACCGCATGCTCATGCTGCGAAGATTTTTCCAGGACTACAAACAGCTCGAAGGCAAAGCCGTCGAGGTTGATGAGATCCGCCCCGCCGCCGAAGCGTATCCCATCATCCTCGACGCCCTGCACCGCTACAGCGAACAACGCCGCAAAGGCTTCAAGGTCGCGAAGTAGCCATCACATTGCCTTGAAGACAAAGTTGATCTCCTTCGTCTCGTTCGCGCCGATCGTCACCGTCTGCGTCGAAGTACCCAGCTTTTCGTGCCATGCCTTGATCGTATAAGTCCCCGCAGGCAGATTGCTCAGATCGAATCCTCCACCCTTCCCGGTCACCGCAAAATACGGATGCTTGAAAACCGCAATATACCCATGCATCCAGGGATGCACATTGCACTTCACCGGAATCGCAATCTCCTCGCGCGCAAACGCTTCCTCCAACCTCGATCCCGGCGGCTCCGCCTTATTCCACTCCCGATTATTCGCGGGCACGGGATGAATGTTGTGCGACGTCGCATCGTCGTTCACCAGTTGCAGCGTTTGATTCGCCCGCACCGCCAGCACGTGCGGCTGGTACATGCAGCCTTTCTGTTCCACCACCACCGGCTGCGTGGGCGCATCAAACGTCCGATCGCCCAACCCCTCCGACACAAACACGATCACGTTCTCCAGATCCCCTTTCGTATCGGTCACGACGTCCTGCGCCATCGTCGCCGAGGGATGCTGCTTCGCGCACACCGGATCGGCTGCCATGCTGATCACCTTCCCCGCCGGCACCTTGCCCTCGAACCGTACACTCCCACGAACCGCAGCTCCCGTCGTGCTTGGGACCGGATTAGCCGGGGAAGGACTCGCTGGGGGAGGGCCGCCCGCTCTCACTGCACGCGGCGCCCAAAAGCACGCCGCCAAAGTAAGCAATAAGACTGAAAGCAATTTCTTCGGATTCATCACTTCACCCCAAGAATGGAATTCGCGAACTTGCTACTCGCCATACCCGCGCTGATACCCCGCTACAAACGACGCGCGATCCCGTTCGTTCGACCACCGCCCAATCGGAGGTAGCAGCGCCCGTCCGTCAGCGGCCGCGAGCCTGCCCACGTATAGTCCGTCGCGGAACGCCCCATCCACCGCCGTCTGTGCATCCGCGCTCTGAACCTGCCGCACCGCCCCTCCATTCGTAGCCAGCAGTGCGCTCGTTCCCAGACTCACTACCATCGCCAATCCATAAGTAAAAAGCTTGTTCATGTTCTGCTCCTTTTTCGCGCGGCTCTCCCTCGGCTTGGCCGCACGCCCATTGCGGTCGTCAAACCAATTCAGTTCGCAGGGATGGTCGACTCGAATTTCCGGATCGAATGATTGTGTCGAAATTATCGAATCCGAAATCTTGCGCTCGAGATGAATCGACAATAAGCGACACCAGCCCAGCGCTTGTCATCGCAGCGTCTTTCGTGCGTCATTTCATCGTCATCTTCTCGTCATCACCGTGTCAGCAACTTGCCACCACACTTCCTCGGTAACGCCACGCCGGCTACCGCCAACATTCCGCAATAAAAAAACACTTGACACAATGTACTAGCAGTGTAGTACACTGACACACATGGGAAGGAACCACACTCCCGCGCAGCCCCGGTTCTCCATCGACCTGCACAGCGGCGTCCCCGTCTACCGCCAGCTGATCGACCAGGTCCGGGGAGGCATCGCCTCCGGCTCGCTGACTGCTGGCGACCAGCTGCCCACGGTCCGCCAGCTCGCCGTCGATCTCGAAATCAATCCCAACACCGTGATGCGGGCCTACCGTGAACTCGAACTCGGCGGCCTGCTCGAAACCCATCAAGGCACCGGAACCTTCATCGCGGACGTCAAGCTGCAAAAGAATTCCCCCGAGCGCGAACGCCAACTCGGCCAGATGGCCGGAGAATTCGCCGCCCGCGCCGGCGCCGCTGGATTCACCCTCGAAGATCTGATCGATCGACTGCGCGATTTGTTGCCGGATTCCGCGCAGTCCCGTTCCCCGCAGTCTCGTCCGGCACAAAGGAGATAGTCATGGCAAGAATTCGCATCACCGAAGTCAGCGGCATCGCCCGCCTGCTGTTCGCCATCAGCCTGGTGATTGGGCTCGCCGTAGCCCGAGCAACCAACAATTCCGCTCCGGCCGTCGTCGGAGCCCTGGTCGGCCTCTACTTTCTCTTCGCCATCAAAGTGGTGCAGCAGTGGGAGAAAGTCGCGGTCCTCCGCCTGGGCCGCTACGTCGGCCTGCGCAGCCCCGGCCTCTGCCACATCATTCCCATCATCGAAACTCTCAGCCCGTATGTGGACCAGCGCGTCCGCGTGGCCAGCGTTTCCGCCGAGTCCACGCTCACCCGTGACACCGTCCCTGTCAATGTCGACGCCATCGTTTTCTGGATGGTGTGGAACGCCGAGAAATGCATTCTCGAAGTCGAAGACTTCATCTCGGCAATTAATATGAGCGCGCAAACCGCTCTCCGCGAATCCATCGGCCGCCACGAACTCGCGCAAATGATCACCGAGCGCGAAACCATGGGCCGCGAACTGCAGCGCATCCTCGACGAGAAAACCAATCCCTGGGGCATCACCGTGCAGTCCGTCGAAATTCGCGACGTGAAAATCCCCGCCGGTCTCGAAGACGCCATGTCCCGCCAGGCGCAAGCCCAGCGTGAACGCCAGGCCAGAATCATTCTCGGCCAGGCCGAACAGGAAATCTCCAACAGCTTCGTACAAGCCGCAGCCGCTTACGCCGAAAATCCCGTGGCCCTGCACCTCCGCGCCATGAACATGCTCTATGAAGCCGTCAAAGAAAAAGGCGCGATGGTCATCGTCCCGTCAACCGCCGTAGAAACCATGGGCCTCGGCGGAACCTTAGCAACAGCGTCGCTAGGAGGCGCCAAACCGTAGCGCCGGCAAGCGTAACCGGGAGCAAGCCGCGAAGCGGCGAAAGAATACAGCCCACGGCGCAAGCCGTGGGTAACACAAATCGAAAGCGGACCAAGCCCCGAAGGGGCGAAAGAAACAACTGACACGAAAATCCGCAGCCAACTCACGAAAGGAGAACAAAATGAAATCGCAAGCCATCAAAACTCTAGAATCCGACGACTTCGTCGTAATCCTCGCCCTGCTGCTCACGCTCGTGCTCTTTACGGCCGGCGTCGGCAAAACCCAACAACTGCAACAAGGCGTCAGCGTGCAACTAGCCGCAACCACAGGCGCCGGGTCCGTGCCGGAAGCCGACAATGCGGACGCCTGGATCGTAACCGTAACCGAAAACAACAGTGTTTACTTTGGAATCGATCCGGTGACACAGCAAGGCTTGTTCGACGCCATGAAGATTCGCCCTCGCACCCGCGGGCAAGAACTCTTCGTCAAAGCCGACGCCCGAGCCTCATTTGCAACCGTAGCGCAAGTTCTCAAGGCTGCCCATGCGGATATGTTCGACAGAGCAGTCCTGCTGACCGGACAATCGTCCGGAGCACAACCCGGGAGCATCGTCCCCCCCAAAGGACTACCAGTATGGTTTGGTTCTCCGTCGATGCCGGAAGCAGCCGTCGTGCAGATCGGTCCCGGCGAAGGATCTCCCACGTTGAAAATCGACAACCAGGAAGTTCCTCTCAAAGCGCTGCATCAAAAGTTAGAACAGCTTCTGCAAAACCACAAAGACCGCGTGATTGTACTCAAAGCCGGGCAAGTGCCCTTCGCGGACGTAGCTCACGTGGTCGACGTTTGCAATATGTCGGGAGCGAAGCCGGTTTTGGCCGCGCCCGAACTCTGAGAAGTCGCGTGCGCTGAGACGAACTCAATACCCACCCCGAAATCACGGGGTGGGGTGCCCCACGTCTCGCTTCTTTTGCGAGACGTGGGATTCGCCACTACCAAACGTGGCAAGCATTCTCCGCCACCATGGGCTGTCCCGCCTTGCAGTTCCACGCCTTCTGAAACTCTGGCATGTTCTGTACCACTCCATCCACGCGATATTTCCCCGGCGAGTGCGAATTGGTGCTGACCTGCATCCGCAAATATTCCGGCCGTTGTTTTTCGCACCACACGCGCCCGAAGCCCAGGAAGAAGCGCTGCTCCGGCGTGAACCCGTCAATACTCTGACCTTCTTTCCCGGTCTTGTCTTCCGCGATCAACCGCTCCAGCGCCGCCAGTGCGATCCGCGCTCCGCCGTTGTCCGCCGTGTTCTCGCCCAGCGTGAGACGCCCGTTCAGCTTCATGTTGTCCACTGCAACGAAGCCCGAATATTCATCCGCCACGCAACTCACGCGCTTCTCAAACTCCTTGCCATCCTGTTCCGTCCACCAGTCGCGCAGGTTGCCGGTCGCATCCATCTTGCGTCCCTGATCGTCGAACCCGTGCGTCAGCTCATGCCCAATCACCAGCCCGATGCCGCCAAAATTAATCGCATCGTCCATCGTCTTATCAAAAAATGGCGGCTGCAGAATCCCCGCCGGAAACACGATCTCGTTATACGACCCGCTGTAATACGCATTCACCTCCGGCGGAGTCATGCCCCACTCCTTGCGGTCGAGTGGCTTGTCGATCTTCGCAATCTGCCGCTTCGATTCGAACTCGTTGGCCCGCTGCACGTTCCCCATCAGATCGCCCGCCTTGATCGTCACCGAACTGTAATCGCGATACGCGTCGGGATATCCAATCTTGTTCCGGATCGCCTCGAGCTTCACCTTCGCCTGCTTCTTGGTTTCGTCCGACATCCAGGAAAGGCTTTGAATATCCGCGCCCAGCGATTCCTCCAGCACGCCCACCATCTTCAGCATGCGCGCCTTGCCCTCGGCGCCGAAAGTCGCCTCGACATAGCGTTGCCCCAGAGCCTCGCCCAGTGATCCATCCACCAGATCGACACAGCGTTTCCAGCGGTCCTGAATCTGCTTCTGCCCGGTCAGCGCCTGCCGCATCTTAAAATTAGCCTCCACAAACGGCTGTGACAGCCACGGAGCCGCACCGCGCAACACGTGCCAGCTCACATAAGTTTTCAGCGAGTCCAGCGGCAGCGCCGCGATCACTCCATTCACCTGCCGGAAGAAATCCGGATTCGTCACATTCAGCGCCGTGAAATTCGGCGCGCCCACGGCCGCAAAGTAGCGATTCAGTGAAAACTCCGGCGCCATCGCCACTGCCTCGTCGCGCGTCATCTTATGGTCGCGATTCTTCGGATCGCGCATCTTGGTGCGATCCATCGCATCCGCCGCCAGCAGCGTTTCCACCATCAACACCGTCTGCGCCGATTCCGCCGCCTGCTTCGGACTCTGGCCCGCCAGCGTAAACACCTGCGTCACATACTCCGCCAGATGTTTCCGCATCTCGACCTTGTCCGCGTCATCCTTGATGTAATAGTCGCGATCCGGCAGCGACAGCCCGCCCTGGCTGATGTACGCGATCACCTGGTCTGCATTGTGCAGATCAGAATTCGAATAAAAATTGAACAGCGGATTCGGCCCTGTCAGATGAATGTGCCCGATCTCCTCCATCAGCGCGCCCTTGTCCTTCACCGCCGCAATGCGATCGAGTTCCGGCTTAATCGGCGCGATCCCCTTCGCGTCGACCGCCTTCTCCTCCATGCACGATCCATACAAGTCGCCGATCTTCTGGTCGATGGCATTGCGCCCCGCCCCGCCCGCCGCGGCCTTCTCCAGAATTCCCCGCTCGATCGCGAGATTGCTCTCGTTGAGTTCAGAAAAACTCTGCCATGCGGGACGGTCCGCCGGAATCTCAGAATTCTTGATCCAGTTCCCGCACGCATACTGATAAAAATCCACGCACGGATCGACACTCTTGTCGATGTTGTCGAGACTGAATCCCGGGCCAGGCTTAGCCGAGGTCGAAGATGAAGATGAGGCCGCAGACTGCGAAAAACTGGCGGCACTCACCGCCAACAGAAAAGCCAGCGTGAAGCGGAAACGACGCATGAGAGGAATCTCCTTCGGCAGTGAAATACTGCGGGCCGCTGGAGATTCTATGCCTCGGTCTTCGCTGTGGGCAACCTGAGCGTCGTCCTACAAGCAACAGATGTTTTGTAGCGATCGGACCTAACTCGCCTTCTTCCGATCCAGCCACGCTTCTGCGGAGAGCACATTCGCCGCCTTCTTCTCATCATTTTTCTTTGCGTTTTCAATCGAGGACTGCAGCACTTCCTCGCGACGCTGCCGCAGCGTGTCTTCAAACGCGCTCCAGCGCAGCGACGGCCCGTTCGCCGAAACTTCCATCGTGCTCTCGACATGAATCGGCGTGACCTCGGTCGCCGCTTCCAGTTCACGCGCGTCGAGCTCGGCGGTGTCATTGGCCGATGGAATCGTTCCCGACCCCGCTCCCACCTGTTGCTGAGTCGTCGGTGTAACGTTGCGGTCCGTGGCTTCGCGATGCATGACCGGCTTCTCCACCCACTTTGAGCGATAGCTCTTCTCGTAGTCCGCCCACTGTTCTTCCGATGTCAAGTCCTTTTCGTCGTAGGGACGAAAACTTTCGATCTGCTCCTTCGTCAGATCCACCAGAAAATCGTCCTGATGCTGCAACGACGGACGCACTTCCTGCGGCGGCACAATAAATCTCTTGCTCGAAAGCCATCCCCCGGTGTCGACGACGATATAAACAATCGCCCCGGTCGCTTCGTCGAAAACCACGTCGTTAATCTGACCCAGTTCCTGGTCCTTCAACCCAAAAACCTTCGCTCCGCGGATGTCGAGCGCAGCCTCGTGCGTATCCGCAAAGCGGTAGTCCCCTAGCGTCCCGTAACGACTCATGATGATTCCTCCTTAAAACTTCAAGCGACACTAGGATGCAGAAACGCCAGCGGAGTTTGGCGCTGGAAACTGAAGCTGGCGGCACTACGAGTCACGTAGCCTCGCACGCCTTCGTCCGGGCCCACAGCAACTCGCCCCACCCCAGACGGGTATAATCGAACCTTACCGAAATTACTCCGAGGATCGATTCAATCCATGACCTCCCTTACTTCGACGTCCCCAAACGGCAATAATGGCAGCGGCAACGGCAGCAATGGATACACCATCCCCCAGCCCCGCGCAGAGTGGCTGGCCCGCCGCAAGCAAGAGAACACGACCGGCAATTTTAGCCAAATGCACTACGCCCGCCAGGGCGTGATCACGGAAGAAATGGGATACATCGCCCACAAGGAAAAGCTGACGCCCGAACTCGTCCGCGAAGAAGTGGCCCGCGGCCGCATGATCATCCCCGCCAACATCAACCACCCCGAACTCGAGCCCATGGCCATCGGCGTCGCCAGTCTCTGCAAAATCAACGCCAACATCGGCAACTCCGCCGTCACCTCAGAAATCAATGAAGAATTGAAGAAGCTGCACACCGCCGTCCACTACGGCGCCGACACCGTCATGGACCTCTCCACCGGCGGCAACATCCACGAAATCCGCGAAGCCATCCTCCGCCACTCGCCGGTCCCCATCGGCACCGTGCCCATCTACGAGGCGATCGCGCGCGTGAAGCGCGTAGAGGATTTGAACGCGAACGTCATGCTCGAAGTCATCGAAGAGCAAGCCCAGCAGGGCGTGGACTACATGACCATCCACGCCGGTGTGCTGATCCAATATCTCCCGCTGATTTCGAAACGCATCACCGGCATCGTCAGCCGCGGCGGCGCCATCCTCGCCCAGTGGATGGCCTACAACCACAAACAAAATTTCCTCTACGAACATTTCGACGACATCGTCAAGATTTTCAAAAAATACGACGTTAGCTTCTCCCTAGGCGACGGCCTGCGCCCCGGCTGCGTAGCCGACGCCAGCGACGAAGCCCAATTCTCCGAACTCAAAACCCTGGGCGAACTAACAAAGAGAGCTTGGGCAGAAGATGTCCAGGTCATGATCGAAGGCCCCGGCCACGTCTCCATGGACAAGATTAAAGAACAGGTCGATAAAGAAGTTGAATATTGTTACGAGGCCCCCTTCTACACCCTCGGCCCGCTGGTCACCGACATCGCCCCCGGCTACGACCACATCACCAGCGCCATCGGCGCAGCCATGATCGGATGGTACGGCGCCGCCATGCTCTGCTACGTCACACCAAAGGAACACCTCGGTCTACCAAACGAGAAAGACGTAAAAGACGGCATCATCGCCTACAAAATCTCTGCCCACGCCGCCGACATCGCCCGCGGCCGCCCCGGCGCCCGCGACCGTGACGACGCCCTCAGCTACGCGAGATACAAATTCGACTGGGAAAAACAATTCGCCTTGTCTCTCGACCCCGAAACCGCGCGGAGTATGCACGACGAAACCCTCCCCGACGACTACTACAAAGAAGCCGCCTTCTGCAGCATGTGCGGCCCGAAGTTCTGCTCCATGAATTATTCGTCGAAGGTCGACGAATATAACAGACAAGTGCATGGGATCGAGAAGAAAGATTATTCGGAGTTGGTGGAGAGGCTCGTCTCGCTGAAGTAGCGAATGAGCCGTGGAAGAGCGGCCCTTCAGGGCCGCGTCAGCAACGGGCTAAATGGCACGTGTGGGGGCAGTCGCGGGTGACCCATCCTTTCAGCTTTTTGCGAAAGGGTGGGAGCGATGCTCCAAAATTAAACATGTTTGAGAACATTCCTCCGTGGGATATCCTATAGCCATGGCGGTGAACTGGCTTGAATTCGCGCAGAAGATGGCCCAGGCTGCCCGCGCTGGCGTGGCTATTGAAAGAAAGCGACTGCAGGAACTTCTCGCCGAGCGCCAGCGGAAACAGCAACCTCAGTCTTCCTCGTCCTCGCATTGAACCGTCCCAGGCTGACCATCATCGCTGGAGCCAACGGTTCTGGTAAAACAACCCTGACCCATTGGAACTCGGACGTCTTCCGAGCGATTCCCGTTCTCGATCCGGACATGATCGCGAGAACACTGCAGTCGACATCTCCCGCAAAATTTCCGATTGCGGCTGCGCGCCAGGTTCTGGCGTCCGCGGCAGAGCATATCCGCAAGTGCGAAAGCTTCGCCGTTGAAACCACGCTGGCCGGAAAGCACTATCTGAAACTCATGCTCGATGCGCGAAAGCGCAGCTTCGAGATTGTGCTGGTCTACATTGGCACGAAGAACGTCGAGACTAACTTAGCCCGCATCAAGAATCGTGTGCTGGCAGGCGGCCACGATGTTCCAGAGGAAGATGTCAGGCGGCGCTATACAAGAAGTTTCGAGAATCTCCCAACCGCCATCCACCTTGCGGACCACACCATCCTGTTCGATAACTCAACCGACGACGGCTACCGTCTGGTTGCGGTTCTCGGCCCGTCTGGAAATCAGTGGTTCGAGCCTATTCCCGAGTGGGCAGCAGCAAATCACCGCCCCTGAGAAGTCCGCCGGCTGCCCCGCCCTTTTGCGCCCCTTGCCGGGTACCTCATCCTTTCGCGCTCTTTGCGAAAGGGTGGGCGCGATGCTGCCGGAAACAACGGTTTTCGTACGCTGATGACGCTATAATCCTCCCATGGCCGACCACGTGATCCACATCTCAGAAGCGGAAGCTGCCGGCGACTTCGCTGGCCTGCTGGCACGAGTCCGTGCAGGTGCAGAGGTCGTGATCGAGGACGGCAAGCAACTGGTCGCGGTGATTCACGCGCCCGCCCCGCCCCGCCGCTCCATCTCCGAATGCATCGCGCTGCTGCCCGCGGAATCGACCGCAACCATCGACGCCGACTTCGCCAAGGATGTTAGTGCGGCAGTTGAAGGTCATCGCGAACCGCTCAACCCACCCGCATGGGACTAATTCTCGATTCCAGTGTGCTGATCACAGCCGAGCGTGAGGGGCAAAACGCGGCAGATACTAGAGGCCATCTCAAGCAAAGTGGGTAACACGGAGATCGGCATCTCCGTCGTGACTCTGATCGAACTGGCCCACGGAGCCGCCCGCGCGGACACGCCACAGCGAAAACCGAAACGGCACCAGTTTATTCAGGAACTCCTCGTAGCTTTGCCCGTCCATCCGGTCACTGTGCCAGTCGCTCTTCGCACCGGCCAAATCGACGGCGAGAACCAGGCGAAAGGCATCCGCCTTCCGCTCTCCGATCTGTTGATCGGAGTGACGGCTCGGAACTTGGCTATGGCGTGGCCACCGGCAATCTCCGCCACTTCGGGATGATCTCGGGCCTAGCGGTGGTTCGAATCTAGGCCGAGTGCCCGCCAGTTCTTTGCGAAAGGGTGACGGCGGAGTTATGCTACTCTCATGGCCGTGAACTGGCTCGAAGTGGCGAAAAAGATGGCTGAGGACGCACGCGCCCAGCTTGCCCTCAATCGCAAGTGACTGCAGGAAATCCTTGCGGAACGGGCACGCAAACAGTCCGCCCAAGGGCCTCAGACGAACGTCAGGTGATCCCGCCTCGCCTTACCATATTTCTTGAACACATCTGCAATCATTTTCCTTGAAGGGAGCGGGAGGGGGTGCCGCGGTAACCCTGCCACAAGTATTCGAGGGCCTCAGGGAGCGTCTGCTGCTTCACCGCCCGGTCGACGTGCCCGGCGTTGCGCGCAAAGACAAACTGGTAGTGATAACCCTTGGCGGCGAGCACTTTCGCCATCTGCTCATTGGCCAGAACCCAATCGTGCATGCCGTCGCGCATCGCATTGGGATTGAACAGATCGCGATCCCCCACTTCCATCCACATTCGGATCGGCTTCACCGGACTCTCCGGAATAAGATGCTCGTGAAACTCCCACGCCCCATGCGGGGTTTGCGGATTCGACGGCCACTGCTGATTGATGAACGTCCCGGAATAAGTGAGCACCCGGTGATAAAGTTCGGGATCATACCACGCCATAATCAGCGCACACGATCCGCCAGAACTCCCTCCCATCGTCGCCCGCCCGTCGGGATCCTTCGTCAGCTTCACGTGCGCCTGCGCCTCAACCAGAGGCAGAACTTCCTTCTCCACAAACTCCGCATAGACGCCCGACATGGTGTCGTACTCCAGCCCGCGTTCACTGCCCTGCGCGTCCCCGCTTCCGTTGCCGATCGAAATGGCAATCATCGGCGGAACCTTATGCTGCGCAATCACAGTATCGAGCGCCGAAAAGAGCAGAGTGTCAGGCCCGTCCGCTCCCACCATGAACGGCGCAACCGTGCCGGCCACATACTGCTTTGGGACATACACCGCCACTTTGCGCGTATACGGCGCGGGATGGCTCGTAGTCACGACCAGCTTCGCGGGATCGCTGGGGTCGACAGTTCCAAAGGTATTCGGGTCCCGCGCAATCCCCGGATAAATCTTGCTATCCGCCGAGTTCATGGTGAACTCAATCACCGTCCCCGCAAGAATGCTGTCCTGGACAGCCATCGCGGCTTCGGTAGCGTAAGTCGGCCCAATGATGAAATTCCCATCCACATTCGCCGGAGGATTCGATCCGTCCGCCAATTCCTTGGCCGCGACATAGCCGGGAGTATGCGGATCGCGCGTCGGCGGCGCAGGGCGTTCGCTGTGTTGCGCCGCCGGAGCTGCCGGAGCAGACTGGCCGAAAATCAGATTCGATCCGGCGATGAGGCTAAGCAGCAGGTACGAGCTCAAAGTACGCGAGATGAAGGTCATGCCGTCATTGTGCCGCATTCGCGCCGCCACGCCCAGATTCACAGCGATATAAAATCGGGAAGGGCAAGGACTCAAAAACGGAATCCGGCTTCAGCCCTACGGGGCCACCGCCCCAGCGGGATTTCCCCGTTCGCTCGCGAAAATCCTCCCAGAATTCCCTTGACTTCACCTCCACGAGCGCCCACCATATTCCTATACGCATTCGATCTCTGACAACTGAATAGCAACAAGCTAACTCCAGCGATTCCAATATTTTGCGATGTCTCCCGCTGATTCCCAAGCACTTAAGAAGGCGATGGCCATCTAAGTCGTTATTCTGGAATATTTTACGCGCAAACCGCTGATTCCAGAGATTTTAGCCGGACGCAGCCATATCACCCCCTCTCAACTCCAACAAAACAGGTATCTTACAGGCGAGGGACGAAAAAACTCTCAGAGATATACCCTTGGGGGGATGGCAAAGGCGCCGCAAAGATCGAACATCAGAATCAAGGTCGGCGGGATCAACAGGGTCGAAGCCAAGAGCTAAAAGCTAAGAGCCAAAAGCCCGCCTCACACCGGCAACTGATCCTGCATCCAACCCGGCGCTTCGAGCTTGGGTTCGGAAGTCAGGTCCATGACCAGCCGTTCGAGCACCATGCGCTTGCTGACGGGATTCGAGCGCAGGGCCAGGTCGGCTTTGGCCACGAGGCGGATCGCGCGCGTGAGTTCGCGGCGGTTCTTGTAGCGGCGGGCTTGCTTGATGATGTCGTCGGCGGCGAACGGAGGCACGCGGAAGCCCTGCCACAGCGCGGCCCACAGCATGCGCTGGTCGCGAACGTTGCGCTCCAGAATCACCAGCATCTGGCGGAAGGTTTTCGCCAGCATGTAGATGTGTCCGATGGCCGCTTCCTCGCCATCGCCCGACAGCAGAATCGCGTCCAGCACTTCGAGAGCGCGCACCCGCTCTTTGGCTGAAATCGCATCGGTGAGTTCATACAACGACCGCTGCTTGGCGGCGAGCACCATGGTCTCGACGTCACCCAGCGTGATGCGCTTCTTCTCACCGACATAGAGAATCAGCTTCTCCAGTTCGTTGGAGATCATCATCATGTCGCCGCCCAGGGCGTCGACCAACTCGCGGGCGCCGTCGGCTTCGATCTTCACTCCGCGGCCGGCGCAATATTCAGAAATCCAGCGGACCGCCTCGCCCTCTTCCACGCGCGCCAGTTCCACGATCCCGCAATACTGGCCCATGGTTTCGCGGATGCGCTGGTAGCGCTCCTTGTCCTGCATCTCCATGCGGCGGGCGTCGGCGGGAATGCTGATGTGGTCGGCAACGAACACGACCAGCGCGTCGGGATTCGGGTTCTTGCAGTAGTCCTCAATCGCGGCGAGCTTCTCGTCGTTCGAACCGCGGCCGAAGAGATTCTTCACACCGCGCACAAAGAAGACTTGAAACGGCGCCATCAGCGAGGGCGTCCGGGCACGGTCGAGAACCTCCGCCAGATCGTTTTCGGCGAGATCGAACTCGAAGAAACTGAACTCCCGCAGATCCACTGGAACCAGGTGCTCGAGGATCGCATCGCGAAAGCGCTTCCGAAAGAACGCCTCGTCGCCGACGAACACGTAGGCCGCACGCAGCTTGCGCGATTCCAGCTCGCTGACGAAACGCTCGGCTTGGGCAAAGGCTTTCACGGGGCTAAGGTCTTGGGTCTTAGGTAGTGGGTCTTCGGCGAAATCCTAAGACCCAACACCTAACACCCACGACCTCCAACCGCAACTTTACCATCAGAAACCCTCCAGGATGTTAGACACCAGGGTGCGGGCGAAATCCTGCGACAGGCGGCGGAACGCGGGAGAATCTTCCTCGAAGAAGCTGGCCAGATCCTGCGAAACTTCGTATTGCTCGCGGAACAGGTACGCGGGATTCTGGTACAGCACCTTGCCGTTCCGGTCGGAGAGCGTCACCTTCATGCTGACCACCACGAGCACACTGGCGGCACGGCCGGTCGCGGTGTCATAGGTGAGCGGAGACGTCGTAGTGGAAAGCACGGTGCCGCGCAAGGTGGCGTCGGCGTCTTCGCTGGCGTCGTTGAGGATGCGGTAGTGGGTGCGGGTGGTAAACTCGCGCACCACCGATGCGGTCAGCATTTGTTCGATGCGGTAGGTGAGGGTCTCGTTCTTGAAGGCGGGGACGGCGATAGTCTTGACAGTGTCGGGAAGCTGCACAGTGTGACCGGCGGTGTGATAGCCGCATCCGGTCATCGTCATGACGAATGCCAGCAGGAGCAGCGCCGGCGGGCACGCCGCATATCTCGTCATTGACATTGAATCGTCCGCTTCATGATTATTGAATTTCTTCGCTCATTGAATTTTTCCCGTGGGGCGCGTGGCGGTCATGCTCTCGGCGCATTCGACTGCGGTCAGGGCTGAGATCCGGAGATTGTCCGCGGCGGCCCACAGCCAGACACCATTCGGCTGCACGGGGTCGATCTTCAGCGATAGCTGGATATCCGCTTGCCCCGCCGCACTGACGTTGCTCGGCGAATCCTCGTCCGCGCCCGGAATCGCGACGTGGTCTCCAGCCAGGGTTTGTGACAACGCCGCCAAATCCACGGGGCTTTGCATTTCAAGAAAAGTCGCCAGCGCGTAGCCGTGGAAAATCGGAGCCTGCAACAGCATGACCGAAGGCCGCGGAGCGGCGTCGCCGGCAATCTTCTGATAGTGGCGGGAGATTCGAGCCTCCACCGAGTCGAGCGCGGGCTGCGACTTCTGGCCGTAGCGCGCCAGCATGTTGAAGGCTACCTGCGCGTCGTAAACCTCCTTCGGCAAAGGCTGGAACGAGAGCAGGTTCACGGTCTGCTGATGCAGTTCGTCCATGCCGCGCTGGCCGCGCTCGGAAGCCGGTTCGAAAATCGTGGCGACGGCGCGGCGGATCGCGCCTGCCTTGCTGGCGCGCAACAGCAGAAGCGCCAGAGTCACTGCCGCCGGGTGAGCCGCGATACAGGGGCCGGGCTGCAGATCGGGAGCGAGGACTTGTCCACGCTCGCGCTCGACCCACACCGACCGCACGCTGGCCCCGCTTTCATTTTCCAACGCGGCCGAGAGATCGAGGATGGCGCTGCCCGCGTCACGCGCATCTTTCCAATTCTTGCGCGTGGTCTCTTCGTCGGAGGCAAAAAACGTGAAGTCGACATTTTCAAACTGCTCGGCCCGCACTCTCTGGATAAAACTGATCTCGTCGCCCATGGCCTCGAGCTGGCCCATGGATTCGTCGTCATCGAGCAGACGGATGTCGGCGGCGGGGAAATTGCGCTCGTTCAGCATCTCGGCGACTTCTTTCCCTCTGAGCGAAGCGGCGCCGACGATGGCGGCGCGGTAGAGATTTCCCCGCGGGGCCACGGGATGCGCGGCAGATGGCAACTTGATGGAGTCGTTCATGAGGCCTGCGACGCCTCCTGGTAGGGCGGTGGCGGGGGCCCGGTCTTGCGGCGGAAGATCCATTGCACCCGCCAGAAAACGCCGGATATCGTATAGAGCAACGCGATCCCAAATAGCACTTTGCGGGAGAACAGAACGATGAGCGCAACAAGCGCCGCCAGAAGGACGATCAAACGAAAGGGGTGGCGCGAGCGAAAATCAATGTCCTTGAAGCTGTAGAAACGCCACGTGCTCACCATCAGGTAGCCGACGGTGGTCACCATCGCGAGCCAAGTCAGCGCCGTATACCACGACACGATGGGATCCCCGGCTTCAAAGTGAACCACGGCGGCGATCACGCCCGCGCCCGCCGGAATCGGCATGCCCACAAAATATTTCTTCCCCGGCCGGCCAGGATTCGAGGGCTGCGCATCGTGAGTGATGTTGAAGCGCGCCAGCCGGCTCGCGCCCGCAATCAAGAAGAGAAAGCTGGCGATCCCTCCCAACTGCGTCAGCTTGATATGCCACTCAGTC
Source organism: Binatus sp. (SeqCode) (assembly GCA_035482825.1). Classification (GTDB taxonomy): domain Bacteria; phylum Acidobacteriota; class Terriglobia; order Terriglobales; family Acidobacteriaceae; genus Sulfotelmatobacter. Next base: position 1,067 of record DATHQJ010000275.1, on the reverse strand, counting down.
AGCAGGACCGTGGGCATCAGGTTGAACCCCCAGGTCCAGGCCAACATGGCTGGGGCTACGCCGAACGTGATGGCATCGGCGAGTGAATCCAGTTCCTTGCCGAAATCGCTGCTGGTGCCAGTCATGCGCGCGATGCGGCCGTCGAGACCGTCAAATAGAACCGCGAAGCCAATCATCCTGGCCGCAGTGTCGAGGTGAAAATATTCGGTGGCGCTGGCGTGCATCACCTCGAGAATCGCGTAATAGCCCAGCGCCATGTTGGCGGTGGTGAACAAGGACGGCAGAATGTACATACCTTTGCTTCGCCGGCGGCGCGGTTTGGGGGACGACGGAATCATGGCAGGCTGATTTGGCGCAGGCTGATTGGTGGCAGCTTCATCCATTACTGTGCCCTCTCAGCGACAAGAGCGCTGCCTGCGGTCGCCAATGGTCTCTCCGCCTGCGGCTGCAAGTAGGCCAGCACGCTGGCGCCGCCTTTCACTTGGTCGCCGATTTTCACATTGACGCGGGCTGACTCCGCGACCAGCACATCCACGCGCGATCCAAACTTGATGAGTCCCACGCGCTGGCCGCGCTCCAGGCGATCTCCGACTTTCGGATAGAACACGATGCGCCGCGCCAGCAGACCGGCAATCTGCTTGAAGATGACTCGCTGGCCGTCGACGTCACTTTCCACGGTCACGATATTCTGCTCATTCAGTTCGGCGGAAGTTTTGTTCATGGCGTTGAGATACTGGCCGCGCTGGTAGCGCACCTCGCGAATCACGCCCGTGATCGGAGACCGGTTGACGTGCACGTTAAACACACTGAGAAAAATGCTGAGCCGCGTCCACTTCTCGCTGCCAACGGTCACGGGTGCAACGTCGGTGACCTTGCCATCTCCCGGCGAAACCACCGCACCGGCATCCTGCGGGATGGCCCGTTCCGGATCGCGAAAGAACCACAGAAAGAAGAACGCCAGCAGGCAGGGGATGACCGCCCAGGCAGGGCGAGTCAGCCAGCCCAGCAAGACAGCGGCGGCGATCAGCGGCACCGCGTAATAGTATCCGTCACGCACCATGAGAGCT
>DATHQJ010000274.1:0-33165 GCA_035482825.1 Binatus sp. (SeqCode) | reverse complement strand
CCGCCTTCCGGCATCATCGTAGCGGCTCTTTTCCTCGTCGGTCTCAGGAATCACCGGAGCAACTTTCACGCGGTTCCCGGAAGTATCAACCGCCACAAACGTCAGGTAGGCAGAGGCGACGTGATGCGCGGTATCGGCAATGTAATTTTCGACAAAGACTTTCACGCCAACTTCCATCGAAGTATGGAAGACGCGATTGACCGACGACCGCAGAATGACGAGATCGCCCACCCGCACCGGAACCAGAAAGTCAATATGATCGACCGACGCCGTGACTACGTGTCTGCGCGAGTGACGATGCGCCGCCATCGCCCCGGCCAGATCGATCCAGTGCATCAGCCGTCCGCCCAGCAGAGCGGCCAGCGGATTAGCGTCGTTCGGCAACACGATCTCCGCCATCTCGGATTGCGAATCGCGCACCGGTCGGGGCGCCAGCGCATCTTCTGTCATGCGTCTCTTCCTTTCGTGATCATGCTTCGTAGGTTCAAGCTTTCTTCTTCAGGTACGACTCCAGAAAACACTCCGCCATCTTCTGGACGCGCGCATCGTCATGCCGCCGCAACCAGACTGCGCACGCTAAATCAAATTCCAGGTCACCATGATCGACCGGCCGATGATTTCGTTCGCAAACATAGCGAAGAATCAGCAACCGCGCCTGAAGTTTCCCTGCTTCACGTTGACCCGTCAAATCCTGCGGAGCGGCCACAGCGAATCGCACCGCATCCCAAACCCGCTCCCGCGGCGACCAACTGCAACCGCTGGCATATCCCAGATTGCAGAACGCCTCGAGCACGTCGTGCGCCGGAATTTCACCTTCGTGACCGGGAGCAGTGCAGTGCCCACACCATCCGCCCCCAAGCGGCAGCCTTGCCGGATGCGGCCACGAGCCATTCTCCAGTCTCGCTACCGGCATGAAGTATGGACAAGCCAAGCCGCGCCTCGCAGATTCAGAAACGATTGGGACTGGCAATTGTAATCAGTGGAACAAGATCTGGCGAGTGCCGTCCGGGACCGCAAATCAAGTAGCGCCGGCATCCTGCCGGCTGTCGCGGGGGCGTCTCGCCCGCGCATCGTCAGGCAGGAAGTCCGCTGCGCGAGCGCCACCCTTGTAGTAATCTCATCACCAGAGGCCGCTCGACTCGTCTCCCACACTATGGACCGCATCGCCATGCTCAACGAAATCCTCACCGAGAATCCCAAGGACGCGTTCGCGCGTTACGGGCTCGCCATGGAGTACTCGAAGCAAGGCGACTTTGACCGCGCGCTCGCGGAATTTTCCATCCTACTGGAGAGCCACCCCGAATACACCGCCGGATATTTCATGGCCGCGCAAACGCTAGTCCGCGCCGAGCGAGTCGACGACGCCAAGAAGATGCTCACCGACGGCATCGCCTCCGCGCGCCGTACCGGCAACCTGCACGCGCAATCGGAAATGGAAGCCATGCTGGCGGAGCTGGGATAATTTCGGAGGGAGCGCGAAGCACGCTATTTATTTCGCCATCCGCACCATCGCCCACTCCACCAAGGACGGACACAACTGATAGACCTTCACCGGCACATGCATCGTCCACGGAACAATCACTTCCCTCTTCTTCTTCAAGTATCCGCGCAGAGTGGCGCGGGCCACGCGTTCCGCAGTGATGCCGCGCACCGAGGCCGGGCGCACCTTCTTGAGTTCGTTTCCCCGAATCGCATTGTCGCTGAAGGCGGTTCGCACATAGCCCGGGCAAACGGTCAGCACGTGAATGCCATCCTTCTTCAGTTCGACTCCAGCGCCTTTGCCGATGGCGTTCAGCGCGAATTTCGTCGCACTGTACGAAGCGTGAAACGGCAGAGGAATGTGCCCGGCCACGCTCGAAATGTTGATGATGGTTCCGCCGCCCTGTTGCCGCATCACCGGAATGACCGCCCGCATCGCCGACAGGGCTCCGAAGAAGTTGGTCTCGAACATCTCATGGCAGGCCTGCATGTCAGTTTGCGCGACCGAATCCAGCAAGCCGTGCCCAGCGTTGTTGATCCAGACATCGACGCGCTTGAAATGATGCAGCGTCAGAGCGAGGACGCGATCGATATCTTCGGAGTGCCGCACGTCGAGGGACAACGCGGCGGTGCGATCGAGACAGCCGATCCGCACGCGAGCGGCCTCAGCCCGCGCCGAATCGCGCGACAGCAAGACCACGCTCGCGCCTTCCTCGGCAAACACTTTGGCAATCGCCTCGCCAATTCCCATCGAAGCACCCGTAACCACGACGACTTGCCCGACAAGTTCCATGTTCGCGTTGTATTCCCCACGACGCGGCAAGTCAAGGCGCGCGAAAGGAGTGTGGCCATAACTCATATCGTACAATCGGCTTATTTCTGCGCGCCGTCGTGGAGACGTCGGCGCGACAACGCGAATCGGAGATCCCTTGGCCCTCCTTCCCTTATTCCCGCTCGACGTCGTGCTGCTGCCCGGCGCTCCGCTGCCCTTGCACATATTCGAGCCGCGCTACCGGGAAATGATTGCCGAGTGTCGTGCACGCGAGACGCCCTTCGGCGTGATTCGTGCATTGGAGGAAGGCATTGCGGAAGTGGGATGCACGGCCGAGATCGTGAGCGTCACCAAAGAGTATCCCGATGGCCGCCTGGATCTGGTCGCGGAAGGCCGCAAGCGTTTCGAGGTGCTCGAACTGAATCGCGACCGCTCTTTTCTGCGGGCAGAGATATTGCTGATCGCGGATGAGCCCGGCGCCACCGCTGCGGTTGAGGATAAGGCGCGGGCGATCCAGTTGCACTTGGAGATTCTTTCCCTGGCTGGAGCAGTGCAGGACCTTGCGGCGGCGGACCAGGGCGCGCTTTCTTTCTATCTCGCAGGCTCGCTGCCGCTCGATCTTGATTTCAAACAGAAGCTGCTTGCGATGCGGTCGGAGAGCGCTCGCATTCAGGCGGTGGCGGCGTATCTGGAAACCATCCTTCCGAATCTGCGGCGCGCGTCGCGGGCGCGCGAAAAGGCCGGCGGCAACGGGCACGCGCGGTGAGGGCAAGGTCCTCTGTCTTGTATTTCGGCCTGCGATCGGTTGACGCCGCGGAAAACGCCCAGCTGTTACGGCGCGTATAATCGGAGAAGTTTGTTTGTTGGGGGTTCCTTTCATGAGTAGTCTTCCGCGCACTCTGGGTGATCTGCGCCGCAGTGTTTTCTCCGAAGAGCGGTTGCGTATGCGTCACGTGAAGGACGAACTGCGCGACAACCTGATGGCCCGACTGCGTGCCGATGGAGATGCCCCGGTGTTCCCCGGCATTGTCGGATACGACGATACGGTGGTGCCGCAGATCATCAACGCCATTCTTTCGCGGCACAATTTCATTCTGCTGGGCTTGCGCGGTCAGGCGAAAAGCCGTATCCTGCGCGCCTTGACGACGCTGCTCGATCCGCACATGCCATATCTTGCAGGATGCGAAGTTCATGATAATCCCTACGCTCCGATTTGCCGGCGTTGCCGCGAGGAAGTTGCGCGGCTGGGCGACGAGTCGCCGATCGCTTATCTCTCGCCGGATGAACGCTACGTGGAGAAGTTGGCCACGCCCGACGTAACTATTGCAGATTTGATTGGCGACATCGATCCCATCAAAGCGGCGCGCGGCGGACACGAACTATCGAGCGAACTGACGGTTCACTACGGCTTGCTGCCCCGCGCCAATCGCGGCATCTTTGCCATCAACGAACTGCCGGATCTGGCGGGAAAGATTCAGGTGGGATTGTTCAACATCATGCAGGAAGGCGACGTGCAGATTAAGGGCTATCCCATTCGCCTGGCGCTCGATGTTGCCCTGGTGTTCAGCGCGAATCCGGAGGACTACACCGCGCGCGGCAAGATTATCACTCCGTTGAAGGACCGCATCGGCTCGGAGATTCGCACGCACTATCCGGCGACCGTCGAGGAAGGGATCGCGATCACCGCGCAGGAGGCGTGGACGCGGCGCAACGGGCACCCGTTACATCTGCCGAATTATGTGCAGGAAGTAATCGAGCGCGTGGCTTTCGCCGCCCGCGAAGACAAGAAGATCGACAAACGGTCGGGCGTGAGCCAGCGGCTTCCCATCTCAGCGATGGAGAATGTTGTTTCTAACGCCGAGCGGCGGGCGATTCGAAATGATGAGAAGGTCGTGGTGCCCCGCATCAGCGACGTGTATGCCGCGTTGCCCGCGATCACGGGAAAACTCGAACTGGAATATGAAGGCGAGATGAAGGGCGCGGACCACGTGGGTCGCGAGTTGATCCGCTCCGCGATCGCCAAAACTTACGACGAGTATTACACCGGCGCCAATGTGCAGCAGATCGTGCAGTGGTTCGACCTGGGCGGCGAGATTCAGTTGTCGGATTCTGTGCCGGCCGTCGAAGCCCTGGAAAACTTAAAGGAAATTCAGGGGCTGATCGACAAACTGGGCCCGCTGAGCGTCTCGCAGAAGGACAGTCCCGAGCAGCAGGTGTCGGCGGCGGAGTTCATCCTCGAAGGCCTGCACGCGCATAAACGCATCGGCCGCAGCGAAGAGCGCGTGTTCAAGGCCGGAGAGAAAAAGCCCGAGCCGGTGCGCGAGAAATCAGCCGAACCGGACGAGCGGCCGTACCGGCAGAGAAGGCAGTTTAATTAGCGGTCGCTAGTCGTTGGTCGATGGTCGTTAGCCAAAGCGCTTCGCCAACGACCAACGACCGACGACCAACGACGGTTTTATGAAACGCATTCGCTACTCTAAATACGTTCCCGACCCGGCGGGCGAGATGAGCCTGGAGGACTTGCTCGGCGCGCTTTCGGATTACCTGCTGCAGAGCGGGTTTCAGGAGTCGATGTGGTACGAACTGCCGGAGGGTGAGCAGACGCTGGACGAACTTCGGCGCGCCATCGAGCAGGCGTTGATGAATGGCGAGATGTTCGACGAGAATCTGCGCGAGCAAATCGAGCAGATGGTTGCGGATGGGCAACTCGACGAGCTGATCGAGAAACTCATCGAGCGCATGCAGCAGGAAGATTACATTTCTATCGACGATCCGCACGACCCGTCGAAGCGATCGAGCGTTGGCGGGCAGACCGGCGAAGCGCAGCAGGCCAAGTTTGAAATCACCGACAAGAGTCTCGACTTCCTCGGCTTCAAGTCGCTGCGCAATCTGCTGGGCTCGCTGGGCAAATCCAGCTTTGGGCGGCACGACACCCGCGATCTCGCGACCGGAATCGAAGCCAGCGGATCGTCGAAAACTTATGAGTTTGGCGACACGCTGAATCTCGATATCACCGCCACGCTCTCGAACGCGATCCAGCGCGAAGGGCTGACCATTCCGCTCAACATCGAATATTCGGATTTGCAGGTGCACCAGTGCGAATACCAGTCGTCGTGTGCCACGGTGCTGATGCTGGACTGTTCGCACTCGATGATTCTTTACGGCGAAGACCGTTTTACTCCGGCGAAGAAAGTGGCGATGGCGCTGTCACACTTGATCCGCACGCAGTATCCGGGGGACTCGCTGTCGCTGGTGCTGTTTCACGATTCGGCGGAGGAAGTTCCGCTCTCGCAACTGGCGCGGGTGAAGGTCGGCCCCTACTACACCAACACGCGCGAGGGACTGCGGCTGGCGCAGAGAATCCTGCAACGGCAGAAGAAGGACATGAAGCAGATTGTGATGATTACCGATGGCAAGCCTTCGGCGCTGACTCTGGAGGACGGGCGTATTTATAAGAACGCCTTCGGCCTTGACCCGCTGGTGGTGAGCCAGACGCTGGAAGAAGTCTCGAAGTGCAAGCGCGCGGGCGTGCTCATCAACACCTTCATGCTGGCGTCCGATTATGGATTGGTACAGTTCGTGCAGAAAGTCACCGAGATGTGCCGCGGCAAAGCCTACTTCACGACGCCGTATACGCTGGGGCAGTATTTGCTGATGGATTACATGTCGAGGAAGACAAAGACGATTCATTGATTCGTCGGGCTCTGTTGTTCGACTTTGCAGGGTTGCTCCGCCTGCATCTTCTTTGGCTTTGCGGGATGTGTACGATGAACTGGCAAAGCTTTGAAGCCACCAGGGTCGCCTTTTGGGCCTGCAATTCCCTGGGGGCCCTGTGGACCTCTCAGGAGCTCGTTAAGGTCGTGGTTCTTCCTTAACGTATCGGTGAGTTCATCACCTTTGTTGGTCTGGGCCGCGGAAATGACAGCTAGTAGAGTGAATACCAGTAAGGCGCGCAGGAAGTTCCTCATGGCACAATGCGCGACGGCCATCTCCGTCAGTTTCCGACTGTTCTGCGTGTCGTGATCGGAAAGAACTTCCAAAGTACGTTCTGCTTTTCGATGCAACGAGGTGGTACTCGACTCGCCAGCACTCGGCGTTAGATCTGAAATGGTGAAGTTAAGGTAAGGTTTTCTCGCAAGGCCACGAACTGCCGCTAAAATAGCCGCGCAAATTTGCAGTACGAGATAGCATCCCGCCGCAGTCATCAACCTACGTAGCAGTGGAGACTGGACAAGTGACAACCCGCTACTACCGAGGAAAAAACCACCAAACGCAACAGTGCCGGCAATCGAAGAAAGCCCGAGGATGCTAGTCAGCCTCGCTTCCACTCCTTGCTTTCTCTCCTGTTCGCTGTCTAACAGCCCCTGGCAGGCCGTCAAGTACCCAGTGAGTTGGGTCTCATCAGCGGGAATTGCGGCTTTGTCTTCGAGCAGCCTCTGCTGCGGTCGCTCTTGATCAGCTTTCGAGAGAGGCTCTGCAACCGGAAAAACATAGTCAAGGAAAGCGTAGAAAGCGTGAGGCCATGTCATGCAGTGCCTCCTGTAGTGAGCCAATCTGCCACGGCCTCCGAAATCCCTAGGTCGAGCATTCGGTCCAGCCATAGCCACTGTCCGCTGGGGTTGACTTCCAAGAACACAAATTCCCCATCCGGTCTCTCAACCAGATCAATAGCGCCAAACGTGAGTCCGAGGCATTCCATAAGCCGAATAAGGTTCGCAGTCAGCGATTCGGGCAGGGTAACAGCGTGATGTGGGAGAGCGGGGTTGTCAGTCAGCCGCCAGTCGATCGAAGCGGACAGATCGGACTGTGAGTCAATGGCGGCAGCAAAGACTTGGCGACCGACAATCGTCACACGAACATCAAAGCGTTTAGGCACTAGCGCTTGATAGATGGCCGGACTATAGCGAGCTGATTCAATCTCGTCGAGGTGCTCTCCTTAGCACTTGCGAGGTATAGATTGCTGAGTTGCGCCCATCTTTCGTGATATAACCACGCCTGACGGGCTTGGCGATCATGGCGCCGAACTTGTCGAAGGCTGAGCGTATGGCGCAAGGATCATTTGTAATTATTGTCGGTGGAATGGGCAAACCAACCTGCGCCGCCATGGAGAGTTGAAAAGGTTTGAATTCGGAACTCCAAACAGCGACTGGATGGCTCATCCACCGCGTCGTTAACGCCAAGATGCTGCCCAATAACGTTGCGCGAGTTTCATGCAAACAGAACTCATAGACCCCACCGTCCATGGCTTCGGGCCGGGGAGGAGTTCGCATGCGCCGATACCACACGGGTCGCTGCATAGCCCGTCCATCATTGGCAAGCCAAGCGCATGGGGCCGACTGGCCGACAATGAACGACAAGGTTTTAGCGAATGGGTAATCCTCGGTGTTGATGCGAGTAAATGCTGTCCCGCGAGCGGAGAGCCGACGTGTGACGTCGTCGGTTGCCACATCTGCAATCGTGCTCACTAGCAGCACGTGACGATCACTCATCGTCAAACGTTTCCTGCGCTACCGCCGTCTTTCGCGTTGCGCCCAGTTCCGAAGCGGACGCATCGGGAGTGTCAATCCATCTATCGTCCTGAAGAACCTGCGCAACCTGGCGGACCGCATCATAGCGCAATTGGGACGGCGAGGGATTGGGCATAGGCTTTGCGAACCTGTGCAAAAAAGGAAGGTGCCCCGCCACTGTGTTAGTTGTCATCGGTCGTCTCCTGTCTAACCTCGGTGAGTCGTGTAGCTTGAGTAACGATGAAGCCGCTGGCGTTTGCTTCTACTATGGCACCGAGAGGATCTTCGGATTCACCGGTATCTCGTGAATCAGCAAAGTTCTTCGCCTCTCGCCGCTCAGCAATTTGCGATATCCAAGGGAGATTGGTCTTGGGCATTGTGCCTCCGCTACGGAACATGGGCGAAATTCTAGTCCCTCCCGTACGCAAATGGAAGTCTCAACCTTTGCCTTTTCCCTTGCTGATTGCACGCCTGAGATACTCGGAAGAAGTACACGGATTCCGGAACGCCAAGCCGCAAAAAACCAATTCATCCTCTCGCGCCGTGCGCCGGACTGCTGATAGTCTTTTATTGAACCCATGGCGAACTGCATTCGATGTGGCCGGCAGATGCCTGCGCTGACGTTTGGCAAGAAGATATGCCAATGGTGTGTGCAGCACGAGGCGGCGCAGCGTGGCGAAGAGGGCGACGACGCGAAGCAGATCGTCATGCCCGCGCCGTGGGTCCGGCGCGAAGCCAGCGTAGGTCTCACGCAAATCCTGCTCGGCGCTAACGTCATGATCTTCGCCGCGATGGTGGCATCCAGCACCAATCCGATCGCCTTTGCCAATCCATTCCAGGAGTTCTCCCTTCGACTGAGTGTGCATTTCGGCGCCAACTACGGCCTTTATACGCTGTCCGGCGATTGGTGGCGGCTGGTCACATACATGTTTCTTCATGGCAGCCTGATGCACATCGCCTTCAATATGTGGTGCCTGTGGGACCTTGGCGCGCTCTGCGAATCGCTTTACGGCCGCTGGTCATTCGCGGGCATTTATCTAATCACCGGCGTCGCCGGGGGCGTGGGCAGTCTGGCTTGGAATCCCGGCGTTTGGAGCGTAGGCGCATCGGGCGCGATCTTCGGACTCGCAGGCGCGCTGATTGCGTCGTTTTACCTTGGCGAATTTTCGCTGCCGCGGGTCGCGATCAGCGGGACGCTCCGCAGCCTGGTTTTCTTTGTCGGATTCAATGTTTTGTTCGGCAGCTTGTTCCCCGGCATCGACAATGCCTGCCACGCTGGTGGACTGATTAGCGGACTGATCCTCGGCGCTTTGATCGCCCGCGTCGCTCCGGAACATGATGCGCCTTTGCGGCGCGCGAGCGTTGTGCTGATCGTCGCGCTCGCGGTGATGGCCAGCGCCGTGGGCGTACAGCGTTGGCGGGGCGGATCGATGGGTGTGGCGCGAGCGCTGGCATCGATCTCTGAGAATGATCCCAATCGACGGATCACCGAACTGCAGGCGATCGTCAAACAGCAGCCCAACCTGGCCGATGCGCATTTCTCGCTAGGAGATGCGTACTTCGACCGGGGACAATACCCTCAGGCGGAGGGCGAATTCAAAAGGGTCCTCGAACTGCAACCGCAAAATACAGGGGCGCGTTTTAACTTGGGCATCACGTTTTTGAATGAGAAGCGCCGATCGGATGCGAACGCCGCATTTACACAAATGGTATCGCAGGATGCGAAGAGCGCCGAGGGCCACTACGGCCTAGGTCTGGTGCTGTTCGATGAGGAGAAATATCAGGCCGCGATTGAGGAATACAAGACCGCGGCTCGCCTGAAGCCACACCTATCCGGGGTTTACTCCGAAATCGGCCAGTGTTACGCCAAGCTGAAAATGTACGACGAGGCGATTGCGGCCTACATCCAAGAGAAAGAAAAGAACGGCGATGAGCCGGACGTTGAGACAGCTCTCGGCGACGCCTACCAAGCCAAGGGCATGACGCAGCAGGCGCAGGAGGCGCGGAACAAGGCGATACAGTTAAAGGGCCAGAACACGGATTGACGTCCGGCAAGAACAGCCGAACTGCGTTCGGCGGACAGCCGGGAGCCTGCCCTGAGTGCCCATGGGCTGCGGCCCACCGAAGGAAATGAAAATCCCGGGTGCCCCATTTCTCGCGCGTCCTTTGCGCGAGAAGTGGGGATTTTCGACAGAGCGAAGTCGAAGGGGCGGCTGTCCCCATATTTTTCTCCATCACCCCTTCGTGATTTCCCCTACGGCGCGCCACGCCTGATTGATGGCCTCGTCCGTGTAGGCGTAAGCGCCGGCGTCGGAGTTGGCGATGGCGATGCGGCCGTGAGGCTTGCGCGCGACTTCGCACGGCGTCTCGCCGCCTTCCAGCCAAAAGGAATCCCACAGCGAGTTGTACTCGTAGGCGTAGCCGTGGGGCCAGCGATTGACGGTGATGGCAGCGATGTCGCGGGCGGGGTCGAATCCGCCGGGGCCGAGCGTGCGCGCCAGCTGGTCGCGGATCTTGCGCTCCATCGTCTCGAAAGTTGTGGTGTAAAGTTCCATGCGGCCCATGCTGTGCTGCTGACGCGCGGGATGTCCCGGACTGCACGCCGCTTTCATCATGTGCAGGACGATGGGCTCTTCGGGTTTGCGCGCGCACTCGTATCCGCCGATGCTGACTGGTAAATCGGCGTTCACGTAGGTGTGATACATGCCGGGAGCATACACCGAACTTGCCTTGACCTTTTGGAGCGAAGTCCAGTTGCGCAGCGCGACGTTGGTATACAGCAGGGGAACTTTTTGCGCGGAGGCCAGCGCTTCTTTTTGTTTGTCGGGAAGTTCTTCGCAGATGTACGGGATCACGACGTGCCAGCAGGCCAGAATCGAATTCTTCGCCTTGGCAGTGTAGACCTTGCCGCCGCGGGCGTAGGTGACTTCCACTTCATTGGCGCTGGCCACGTCGCCCACGTGCTTCACGCGCACCGCCGTGCTGTTCAGGCGAATGCGCACGGGCGAACTGGAGTCGTCGAGCTTGGCGTAGTTTGCTTTGGCGAGAATGAGGTCGGATAAAGAATTGCCGGGGATCGCATCCGGAATTAGTTTGCGAACCAGCAGGCGCGCGATGCTGGCATTGCCGTCGGGAAAGTGGAAGAAATATTTCTCTGCTTCTTCGTTGGGAATGGCGTCGCGATTCATGCCTTTGCCGGGCTTGTCGTCCAATTTCAGGCCATCGAAGCCCGGCAGATCGAATCCCCAGGCGTCCTGCGCTGCTACTGCGTCAATGCCAACTCCGAAGAGCGGGTGCGGCATTGCCTGGTACATCTTGATGATGTCTTCATGGACTCCGGCAACGTCTTTCAGATAACTGGCGTAACTGATGCGCGCCAGCTTCGCTTTTTTCTCATCCGAAGTCAGCCCGGGGAAATAGTCTTTCGGTTCCTCGTGCAGGCGCTGCAGGTCGCGCTTGGCTTGATCGGCGATTGGAGCGTCGGCGAGAAATTGCTTCAATAGTGCCGGCGCGAGGCCAGCCGGGTTTTCGCTCTCGCTTCCACCGTGGGGGTTGGGATTGATCACGAGTTTATCGACGCCGAAGGTTTCCTTGTCGAAGAACATCTTGGATCCCAAGCCCGCGGAGGCATACAACTTTTTGTTCACGTACTTGGAGTACGAAGCGACGTCGATGCCGAGTTCTTCAATCAAACCTTTGGCTACGGCGCTGTAGGGCGCGGGGCTCTCGATGGAAAACGTTCCGCCGAAGCCGAGTCGGAAAGCATTGCCTACGCGGAACTCATTGCGCTTGGCGTGTCCGCCGAAGTCGTCGTGATTCTCAATGATCAGGATGCGCGCCTTGCCGCCGGTGGCTTTGCGATAGAAGTGCGCGGCGGCGAGGCCGCTGATGCCACCGCCGACGATGATCAGATCATAGGATTCGCCGGTGTCCTCGGGCTTGCCCGCAGAATCCCAGAAGGTGCCGTCGCGCAGGCTGTGGGCCGCCTCGAACGAACCGGGATGGCTGCCGCGCATGCCGGTGAGCGCGGGGGGATAGTAGTTTGGGGAATTTTCTGGACTGACGGCGGCGTGACCTTCACCAGAGACGGCGGCAGAAAGGTCCCAGGGCATCATCGCTGCGCCAGCCGTTACCGCGACTCCGTTGAGGAAGTCCCGGCGCGTGATCTTGCGATGCATTCCCAGTTCCCGGTCCCGTGAATCGTGCACGAATCTCCTCCGCAGATGAACGACGCTGACCTCATGGGCTAAAGCCCTCGCTCAGCGCGGGGTTAGCGGCACGGCTGAAGCCGTGCCCTTCCCAAAACCACAACCTACGCAAATGTGAGCTGCATTTCCTACGAGACTTCCCTACGAAGACGGACCGCTGTCCGCTTTCTTCACGGCCAACTCGGCGGCCTGGAATCCGGTGCGGCTGTGAGTGCCGTCGCAGAAGGGCTTGTTGACCGATCCGCCGCAGCGGCAGAGCGAGAATGCGGGCTTGCCGGTGAGATCGTAGGGTGTGCCGTTGACGTCCACCAACTCGACGGAACCTTCAGGAGCTTCGACGCGGTAGGGGCCATTGGGTCTGATAGTGATTTTTACCTGAGCCATGAGATTCATTCCTCCAACCTTACGGGTTTCTAGTAGGGATAAAAGATTATCATTAACCGGGGGCGCGTGTCGCTTCAGCCAGGTTTATCGTAGGGGCGGCAACAGGTCTCAGGCGGCCATCGACCTGGTCGACGCCAGGCTGCGGTAAAGCTGCAGGCAGTCGTCGATCATGCGCTTGGTGGTGAAGCGTTCGCGGGCGCGGGAGTATGCCAGTTCGGCGTAGGCGCGGCGCATGGGACGGTCGTCGTTGAGCATTTGAATACGTTCGGCGAGGCTGGTGGAATCGTTGGTGCGGAAGTAGAGAGCCGCGTCGCCCCAGATTTCCCGGAAGCTGGGAATGTCATTGGCCACGATGGCGCAGCGGGAAAACGCGGCTTCGAGTGCGGCCATGCCGAGCGGTTCGTAGCGCGAGGTGGCGGCGTAGATCGATGCGCGACTATACAACGCTCGCAACTGTGCTTCGGTTTGAGGGCCGCGAATCGCAACCGAAGTCTCGTCGGTGGAAACTTTCACGTCGGCGCGAATCGGAATGCGCGGGACCGGCACGGTATGTTCCGCACCTACAATGCAGACCGGGACCGAATGCGGTTGCTGCGTGAGAAGAAAAACCTGTTTGCCAGCATCCACCATGCGGCCGACGGCCAGCACGCAATCGTCTTTACTCAGGTAGGGGTTGAAGAAAATCGGATTGCGTCCCGGATAGATCACTTCTCCGCGCTGCGGAGGCCCGTAGCAAGCGGAAATACGATCGAGCATCCACGCCGATGGCGCAACCACCGCATCCGCGCCGGCCAGACCCTGGCTGACTGTGTTGCGATACCAGGCTAGCGAGCGCTCCGGACGCGGGGCGTGATTGTGGACGGCGTGTGTCCAGGTAATCAGATCGCCCTGCGCCGTCACCACGCGCGGCACATCTACGGCCAGGTTTCCGTAGCAAAACTGGTTGAGATGCAGAATGTCGGGGCGGATCTCGCGAACCAGCGCCGCAAGAAATGCGGACGATTCGGCGAGATCCTCCTCCGCTTCCTGCATCCATTCCAGGCGAAAGGCGGTGGGCCGGTAGTCGAGGCCGTGCAGATGATCCATCCATGAGGTCTGGTCGGGCAGTGGAATCTCGCCGAAACTGACCAGGGTGACCCGCACCCCGCGCGTGACCAGGCCGGTCACCAGCTCGCGGGTGTAGGTCCATGAACCGGAGAGCGATGATCCGGAGAGCGAGTCGGCGGTGACCAGGACGTGCACAGAACCTCCGGACGGAACCGTACTAACGGAACCAGCTAGTTAGAACATGCTAGTAGAACATGCGGAATGGCGCGAGGGACGCTGCGCTCCGCCTTTCCGGGCGCGTCCATTCTATTGTGAATCGGAAGGGACTGGAAGGAATTTTACGCACGGGCCTGTGCAAGATTTTGCGCAGCGGAGCTCGGGTTGTTGCGCCGCCGCGGCGTTCATCTTCTAGAACGTCAACCTGACCGCCAGCTGGAAAGCGCGCGGGCCGCCAGAACCGAAAACCCCGCCCGCCGTGCTAGTTGGCCTGCCGAAGGCCGACGATAGATTCGGGTTGGTGCCATCGGGCACAAGCACGTTGAAATAACCCGAGTAGTTGGCGTTGCTCGATCCGAGAATATTGGTCTTGTTGAACAGGTTGAAGACTTCGCCAATCGCCTGCAGGCTGAAGCGCTCCCCCAGATGGAACTCGCGGGACAGGCGTAGATCGAACGAATTGAATGTGTCGTTGAAGCGGGCCGTGGGAGAAACCATGGGGAACGGCACTCCCAGGCCGCCATTCAAATCTCCGGCCGCATTGAGTTGCGTGAGGAAAGTGTTGAGCTCGGCTCCAGTGCGGAACTGGCGTCCCCCAGCGTTGCGCCCAAGTTCGGGGACGCGATCGCCGCTGCCATCGCCCAGGAGAATATCCATGGGAACGCCGGAGGCATAGGTCCAGAGCGGCGAGAAACGCAGATGGAACGGGAGGTCCGCGGTTCCCTGCACCACCAGACGGTGGCGTTGATCGTTAGGTGCAGGACCGTATTCGCGATGCAGATCGGTGGGATCGACCGGGGGGTAGCCAAACGGAATCTGATCGTAGTTGGCGTAGTCGAGTGATTTCGAGAACGTGTACGCACCATGAAACTGGAAGCGATCGCTGAAGCGATGATCGACCGTGACCCACAGGGCGTCGTAATGGGTGTTGACGGAAGACTGGAGATCGGTCACGGTTTCGGGGCCGCCGGAAGCCGGGTTAAACACCGAGCCCAGGGGCACGCCGATGATGAAATGCGTTCCCAGATCGTGAATGCCATCGACCTTCAATACCCAGTCTTTGGCGAAGGAATACTGCACCCCCAAGTTGAACTGCTGCACCATCGGGTTCCGCAGGTTGTTGTCGATGATGTTGATGCCTTCCGAGGCTCCGCCGGCGCCGGGGATGATCGGGCCCGTGAAGGCAGTGTTGGGATACTCGGGCGTCAGGCCGGGAATAAAGTTTCCGTTGGCGTCGAGGAAGTTCGCGCTGCCGAGGGTGACATTGATAGGCAGTGCGGTACCGTTGAGACCGCGCTCGAGCGAATCGATTTCCAGTGTCACGCGGTCATAGTAGATTCCATAACCGCCGTGCACGCTGAACAGAGTATTCTTGGTGGCCCAATTGAAGCCGACGCGCGGTCCCCAATTATTGTCGGCCTTGTGGCGGGAGCCATGTAGAAAAGGGAGCAGAATCGGGTTGATCTGGCTGTAATGGCCCAGATCGTTTACGTCGGAATCAATTTCGTAACGCACACCCAGGTTCAGAGTGAGCTGTGGATGAACCCGCCAGTCGTCCTGAAAATAACCGGCGGTGTGATTGTTGTCCGCGTCGGGGATGATGAGCGGCGTCGCCGGAATTCCGCTGCGAATAGCGACTGCGAACAGCAAGTCTTCATCGTTGATGACTCCATCCCCGTTCCGGTCCTGGTTCGCGAAATCCTGCACGAACTCGATCACTCCGGACTGGAATACGCCCAGGTTGAAATCCGCGCCGATGCGCTGGAACTCGCCGCCGAAGTGCAGATTGTGACGGCCGCGAATCCAGTCGATGTTGTCATCAAACTGAGAGCGCTTCTGACGCGTCTGCTGGGGCACGCGGTAGGAAGATCCGTCCGCGAGGCTGGGGAAATCGAGTTCCGGCGCGGTCGTAATCGGCGTGGTGGCGTTGATGAAGTTGTTGAAGCTGTAGCTGACGCGATTGAGCAATGAGGGGCTGATGACGCGCGTCCAGGAGGCCTGGAAAGTCTGGAAGTCGTTGTTCAAGTTTTGCCGTTCCGAGGCGGAACCGATGGGTTGGCCGGAGAGGAAGCTGGCCGCGCCGGTGGCGGCGAGGCGCTCGATGCCGTAGTGGAGGCTCAGGGTGTCGTTATCGGACATTCTCCAATCTCCCCGAAGCGTGCCCATCGGATCGGTCAACGGCACTGAAGCGAAGCTGGTATCGATGTGTTGCGTGGCCAGGTTTCGATCGCCAACCACCACACCGCCGATCTCGTCGCGATATTCGAAGGCTCCAAACCACCATGCCTTGTCGCGCACCAATGGACCCCCGAGTGTCCCGGAATACTGTTCGCGACGGAATTGAGGGGTCGAGGCAGGATTGGAGAAACCTCCAGTGGGATTGAAGATGGGAGTTGCTGCCTGCAGAGACCTGTCGCGTTCATAGATGGATGCGGAGCCGTGCATGGTGTTGGTGCCGGACTTGGTGACAACGTTGACTACGGCCGATCCGGAACGTCCCATTTCTGCGGAAAAGCGATTGGTGGCAACCTGGAATTCCTGCACCGCATCTTCGGGAACATTCAGCAGCATGCCGCCGACCACGTCGTCGTTATCGTCCATGCCGTCGATGCTGACGTTGCCGCCGCGGCCCAACTGGCCGGCGGACGAGATCACCACCGTGCCCTGCTTGGTGGGATCGAAATTGGGCGCGATCGTGTTTCCTGGCGTCAGCAGCGCGAGTTCGAGGAAGTTTCGCCCGTTGAGCGGGAGATTGTCGATCTGCTGCGAATTGACGACTCCATCGACTACCGAAGAACTTGTGTCTACCAGCGGGATCGCGTCCCGATCATCAATGTTGATGACCGTTTGCTGCTTCTGCATCCCAAGCCTAACCCGGAGGCTCATCTGCTGCCCGACTTCTACCTCGACAGACAATGCATAGTCGGCAAAACCGGCAGCCACTACTCGTACGTCGTACACCCCAGGTGCAAGATTGTTGAGCGCGAAAAAGCCCGCGGCGTCCGTGGAAGTGTTGCGCTCAAGACCGGTGCTCTTCTGAACCGCGCTGACTTGAG
The DNA here is from genome assembly GCA_035482825.1 of Binatus sp. (SeqCode). GTDB lineage: Bacteria > Acidobacteriota > Terriglobia > Terriglobales > Acidobacteriaceae > Sulfotelmatobacter. Next base: position 16,496 of record DATHQJ010000274.1, on the reverse strand, counting down.
CGTTTCGCACTGTGGCACTTTGCGGGTCTGAAACTTCTCCGCTGATAACGCCAGTCCCGAGTTCTTGGGCAAATTCAGGGGTCACCAGGAAAAAGAGAACCAACAAAGTCAAGAACCCGCGCCGCAAAGCAGGACAAAATGCAGGACAAATTGAGACGAAGAACGTTCGCTGCCGCACAGTGAGATTCCTTTTTGCGGCGCAGACACACGAGAAGCAAACACACGACCGCACCGTGTGCTGAGCTGCGATAAATTTTAGGAACGCCAAACCCACAGACTGATTAGCAGCGAAACGTTAGCGGATGGTTCGGGGAGGCACAATAGCGCAAAAATACTATGAAGTGAGATGCGAAGACTATTTGGTTCGCACTGTAATGCCTAATTCACTTCCAGCCTCAGCCGTAATTCGCGCGCGAGGTTGTCGATGACGCGGATCTTCTCTACGGCGGGGTGGGGAACGTCTGGCACCGACATGGCTAGTTCACAGGACAGGAGCATCGCGGTGAGAGTGTCGCGCATTTCGCTGTGCATCTGTTCGGCAACGGCGCGGCGCGCGGCCTCTTCTTCGCGCTTGCGGCGATGCAAAGCCGAACGCACCTCGCGCACCAGGCGTTCCATTCCGGTCACCGCAAAGTTGAGGTAGACGGGAAACGCGGTGCCCAGGTGTTCGATCATCTGATCGCTTTCGACGGGCTCGGTTTCGAGCAGAAACTGATCGATGACGGCGGCGGAATACGTTTGTTCGCGCAGACGGGTGGCGGCCGCCTGCAGAGTCTGGGCCCAGTGCGTTTCCTGTCCGGTGGCGGCATGCAGGGACTCGGCGCACTGTGGGCCGCTGGCTGACGACGTGATGAGTAGAATCATGTCCTTTCCGATAGCACTTCTGCCGCCACTGTGCCGCGCGTTGAAAATGCGAGTCTTAGCCTCAGCGGCGCAGAGCGGATTCCCGTTGCGGTACTCCCGTTCCCGCCCCCAAGTTCACAATCGGTCGTTCACGATTGGTTGCTCAGGATTGATATTCGTGAGTGGCGTAGTCCTTCAGCTTGCGGTACAGGGTGGTTTTTCCAATGCCCAAAAGCCGGGCGGCTTGCAACTTGTCTCCGTTCAGCTCGGTAATCGCGCTCAGGATCGTTTGCTTTTCAAGCTGGGCCATGGGAATGATCTTCCCGTGGCTGCTGCCATTGCCATTTGTATGCGAGGTTTCGCTGACCGGTAGCTTCGCCACTTCCCGCGGCAGGTCTGTGGCGTGGATCAGCGGACCGCTGGTAAAGGCGTACGTCCGTTCGAGACAGTTTTCCAGCTCGCGAACGTTTCCCGGCCAGTCGTGGGCCATCATGGCTTTGAGGGCTTCGTCGCTGAGCATTTTTTCCTGCCCTGAGGTTCGGGTCATGCGTTCTAGGAAATGTCCGATCAATAACGGGATGTCCTGCCGGCGCTCGCGCAGCGCGGGAATCCGCAGGCTAAGAACGTTGAGCCGAAAATAAAGATCGCGACGAAACTCGCCCTGCGTGACGGCCTGTTCCAGATCGCGGTTAGTGGCGGCCAGCAGACGGATGTTTATGGGTACTCGCCGCGTGCTGCCGACCGGGCGAATTTCTTTTTCCTGGATCGCCCGCAGCATTTTGGCCTGCAAATCGACGGGGAGTTCTCCCACCTCGTCGAGAAAAATGGTCCCGCCTTCGGCCATGGCCATCAGACCTTCCTTATTCTGATTGGCGCCGGTGAACGCGCCCTTCACGTAACCGAAGAGTTCGCTTTCGATCAGGGTGGGCACCAGCGATCCGCAATCGACGGGAATGAAGGGCTTGTCGCGGAAGGGTCCGGAGTAGTGAATGGAGCGGGCGACCATCTCCTTGCCGGTGCCACTTTCGCCCAGAATCAAGACTGGGTGCACGCTGTTGGCAGCCTTGGAAATGATGCGGTACAGCTTCTCCATTTCCGGGGCGCGTCCGACGATACCGCCGAACCCTTGTTTGGACTTCACTTTCTCGCGCAGCAGGCGGTTCTCTGACTTCAGTTTCAAGTGGCTGGCGACGCGCTCCAGCAGCAGCTTCAATTCGTCGACGCTGAAGGGTTTGGTCACATAGTCGTAGGCGCCATGTTTCATGGCCTGCACCGCCGACTGGACCGTGCCGTAGCCAGTCACAACGATGACGACAGCTTCCGGGCGCCGCTCCTTGATGCGGCGCAGCGCGTCGAGGCCGCCGGCGCCGGGCAGGCGCAGATCGAGCAACACGGCGTCGAAGGCTTGGGTGTCGAGATAGCGGTAGGCATGCTCGGCGGAATCGGCCACGTAGGCCGTGTATCCCAGCGACTGCGCGACTTCGCGGCAGGCTTCGCGGATCGATCGTTCATCGTCCACGATCAGAAGGTTGAGAAAATTGGCGGGTTGAATCTGCGGTGTGGCTGGCATCGGGCTCAAGGCGGCGGACGTCATGGCATTCATTCCTTTTCCTTCTATTCTTTGGGTACCGGTACTCCCGGATTTCTTGCGAGTTGAAAGTCGTGGTTAGCAACGTGGTTGGCAGGATCCAACACAGAGGCATTCAGAACAGCCTCCGGTACCAGCGGCAGGAGCACGCTCACGCGGGTGCCGCACGCCGGAGCGCTCTCCACATGGATCAGGCCGCCATTGCTGGTCACTATGTCGTAGACCGTGGCCAGCCCCAGGCCCGTACCCGTGCCGGTCTTGGTAGTAAAGAAAGCCTCGAACAGATGGGTGCGGGTAACCTCGTCCATGCCGCTGCCGTTGTCGGCCACCACCAACAACGCGCACGGAAGTAAGGCTCGGCCCGCGGCGACGCTGGGCGATTCCGCGCTCACCTTTTCGGTCAAAATCTGCACTTTGCAGTTGCTGATTTCGACCGTGATCTGACCAGGCATCTCTTCGGACATCGCTTCGCAGACCGCGTCGCGCGCGTTGAGAACCAGGTTGAGCAGGATCTGCTGGCATTGCGCCGGATCCATCTTGACCAATCCGAGGTTGGCATCGAGGTGAAACTTCAGTTCAATGTTTTCTCCAATCAGGCGGACCAGCAGGTTGCGCATGCCTTCGGCAATGTCGTTGAGGCAAAACAGACGCGACTCTGAATTCGCCGGTCTGGCCACCGTGAGCAACTGCCGCACCAGGCCCGTGGCTTGGATGGCGGCATTCCGGATTTCTTCGGCGTACTTGCGCACCCGATGGCAGGGCTCCAGATTGGCGATGAGCAGATCGCAGTAGAGCAGGACTCCGGTCAGAAGATTGTTGAAGTCATGCGCCACGCCTCCGGCCAGACGCCCCACGGATTCCAATCTCTGAGCCTGCTGCAGACGTTGCTCGGCCTCGCGGTGCCGCGACGCGTCTTCGGCCGAGGCGAGCGCGTAGTCGGCATGACCGTTCGTTCCTGGGACACGCCATGCCGTCCAGCGCACGGGACGGCTATTGGCGCCGGTGGTCCGCGAGTCCATCTGAAAACTGTCGCGCTGCCGCTCGAATAGTTCACTCCACAGCCGTTTCGCCTCGGTCCGTTCCTGGGGATGAATCAGATCCGCGAAGCACAGAGAGCGCGCGATTCGCGATCTGCCGCCGAGCATGTGTTCCAGCGCCGGATTCAGCGCCGTAATGTTGCCCGCGCGCTGGCACTGCGCCAGGGCGAAGGGGGCGGTCGCGAAAAGAGGATGCAGGTCGGTTGGCGAGTCCTGCGGCGTCCACGGAATTTCAGCAGCGGTGCTCATATAACTACTCTGCGCGGAATCATTCCCGGAAGGAACCGGTTATTGGGTTGCCCGCGACCTTAGTTTTCCTGAAATGGGAATTGGTGAGCGTTACTTCCGGATCAAATCCCGTTTCGAGGCCACTATAGAGAAACGGGAACGCACCTGCGAAGGGCAGATGTCACTAAAACGGGAATTATTTCTGTGGAAAACTTTTTCGCCTGCTCTCCCGCGCTGGTCTGGCGGAGCAAAGCCTGGCGGAACGAAGCCTGGCGGAGCGAAGTCTGGCGGAGCGAGCTCACCGATCCGGTCGCAGATGTTGGCTGGCTGCAACATAAACCGGTTCGGTCAGGCGGAAGGTGAGCCGGCGCCCTTTTTCAAGAGAAACGACGGCGGACGAGGATTCGCCCGGTTGCGCGTCACTTTGTGGAGCGGCGCTGTGGGGACCGCCACTCTGCGGACCCGTACTCTGTGGACCAGCGTTCTGCTGACCCTCTGTCTGGGAAGCGGGGACCTCGGCCGCCGTCCCGCGCACGAAAAGGCTGGAGGTCTGAACCGGCAGGCTAACGCCTCCGAGTTGGATCGAGTTGAGGGCCAGCCGGAGGTATCCGCGATTGCGTCTGAGGTTGGAGGCCTGGGCAGACTCCACTCGACCTGCAACCGTGGCACCGCGCGGAACTAACTTGTTCCCCGCAATCACAACCGGCTCGTCGACGACGCCCACGAAGGTGGCGTGAGCGCCAGGATTCGCCGCGGAAATCGGATTCTTCAGCCGAATCGTGAGCAGTGTGCCCGCAGGAAGGTCTTGGGAATCGTGGAAAGGCAGACCGGGTCCAGGATTGGAGCCGCTGTCCTGAGCTGCCGCAGAGTCCCCCGGAGGGGTGGTTGGCTTCTCTCCCTCTTGAAACGGAGCCTGATGCTGATCGGCATGAGCGGCGCTGTCGCCACTTTGACTTTGCGGCCCGTCGGGACGGTCGCAAGCGGCCAGGCACAGCAGCGCGAGCAACATCGTTGCTAACAGCGTTGCTAGCAGCGTCGCTAACATCTTCGGGAACATCACCAGCAACAACGACCAAATCGTCAAAGCTCGCGGTCCGCCGAACCGGCTCATCAAAATCATCCTCGCCCGCTGTTCGTCCACCCGGAAGTCGCAACCCAGTTACCAGACACGGTCTCATTAAATCAAGTACTTGGCGATAGCACTTTCGGGGAGGGTGTAGATTATTCCCTTGCTCAAACTATTTCGTGACTACAGGCGCGCTTCGAGCGTCGGGTCGCGGCTGCGGAACTAGCTTCAATGCGGGCTCGGTGTACGCCTTGTGAAGTTCTGAGGTTTCTAGAATTCCCACATCTGTGATCGGAGTCACTCCTTTTCAGGCCGCTTCCCAATCTTTATTTCCCCGCAGTCCTCTGGACGGGCCATGCGGTCGGTGCTAGAGTACCGGAGTCCGCATTCTCCCCAGGCGTTTTTTCAATTCCTACAGCCATTGTTCCTTTCTATTGATCGATTCGGGCCTCTCCAGAAGGCCAGAAGAACTCAGGAGGATATGATGCGCAATGGAACGAAGTTCAGCTTGCTCAGCGCTGCTATTCTTTCCGCCGCCCTGCTAATGCCTGGTGCCAGTTGGGCAACGACCACAGCGAAAAACTGCCCGAAAGAACCGGCACCGAATGTAGCGATCAGTTCCGGGATGACCTACTCCGGGACGAATTGTGTTCTCAATTCGGTCAATGATGTGGACTCCTTTGTGTTCACTGCGTCCAAAGGAGACATTTGGAGCTTTATCGAGGACGGGGCGAGCCCCACCTCAAACGTCTGCCTGGATCTTTGGTCTCCCAGTTTGACGAAGACTCATCTTGGCTGCACATCAGCGGGGGAGACCGGCAACTGGTACTTCCTGTACAATGCTCAGACCCTGTCGGAGAGCGGGTCTTACACGATCGATGTGACTGCGACGGGTGGAACTATTTCGTACAATCTCTCGCTCGAGCGTTTGAACCCCGTGCCACCCGACGCCAGCCTAATATTTCTTCCGGCAAATATATCCTCGGAAGTCAGCCCGCCGACAGCGCAGGAGGCTTACAAGTTCTATGCAGCCACCACCGGCGTTTACCAAATAACCGCTAGCGTCCCGTCGCCCGCGAACAATGTGTGCTTTGCAGTTTATAAGCCGGGCGGGTCGGTGGCCGTGAATTCAACCTGCACGAGCGCGGGATTGCATGGCAACTGGTACGTAGTCACGGCGGATATGACGCCAACCGTAACTGGCACGTATTTACTGGTGGTCAGCACACTCTACGATGTGGGGACGGTCAATTACAGTTTGGGCGTGTCGTGTGCCGCCGGAACCTGCCCTCCAAACCCGATCCCGCCGACTTGCGTCCTTAAGGACGCGCTTTCCTACAATGCTACTACCAGCACGCTGACCATGAATTTCACGCTCGCAACTCCCGTACCCGCGACCTGGGATGCGTGGCTCATCAGCAATCAAAACGTTGCTACGCCGCTTTGGTCACAATCGGAACCGATCAGCGATAACCCCGTGACTGTGCCAGAGACGCAAGCCAATGTGCCCAAGGAAGGGATCGTTGGGGTTCTTTCCACGCTTACCGTTCCTTCGACCACCACAACTGCAGGAGGAATCACCTGCTCCAGTTGGACGACGGTGAACACCGGAAAGCCCTAGCAGTAGAAAGAAGCAATTCCAGATCAACACCGCCCATCCTGATGCGCGCGCGATGCCGCGCCAGGATGGGGATTCGAACATCATCGTGAGTGAGTTTTCGTTCCTCTCATTCAGCGTGATCTCCCATTGCCCGATGCTTTACCATCGGTGATGTGCAGTTCCGACACGCCGAGCCAACGGATGCAATGGCCGTAGCGCGAGTCCATGTTCGCTCGTGGCAGGCGGCATACCGCAACTTGATGCCCGATGAGTATCTCGATCAACTTCGTCCGGAGGATCGAGCGGAGAAATACAATTTCGGCAGCCTCGATCCCCTCACGCCGCATACGATCGTCTTAACCGAAAGCGGGGAGATTCGGGGTTTTGCCACGACCGTGCCCGCGCAGGACGTGAATATGCCAGGTTACGGAGAACTCTGTGCACTGTACGTTGATCCCGACCACTGGGGCCGAGGCATGGGGGTTGCACTTGTGTTGGCAGCGCGGGCTCGGCTTTTCGATCTGGGATTTCGAAAAGCGATTCTTTGGGTACTCGTAGGCAACGTTCGGGCGGAGCGCTTTTATCGGAGGGATCAGTGGACCCCGGATGGAGCGCAGCGAACGGACGAAGTGTGGGGCCTCACGGTAAACGATATGCGCTATCGGCGCAATCTTGAGGCACCGGAACGCGGACTTTGAGTGCTAGAGGTGCTCTGACGCGATCCTATTCTGCGATCCGAATTCTTGGACAAAACTCTGGGACAGACGGGACGTTCCCGGTTTCTGGTCTCGGAAGTTAGGTGAACGTCCCGTCTGTCCCCGAGTTTGCCGAACTTTGAGCGAGAATCGCCAGATTACGTCAAGAATCCGGATGCCTCACATCGACATCGCGCCAGAAGGCAGTCCAGTGGCGGAGTACGTTATACCCATCGCGTCCAGTGCACGAACGATATTTATGCGAATCGTTGCAAGCCTTTCCGGACTCAAAGCGTCGTTTGCAAACGGTGGTTGCCAACTTCCAATCGAATCGAGATAAACTATCCACCCTGCGTCTCCCTTGAGAGGTTCGACGCCAACCTTGAGCGAATGGTCCGCCTCTCGATACGTGAGCGCCCGGATTCGCAACTGCACCGAATAGCCGCCTCCCAATATCCCGCCAGCATCGGCTGTCACAAACCGCCTTTTGAAAATGCCCTGAGGAGTCTCATACTTATTAAATCCTACTCGAACATGGAGTGTTAGAGCTCAGCGACGTTTGCCCGTCTCGAATCCCCGCACGCTGCGAGGGGCTTTCTTAGTTGGCGAAACATCCCCATGACACGCCTCGAACCCCCCGCCTGACTCTCACGTGCGGGGACGCGGAACTCGCGCTTGAGGCTTGCGGCGGAACCACCAGGCGCGGAGATGTTGGCCCGCAAGGAACGCTCGTTCGAAGTACCATGACTGGCTGCCGGGTTCATGGTGCAGGCTGGCGTCGCATCCCGAGACGAATTCGAGTTCTTCGGGGAGCGTTTCCACATGTAGTGTCGCTCCCAGTGTGGCCTCGTCAAGATCGGTTACGTCGCAATACTGTTCGGGCACGGTTAAGCCATATCTCCACGTGACCTGGCATGCGGCCTTCTCTCCGGCCCTGACCGGGTTGAGACTCAGGGTTGGCAAAGCGCTCCGGGGCACTCGGGTAACGCCGAGCGTGTCTTCAATCTCCACCTTGGAGGCGAGGTTCTGGTCAGAAAACGTGTAGATTTTTCTTCCGGCAATTCCGTACTCCAGAAAACGAAACTCCGGCTGGAAAAAAGTTTCGGGGGTTAACTCCGGGGCATAATCGCGTACCGCTTCCGAGTAATTTCTGATCTCGTAACGAACCTCGACATCCACCTGGACGCGCCCGTTCTCGGGAGTCGAAAAGGCGTAGCTCTTCACGTAGTGATCCCGCACCAGGTCGGTGGAAACAACATCGCGAACCAGGCCTTGCATCTCGGCAGGCAGACCTCGTCCGACCAAGGTTTGCGCCAGCCCGTCGGAAACCCTTTCCACCAGGAGCTTGGCGGAGAAAAGATCGAACGCTACCCCCAAAATCATGGCCACAATCAAAGCGTCGGCCAGAAAATATGCCAACTCGCTGGCTGGCCCCCAGTAGGGATACTTCGCGCGGACGAGCACGCCCACCGCGCCGGCCAGCAGGAACGGCAAGAGCAGCCGGACATGATCTCTGACTGACAGCGCGTAAAAACGGCGCCGTGCCGGTATGCGATCCTTCGGCGGAATCGCCGTTGGAGCTGCGCTTTCGCTGGCTTCTTCGACGCTTAGAATCTCGATCGGGGGCATAGCATTACCTCGTGGTCACCGTAATGTCCGGTATAAGTGTCCGGTATAGTTGATCAAAGACTGGCTGGAAATTCGCTTCCTGGTTCGCGCACGACGGGGACACACCAGCAGCCTCGTCGTCTCCGGGAGGCAGCCCGAACGGAAACCGAGTGAAATTGCGAAACATGGCCGCCAGCAACCTTCTGAGGTGCAAAATAAAAACTCCGTGCATCCGGGCGTTCCCAATTCGCCCTTGGCCAGAGTTTTTGGTAAACCGGCGCTCTGTTGGTTTGATGGTGTCGGGAATTGAGTATACAACCGCGGCAGTCGAGCGACAAACGCAGGCCGAGGCTCTTCTCTGGGCAATAGCATTCGCTGACGTTCTAGCGTGGGTTTTGTGCGATGTCTTTGGGCAAAGATAGGTCTTGGGTGCTATCGTTGCAGGGGAGGACAGAGAATGGCATTTCCTAATGATGATCCCACGGTCCAGCAGGGTGACCGTTCAATACAACTGATTGACTGGTTGGTGGGACGATTGGAAGAGTGTCTCGGTGAGGTTCTACCACTCCAGACGGACGATCTTTTGAAAGACTATGCGAAGGATGCTCGTAACAGCATGGCATCAGCCATCGAGCAACTGAGCCTTGCACGCGCTAAGAAAGAGCAGCAACTCGGGGGCCGCACCAGCTAGAGATTCGCACTCTACAGGGACAGTGCCTTCACTGCCAACTGCGGATTTAAGTGGAATGGCCTTCCATGAGAAGGCCAGTCGGATTCAAGAGGATTCTTTTTGGTTTTTGTTGGGGTTCGGGGAAGTTGCCAGACCCTAAACGGAAAAAGCTTAAGTCAGCCTTATGGGGCTGTCCGCCATCGAGGTCTGGCATTTTGTTAAACTGTCCGCCTCATGCCCTTGGCGCGCAGAGCAATCCATGAAGTGCTGGTCATCGGTTCCGGCGCCAGTGGCGGATGGGTCGCCAAAGAGCTGACCGAGCGCGGACTCACCGTCGTCATGCTCGAAGCTGGACCGCCGCGCGTCCCCACACGCGATTTCACCGAGCACATCTGGCCCTACCAGCTGAAGTTCCGCGGCTTTGGCAACCAGCAGCGTCTGCTCGAGACCCAGCCGGTGCAACGCTTGTGTTACGCCTGTGACGAATATAGCCATCAGTTCTTCGTCAACGATCTGGAGCACCCCTACACCTTCCCCGCGGACAAACCGTTCATGTGGATTCGCGGCCGCCAGGTTGGCGGGAAAACGTTTTGCTGGGCGCGAGAAAGCTATCGCTACAGCGACAACGAATTCAAAGCCGCCACTCGCGACGGATACGGCGAAGATTGGCCCATCAGCTACCAGGAACTCGAACCTTACTACGACCTGGTGGAAAGCTATATCGGTGTCAGCGGATCGCGCGAAGGCCTGCCGCAATTGCCCGACGGACAATTTCTGCCGCCCATGAATCTTTCCTGCGGCGCGCTGCAAGCCAAACAAGTGATCGAGCGCACGTTTGGCTGGCGCGTCATAGCTGACCGCGTCGCCAACCTGACGGTTCCGCATCGCGGCCGCCCCGCCTGTCACTATTGCGACCAGTGCCAGCGCGGCTGTTTCACCGCTTCGTATTTCAACAGCCCGTCAGTAACTTTGCCCGCCGCGGCCCGCACCGGAAAATTCACGCTGGTGAGCGACGCCATTGTCAGCGACCTTCTCATCGACCACAGCGGCCGCGCCAAGGGTGTCCACTACATCGACAGAATCACGCGCGAGCATCGCGAAGTCTATGCTCAGGTTGTCGTCGTTGCCGCCGGGGCGCTGGAATCGACTCGCATCCTGCTGAATTCACGCTCGCCCGCCCATGCTCAGGGAGTCGGCAACGCGAACGGCGTGCTCGGCCATTACCTGATGGACCACTTCACGGTCGAAGATGCCGGCGGCCTGATGCCAAGCCTGCATTCTTCCAAGCGTGAAGCGGTCGGCCGGCCCTGCGGATTCCTGATCCCCAAGTACGTCAACACCGCCGGCAGCGGGGCCAAAGATCGCAGTTCCAAGTTCCTGCGCGGCTACCGTTTCGATGGCGATGGCAGCCAGGAGCTTTACGGGCACGCCTTTCTCATGCCGGAACTGGGCGACGCATGGCGCAAGCGCGTGCGCCAGGAGATCCCATACTACTTCGGCATGGAAGCGCAGGGCGAGTGCCTGCCTCGCGCCGACAATTATGTCCGGCTCGATTCCGACAAGAAGGATGCCTGGGGAATCCCCGTGCTGCACGTCAACGCGAGCTACGGAGAAAACGAGAGGGCCATGGCCGCATCGATGCGCGAAAACGTCAGCGCGATCCTTGACGCGATGAAGCTCACCGACGCAACCCCGCCTAACAGTCACCTCAGCGTCTTCGGCAAGAACATCCACGAATGCGGAACCGCCCGCATGGGCTCTGATCCGAAGAAGAGCGTGGTTGACGCCAACTGCAAAGTGCACGATGCTCCGAATATCTTCGTGACCGACGGAGCCGTCTTCACGACCCAGGGATGCTACGAGCCCACGCTGACGATCATGGCCATTTCGGCCCGCGCCGGGGAGCACATTGCGCGAGCGTTTCGCCGAGGGGAGCTATGAGCGAAGAACAACAGCCGACTCGATCGGCATCATCACAAGCCGACGACCCTTCCCGCCGCCAGTGGCTGCTGCGGCTCGGCGAAATGGTCGTTCTCGCCGGCGTGAGCGGACTCGTTCCAGAATCCGCGGCGGCTCTGCTGGGCGCAGCACAAGACGCGCCACTCGCCGCTTCCGCGCTGCCGCCCGGCCTCTACGACGCTTCGCCCGAACATCTGGTTCACGCTCTGAGCAGTGGCGGCAACAAGTGGTCTCCGCCACCCGGCAGTGAGACGGAGTACGTCCAGCCCAACTCGCTCCCGTTTCAGCCGCAGTTCTTCTCGGTCGAGGAGTTCCGCATCGTCACCCGATTCGTCGAGATCCTGCTGGGCGACGTGGACGCCACGGCCTTGTCACAAGCTACGCAGTGGTTCGATCTGTGGCTGTATTCCGCCGCGGGAGTTCGCGCCGCCGCGCAGCACCTCGACCCGCTGCATCGATTGCTTGCCGTGGCCATCAACGGAGAAGATTCGGTGCGCGATCTCGAAACCGCCGATCCCCAGTTCGTAGCCCGTGCGGGACTCTCCGCGCTGCGCGATCTGTCTCTCCACGCCCACGGTCAGGAATTCCTGCAGCTCACCGCTTTGCAACAAATTGATCTGCTGACTTCCGTTGGCACCGGCCAGCCCGGCGACCCTGTGCAAAAGTTCTTCGAGATCACCCGCGCCCAAGCCGTCCGCGGATACTACACCTCGGCTGCGGGCCTGAAGGAACTCGACTACAAAGGCAACGCTTATTACGGCGACAGCCCGGGTTGCGAAACGAAACCCTGAGCGCCGGTTGAGTCCCCGCCGCGGACAACTCGCCCGGACCACTAAGGAGCAGGCACCTGCACGTTGGAGACTACATTGGAATACGCGCTCTCTTCGTTGCTGGTATTGACTGCGGTGGTGGCATAGCAGTAGGTCGCGCCGTCGACCACTGCTGGATCCGTGTACAGGGTGCCCGTATTCAGCAATGAGTTGATTTTGGAGTAGGATCCGCACGCGCTCGCATAGGCCGCGCGATAAATGTTATAGCCAGTCACATTCGAGGACGTGCTTGCACTCCACGACAGGTTGACCGAGTGTACGGGCGCAGACGCACCGGTTGCCGTGACGCTCTCGACCGTGGTCGAGGACTGGGCATTGCTGGTGAAGGTAAGCGCTCCGGTCACGGCGCCGGTGGTCTGAGAGTTGAACTTCACCGTAAACGCAGCGCTGCTCCCTGCTGGAATCGTAACCGGCAGAGACAGTCCTCCGACAGTGAATGCGGAGCTGTTGCTGCTGACCGCGCTGACGGTAACACTCGATCCGCCCGCGGTGAGAGTCCCGGATGCGGTTCCGCTCGTGCCCACGACCACGCTACCTAGGGCGAGGGTGGCCGGGCTGACGCCGAGCGTGCCAGCGGTCGTCGTCGTCGTTCCGATCCCAGAGAGTGGCAGCGTTACGGTCGAATCCGAAGCGGTCGAGTAGATCGTGATGGTGGCCGTCCGAGTCCCGGTCGCGGTTGGCGTGAACTTTGCGCTGTACGTACAACTTGCTCCCGGAGACAGCGTGCTGTCGTTGCAGGTGCCCTTGCCGCCCCAATTGAAGTCGCCGGCGGAAAGTGAGTCGCTGGTAATCGTCAACGAAGCGTTCCCCGTGTTGGTCAAGGTGGAGATCAAAACAGGGCTCGTCTGGCCGACCGTGACGCTGCCGAAGCTGATGCTCGCAGGACTCAGCGTCAAAATGCCGGCCGCCGCATTTACGGTCACCGTGGCGCTGGAAGATTTGGTACTGTCGGCGGCGCTGGTAGCCGTTACGGTCACGGTTTTCGTCGCGGTCACGGTGGGAGCCGTAAACAGTCCGGTGGCGCTCACAGTGCCGGAGGTGGCCGACCAGGTAACCGCCGTGTTGCTGGTGTTTGTGACTTGAGCCGAGAACTGCTCTGTTCCCCCCGAGGCCACCGTCACGTTGGAGGGCGAGACCGAGACACTGATGGCCGCGGACGGAGTGGTAAAGACGTTGTCCAGGCCCGCGACCACTACGCCAGTGGAATCGGCCGACAGCACGCGATAGTGGTAAGTGGTCCCGGCAGTCAGCGACGTCAGGCTAGCCGAGTGCGTCGTCACCAGGTTCGAGTTCAACGCACTGCTGCTGCCGTAACTGGTCGTCGTACCGTACGCGATCTGCGAATTGGCAGGCACGGCGGTTGTCCAGGTGATGGCAGCGGTGGTGGTTGTCGGGGTCGCGTTGACGGCATTGATCCACGATTGCGCAAAGGCCGACGGCGCGACAAGGAAGACGAACAGAAGAGGAACAGATACTACAAGAACCCGAATCAATCTACACATGGCCCAATACAGAAACGAATCCACAACCAGAAAAGCGAGGGGGAAGCGCTTCATCCGTTTCGTGAAATTTTAAGTAAAGAGTTGCAACTCAATGATAGGGTGCGCAGAGCGCTGCGCAACGCAGAATGTACTAGTCATTGGTACAGTGAACCTTGGATTTTTCCGCGAATGGGAAAATGTGACCACGGCTAGGAAGCGGACTGGGAAGCGATGCCCTGGATCGGAGCCCGCCGATTTTCCTCGGCTGATCTTACTTGGCTGATCTTCCTCGGCTGATCGATGCGGGCGGGTGCTCTTCATTCACCACCGCAAAAAAATCGCGGAGCGCGTGTGAGCGCTCTCCGCGAGGTTGCGACAACTGTGGTCGATTATCTTCTTACTGTTTCTTCTTGGGAACCGCCTTCTTGGTTGTGGGCGCAGCTTTCTTCACCGGCGTTCTGCCGCCGATCAGGGTCAGCGCGTCCGTGGCGTTGAACGGGAACTGGCGGGTCGAGGTTTGACCAGTCGTGCTCAAGGTGACATCCACGCGGCGGTTGCTGGCCATGCGGATGGTATCGATATTCTTCAGCACCCTGGCCTTTTCTTCCGAGCTCAGTTCGGTGTTGCTGGCGACCTCACCTTGCACCTCTTCGGTGGTCAGGTTGTGTTCGCTGCCGAACGCCTTGGTCTCGATGTTGGCCTCAGGAACGCCCTGTTCGACCAAGAAACTCTTGGTGCGGGCGACCCGCCGTTCGGAGAGCGCCTGGTTGTAGGCTGCGGCACCGCGGTGATCCGCGTGGCCGCCCAGAATCAAGTGCGCATCCGGTTTGCTCTCAAGATATTTCTTGAAGTCGGAAGCCAGCTCGATCAGCGTCTTCTGTTGACTGAGCAGCAGGCCGCCATTGGGTTTCGCCACCTTAGGATAGTCGGTCACGAAGTAAACGCTGTGCAGTGACAGTTTAGCCTCCAACCGGACAACCTCGGGATTAACTGCCGGTGGGGGCGGGTTTTCCAACGTGACTTGTGCGGAGCCTTGTCCGCTGAGTCCGCGCGAGTCGGTGCAGGTCGCAGTGACCGTCACCGTACCAGCGGGCGCTCCAACGGTGCTCAGGGTTGCCGAACTGCCGCTGCCGGAAACGGCACCGGCGGTGGACGTCCAGTTGGCGACGGATACGGGAACGCCGTCGGGGCTGGTGCAAGAGGCCGAGAGGTTTACGCTTCCGCCCGTGACCAGATCGGTCGGGTTGGCCGACAACGACATGGTTGGAGGATTCTTCGGCGGCAACGGCTTCACCGTGTAGTTCGCCGTGCAGCTGGCTTCGTTGTTCTTGGTGGACTTAGGATCGGTTACGTGCGCCGTAATCGTGTAGCTGCCGGGAGTCGCGCCGTTGGTGTCGACAGTGGCAGCCGTATCTTTTCCGGTCACCTGGCCGCCATTCGCGCTCCAGCTATAAGTTACGGTGTGCTTGGGATTGAAGTTGCTGGCCGTGACCGTAGCCGCGATCGGTTCGCCTACCAAGACTTCAGCGGGTTGCACGGAGCATGCGGCTGCCGGAACCGGGGGTGCGGCACCGCCCCAGGCCAGGACAACACCGGTGCGTAGTCTAACTCCGTCGAATCCAGGACGCCGCAGCGACGAAAATTCCGGAGCGGCCTCAGCGGCAAAATTGTGCTGCGCCCACACGAAGTCAAGCCCGAACACCCGCCAGGAAAGCATCTTTGTGAGTTTCAGATCCATGCCGCCGCCCAGAATCATGCCCACACCGTTGTGGGTCACGAATCCATCGCTATAAGTCGCTCGATTGAAGGCACCCAGGGCATGCAGGAAAAACGCTACGTCCTCGTTGCGTACGATAAACCTTGGTCCAGCGCCGAGAGTCCATTCCGAAGATCCGCTGCCGCTGTCCCGGTTGTACCCAACGTCCCCCTCCAGACCCCAATGGGGATCAACATTGTAGGTGAAGGCGCCGCCAATTCCCCTGGCCATGGCTGGAAGCTTAAACGGCACGGGATTATTGGGATCGCTGCCCGTCGGAACCGTGGCGCCAGGATTCAGCCACTGGTATCCGCCAAACACATCAAATTTCGGGTTGTCGTCGCTCTGGGCGAGCGCGGAAGCGGAAAGCACAAACACCGCGATCAACGCTGACAAACCGGCCATGCCTCGTCGGCATGCGCGCTTGGTGCTGACTATCATGGAATCCTCCAAGATTCGATCGTTCGCCAGTTTGCCTGGGCAACCGGACAGGATCAGAAAAAGTATGCCGCAAGAAAACTTTCCCGCAGAATTTGTGGAATTATGGGAGACCTGTCCGGGAACAGCGAATTCTACCGCACCGTTGCCCCCAGCGAAAGCGTAGACTCAAAAGGTTGTCAACTTGGGCAACCACTCCCGGCGATTTGGTCTCAAATTGAAATTCCCGACGGGCAGCGGGATTGCCCCCAGTTGGCCCATCCAGACCTTGCCGGACTGGAAGCTGGCCGCGTATTGTGGGGATTCGATCCGATGCTTGGCAAATCCCAAGGTGGGACCTCAGATAACCGAGACAGCTTAGCCAGAGCCGGATGACCCAGAGCGGGATGACATAGACAGAAGATAAGAGGCGACCGAGCAAGCCGATGAGTCACGAAAAAATACTGATTGTCGAAGACGAGGAGAACGAGCGCTCCGGCCTGTCTGAACTGGTGTCTTCCTGGGGGTTTCGCGTGGAGACGGCCCGCGACGGCGCAGAGGGCCTGGAGAAGGCGACCCAGTGGTCCCCCTCGATTGTCATCACCGACATGAAGATGCCGCGCATGGGCGGGATCGAATTGCTCGGGCACCTTGCCGAACAGGCCACCACCATCGCTGTCATCATGGTCACGGCTCAAGGCACGATCGACAGCGCGGT
>DATHQJ010000273.1:0-13776 GCA_035482825.1 Binatus sp. (SeqCode) | reverse complement strand
GGAGGGTGAGCAAGGGTCTATAGCAAAGCGCTGGTCGAGGCGAACGAAGAAGAAATGTCGGAGCAAGATAGAGTTCCGAGGCGTAGGGTAGGTTTATCCGGTTGGCGGTGAGCCCGGAGCCCAAGCGAAGATCGCGCGCAGTGGCCCGCAAGGGTAGCAGCGAAGCAGGTCGAGCAAGGGTCAAACGCGAGCTACTGGCCGAGACGAATGGACCCTACACCACCTCGGAACTCTTATTTTTTGGAGAGCTCTCAGCTCTCAGCTCTCAGCTCTCAGCTTTCAGCTTGTAGCTCTTGGGTCTAAGGCAACTCGGCTGTAGTTCCCCTCAACCAGCCCGCAAGATTTCGGTTCTGCATTATCCGTGAAAATCCGCGCGAATCCGTGGCGATGAAGTTCTTACTTTTCCTGAGACCGAACACCCAAGACCAAGCTGGTGGACCTGGCAAGATTCGAACTTGCAACTGCGAGCGTCGACCGAAATCGACGCCCGCCGTGTTCCTTACACCACAGGCCCAACTGCTGGCTCATTCTCTAATCGACGTGCTCGCCTTCGGACATGAAGCTTTGTTCGGCGGGGGGGAGGCGGTCGCCGGGGCGAGCCCAGAAGACGTAGAGGGTGGGCCACAGGATCACGCTCACCAGTAGTTCTACGATCAGGCCGCCTACGATCACGATGGCGAAGGGGCGCTGCGAATCCGAGCCGATGTCGTGGGACATGGCGGCGGGGAGCAGGCCGAGGGTCGCGACCAGCATGGTCATCATGATGGGGCGGAGGCGGAGGGCGGCGCCTTCCTTGGCGGCTTCGCGCACCGGCAGGCCGCGGGTGCGGAGCTGGTTGATGTACTCGATCATGATCACGCCAATCTCGACGGACACGCCGATCAGGGCGAGGAAGCCGAGGCCGGACGACACACTGAAGTGGGTGCCGGTGATGAGCAGGCTGAGGAAGCCGCCGAGCGGAGAAAGCGCGACGACGGCGAGGATCAGCATCACCCACTTCCAGGAACTGAAGGCGGAATACAAGATGAAGGACATGAGCAGCAGCGTGATAGGCACGATGAACGCTAGACGGCGGTTGGCGCGTTGCTGGCTCTCGTATTCTCCGGTCCAGTCGAGGTGGTAGCCTTCGGGTAGATTGACCTTTTGTCCAACTTCTTCAATGGCCTGGCGGACGGTTGAGCCGAGGTCGCGTCCGCGCACGCTGTATTTAATGGCGATGTAGCGGGAGTTGCCTTCGCGATAAATGGTGGACGCGCCATCGTCGAGGGTGATGGTGCACAGTTGGGAGAGGGCGACGCGTTCTCCGGAGGGGGCGAGGATGCGGATGTTGCTGATGTCCTCAATCGAACGGCGGAATTGGGGCAGGTAGCGGACGGTGAGGTCGTAGCGCTGCTCCAGGATGAGAATCTGGGTCAGGGCCTTGCCGCCGACGGCGGTTTCGACGGCGTCCTGTATGTCGCTGACGTTGAGGCCGAAGCGGTCGGCGGCGGCGCGATCCACGTTGAGGTTCACGTTGGGCTGGCCGCGGACCTGAAACGTCCCCAGGTCGGCCACGCCGGGAATCCGGCTCATCACGCCCTGCATTTCGTCGGCTTTGGCTTCGAGCGTTTTCAGGTCGCCGCCGAATAACTTCACGGCCAGTTCGCCTTTGACGCCGCTGACGGCTTCTTCCACGTTGTCGGAAATGGGCTGGGAAAAATTCCAGTCGACGCCGGGGAACTGCTGGAGATCCTTGTCCATGGCCGCGATCAGTTCATCTTTCTTGCCGTGGAAGTCGCTGCGCCACTCCTCGCGGGGGTGAAGATCGACGAAAAATTCCGTGTTATAGAAACCGCTGGCATCGCTGCCGTCGTCGGGGCGGCCGACCTGGCTGATGACTTGTTTGACTTCGGGGAAATTGGCCAGCACCAGCCGCGCTTTCTTGGCCATGGCGATGCTGGCGGAGGGTCCAGTGCTGGGCGCAAGAGTTCCGCGCACCCAGATGGCGCCTTCGTCGAGGTGAGGAAGAAATTCGGAGCCGATGATTCCGCTGGTCGCCATGAACAGCATGACAGCCAGGGCGATCAATCCCATGCCCAGGGTGAACTTCATGTGATCGAAGCACCAGTCGAGGGTGCGACCGTAATTGTGGTTGAGCCACTCGAGGACGGGATTGCGCCACTCTTTGATTCCGGAACTGAACAGGATGCTGCACAGCACGGGCGCGATGAGCAGAGCGAAGACCAGAGCTCCAAGGAGGGCGAAGGCGACGGTCCAGGCCATGGGGCTGAACAGGCGGCCTTCGACGCGCTGCAGGGTGAAGATGGGCAGGTAGGAAACAATAATGATAACGCGCGCGAAGAAAACCGGGCGCTGCACTTCATGGGCCGCGATGGCGATGGTTTCCATGAACGACTTCTTGGTGTTGCCGAACGAGGTGTGTCGCAGAATGTTTTCCACCATCACCACCGATCCGTCGACGACCATGCCGAAGTCGAGCGCGCCCAGCGACAGCAGGTTGGCGGGGATATGGCGGAGGTCGAGAAGGATGGCGGCGAACAGGAGAGAAAAGGGAATTGTGATGGCGACGATGAGCGCGCTGCGCACGTTGCCGAGAAACAGGAACAGAATCAGGGTGACCAGCAGCACGCCGTCGGTCAGATTGCGCAGAACGGTGTGCGTCGTATGGTGCATTAATTCGCTGCGGTCGAGGTGGGGGACGAGTTTCACCCCTTGCGGCAGGAGGCCGGGCTTGCCGTTTTTTCCGTTCAGCTCGTCGATCTTCTGATGAAGCGCCTCGAGGGTGGTCTCGGCGACGGCGCCCTTGCGGAGCAGGACGATGCCTTCGACCACATCATCACTGTTGAAGATGGTGCCGTCGTCTTTGCGGATGGTTTTGCCGAGCTGGCCGAGGCGGACTTTGGGAGCTTGTACGACATTTCCCAGATCGCGGACACGCACGGGAGTTCCGGCCTGCACCTTCACGACGGTGGCGGCGATGTCGTCAGTGGTCTGCATCAGGCCGACGGCGCGGACATTGAGGGCTTGCTCGCCGCGCTCGATGAATCCGCCGCCCGCGTTGATGTTGTTCGCGACCAGCGCATTTTCCACTTGCGCCAGCGACAGGCCATAGGAGACCAGCTTTGCGGGATCGAGTTGAACTTGATACTCGCGAGTCGGGCCCCCGAACGGATTTACGTCAACAATATTCGCGACTGACTTCAACTGATTGACCACGACCCAGTCGTTCAGCGACTTCAATTCCATCACGTCATATTTCGGATTGGTGCTGGAGAGCGTGTAGAACATGATCTGCCCGGTTGGGCTGTAGTCCGGACCAATGCCGGGGTTCACGTTCTGAGGCAGGGTGACCTGTCCGAGGCGGTCGAGCACTTCCTGGCGGGCGTTGAAGGTGGTGATGTCATCGTCGTAAATGATGGTGATCATCGAGAGGCCGGAGAGGGAGACTGAGCGCAAGTGGGTCAGGTGGGCGACGCCGTTCAGCTGGACTTCGAGGGGGACGGTGATTTGCTGTTCGACTTCCTCGGCGGCGTGTCCGGGCCACTGGGTAATGACTTGCACGTAGGTGTCGGCCACATCGGGATAGGCTTCGATGGGCAGGGCGTGGAATGAAAAGATGCCCCAGGCGAAAAGCACCAGCGACGCGCCCATGATCATGAGGCGGTTGCGCAGGGCAAAGTCGATCATGCTGCGGATCATTCTTTTTTCTCCGCCACTTCGGTGGAGAATTCGAGGGCGTTGGTGACCAGCTGGTCGCCGGGCTTCACGCCGTCGCGAATTTCCTGCATGCCGTCGGGAGCGAGGCCGTCGGCCTGGACCACAATCTTGCGAAAGCGGTTACCGCCTTCTTTGCGGAAGACCCAGTCTTTATCGTGCAGACGCATGATGGCTGTGGCGGGAACGACCACACGTTGCGTGAGCTTGCGCGAACGGAAGGTAGCCACGGCAAACATGCCGGGACGGAGCGAGCCATCGGAGTTGCCGAGCACGATGCGCACTTTGGCCGAACGGGTATTGGGATCGAGCACGCGGGAAATGTCGGCGACGGTACCTTTAAAAACGCGATCGCGGAAAGCGTTCAGGCGAATTTCCGCGGCGTCGCCGAGGTGCACTTCGCCGAGATCGTTCTCGAACACGTCGCACACCACCCAGACTTCGGCGAGATTGGCGATGGTGAACAGGTTGGGAGTGTTGTCGAGGCTCTTGATGCCTTCCGATCCGGCCACGTTCTGCTCGACGATGGTCCCAGAAACGGGAGCCTTCAAATCGATGAGCGGGCTGGGGTGGGCGGGGTCGGCGCCGAGTACGTGGACATGCTGCTCGGCGGTCTGGAGGTCGACTTTCGCTTTGTCCTCGGTATCCTGTGCTGCCTCGAGGTCTTTGGCGGCGATGGCGCCGCGGTCAAACAGCATTTGGGCGCGATCGAGGGATTTCTGGGCGAGCACCTGGTCGGCCTTGGCTTTTTGATAATCCGACATAGCGGAGGCGAGGTCGGGGCTCGAGATGACGAGCAGAGTCTGGCCCTTTTCGACGTGATCGCCGAGTTTGACTTTGAGATCGACGACGCGGCCGCCGCCTAGCGAGGTCACGTGGATGGTGCGATTCACATCGGGAGTGACGGTGCCGTTGGCCGTGACCAGGTTGGGCAAGGAGCGCGTTTCCGCCGGCGCGACTTCGAACAACTGGGGTTGATCGGTGTCATAGACGTCGGGATCGAGTGTGATCGGGGGCTTGCTGGTGGAGGCCGGAGTATCTTTCGAGCAGGCCACGCCGACGCCGAGAGCCACCAGTAACAGCGCCAGCGCAAGCCAGCGCCACGCAGGAGAGGCATCCAGTTGTTGGCGGCGCCGGTCCTGGAAGCAAAACTTTCTCATTGGATTACCTCACGGCCTACGGCCTCATTCAACTGGGCTGCCGCTGTCAGATAGGAACCGATCAGATTTACGTAACTCAACTGCACGGCGCGGTACTCGCTCTCGGCATTCAGGAGATCCAACAAAGCCGCGCCGCCGTGCTGGTAGGAAAATAAAACCGTGTCGCGCACCCGCACTGCCTGCTGCAGATATTGGCGCTTATAGGGCTTGAGCAAATTGATGTTGCTGTTCACCATGGCGTAGGCGGAATCGACGTCACTGTAGACCTGGGTTTCCACGCCCTGGCGAAGTTTTTCATTTCGTTTGATGTCAATTTTCGTGCGAAGCTTCTCGCCCTGGTTGGTATCGAAGATACGCAATGGGATGCTGACGCTGGCTCCGAGGGTGTTCAGGGCGTCAGGATTATTGAATGAGCCGTTGTGGGTAAACCAGACGCCGAGGGTGGGATCGACGGAGCCGTTGGCCTCGGCCAGTTGGGCATTGGTTTCGGCCTGCTTCACTGAGAGCACGGCGGCGCGCAGGTCGGGCCGGGTGTCGAGAGCTTCTTTGCGGTAGTCGTCGAGCGAGAGCAGATCCTCGCTGAACTCGAAGGGGCCGTCGAGATCAAAACTATCAACCGGTCTGCGATCATCGATCAAGGCCAGCAGGTTGATCTTAGTGGTGCGCAGGTTGACCAAGGCGGTTTGCACGTCGGACTCGTATTGCAGGCGCTGCAGTTCGAGGCGGTCGAGATCGATCTGGGCGATGTCGCCGGCTTGAAAGCGGTCGCGGCTGACTTTCAGAATCTTGTCGTAGGAGTCGAGATTATCCTGCGCGACGTGGAGCACGGCCTTGGCCTGGAGGACTCCGACGAAAGCGTTGCGCAGATTGAACAGGAGATTTCGTTCGGAATCTGACTGCTGGGCGATGCCGATGGCCGTGCCTTCTTTGGCGGCTTCGTACCGCAGGCCGCGTTTGTTGCGGCGCTCGAACAGGTAACTGACGCTGGGTGAGACGAAGGTGCCGGCGAAGGGCTGCCACACACCGTGGCTGGGCGCGATCTGGGTGCCGTCCGCGGAGAGCGTGAAGTCAGGATTGGGGCGGAGGTGGGCCGTGATCTCCTGGGCGTGGAGCTCGTCAATATTCAGGCGGCCCGCCAGCAGCGTCGTGTTATTAAACTGGAAACGGTCTTTGACCGCGTCCCAGGTCCAGATTTGAGGCGCCGTCTGGGGCGCGGTCTGGGCGTAGAGACTCAGCCCAGCCAGCGCAACGGCCAGCCTCACACTTAACAGTTTCATCCTGAATGGTGGCCAGCGCATGCAAAAACTCCATTGGGCATGTATTAGCCCGGACGTGGGAAAATCCCGGCTCCTGAGCTTTTATCCCTGCGGGAAATTCCGTCCACAACACTACTATCTCGTTTCCCATCGCAGAACTTAGTAAAGATAAGTAAATACCTCGCCGTCATTTTCGACCAACGATCGGCGGTTCGAGGCATTACCCGGGGAAAGAATCAGGAGGAGCGCGGCCCGTCTGCTCGATGACAGGCGCTGCCGGCAAAATTAAGCGGGGAGTTGCCAAGGGCCGCCACTCTTCTAAGGTCACAACCAGAGAACGGGTGAGCCCGGCCACGGCGGGCGGACTTTGTCTCTTCCAGGCTGGAGCATTGTCATTACTGGACTGGCGGACGGTGCGTTTCCCGGCGGGCGATTCTTCCATCTCGGCCCGCATGGCGTGCAGGTCGTCGGTGGCCGAAACTACGGGGAAGAGGATGACGAGCATGCATGCTAAAGCCAGCAGGCTCTGCCATGAGTTGAAGTTGTGGTCGGCGCTGAACGCTCTGGAGCCGCGCCACAGCCAATAGGCGGGCAGCACCAAAAGAAGCCACGCGAGATTGAGCAGCAGTTCCATGCAGCCGGACGCAGGAGCGCCTAACGGAACTCCAATGTGAATAGTTTTTCAGAAACGGCAAATCCAAGTCAATGTGACCTCCGTGTTGGAGTGGTCAGGTTGAGGATGGAAGAGCAGAATCTTAACCACAGAGGACACCCTTCGATATCGCTCAGGGCAGGCGGTGGATCACGGGGATGCAAGATCGGGGTGGCTGAGCATTCGTATACAGTCGCGGCCTATACGGATGCGGGAGAATTGTGGGACAGTAGGGAGTGGGGATTTCGGGGCCCATGGCGATGATACCCGCGGATTTTCGAAGGTGAGTGCATGGAGAGAGTTCATAGAGTTCGCCGGGTTTTTCTCGTGTTTTTCCTGTCGGCGTTTGCGCTGGGGATGGCGGGGTGTCAACTGGGGTTGGCAAATGTGGGTCATGAGGTCGTCGAGGCTCCTCAAGCGACGGCGCAGGACGAACCTAGGCCGGGGCTGGCGATTGAGAATGATTCCGAACTGCCCGATACCTATCCGCAGGCCCCCTATGAAATGCGATTTCAAGCGCATGGAGGCATCTCGACGCTGCACTGGCGGGTGGAAAAGGGAGTGTTGCCGCCGGGGATCAAGCTGGAGGACGACGGCCTGCTGCACGGGCGGGCGGAACGCATGGGAGAGTTTCAGTTTACGGTTTCGGTCTCGGATGCGGGGCATCATCCGGGGGTGCAGAAGGGGTTCGTGCTGCGGGTGCGCTCGGCGCTGAGTCTCAAATGGGGGAAAGCTCCGGCGCATGTGAACGGGAACCGGATTGAGGGGAACGTGGAAGTTTCCAATACCACGCCCGACGACATTGATTTGACGTTCGTAGTGATGGCGGTGGCGGAGAACGGACGGGCGACGGCGATCGGCTATCAACATTTCATGTTGCGGCGGGGCACGGTCTCGAAGGAATTGCCGTTTGGTGAGACGCTCCCCAACGGCGGGTACGCGGTCCACGTGGATGCGGTGGGTGAAGTGGCGGCGAGGAATCTGATTTACCGGGACAAACTGGACACGCCGGAGCCGCTGCAGGTGGCGGTGAGGCCTTAGCTCATTTTGCGTCGGTCATTTTCCCTGGGCCAGGGTCAGGACGATTACGCGGTCGGTTTCGTCGTTCTTGGGAGGCGGAATTTTCAGAATGACTCCGTCAGGATTCTGGGTGAAGTTTACGGACGATCCGTCGAGCAGAACCTTGGCTCCCGTAATCTTGGCCATGGGCGGCAGGGCCAGCAGCGGAGATCCCCAGTTCAGGACGTGGACATAGATCTTATTCTCCGTTTGGGTGGTGACCCCCCAGTCGCCGGGTGGGATGGGGCCGCCGCGGGTGCCGTAGATGGAGTCTCCGTATTTTGCGAGCCACTCGCCTACGGCATGCAGTCGGGTGACGAACTGTGGATCGATCTCGCCGTTGGGATAGGGGCCGATGTTGAGCAACAGGTTGGAATTGTTGCCGGCGGCGCGGATTAGTTTGCGCTCGAGATCGGGCGCGCTTTTGTAGTTGCTGTCGCCGATGTTGAATCCCCAGGCGCCGTTCAGCGTGTCGGAACTTTCCAGCGGGATATCCTTGCTGATGAATGTCGTATTAAATCCGGCGGTGTTGCTGCCGGGGAGATCGCGCTCGAAAGTCTGGACATCTTCTCCCGGACGCGGGGTCTGGTGATGATTGGGGATGATCAGCGCGGCGGGCTGCAATTTGTGAATCAGCGCGTAGGTTTTGGCGAGATGCCAGTCGGCGTCGGGCTTGTCCCACATGCCGTCGAACCAGATGCCGGCGATGGGGCCGTAGTTGGTAAGGAGCTCGGTGAGCTGGCCGTCCATGTAGTTATCGAGGTAGGCGTTGAAGTCGCCGTGGTCGGGGCGGCCGTTGTTCCAGTTGGTCTGGCCACGGGGGAAGTAGTCGGGATTGTGCCAGTCGAGTTGCGAATAATAGAAGAAGAGCTTGATGCCCTGGCGATGGCATTCGTCGGCCAGCATCTTCAAGGGATCCTTCTTATAAGGAGTCCGCTGGACGATGTTCCAGTCGGAGACTTTCGAATCGAACATGGCGAAGCCGTCATGATGGCGCGAGGTGATGGTGATGTACTTCATGCCGGCGGCTTTGGCGAGAGCGACCCAGGTGGCCGCGTCGAATTTTTCAGGATCGAAGAATTGAGGCAGGCGGTTGTATTCGTCGACCGTCAGATGACGGTCGTGGAAGACCCATTCGCCATCGCCAAGCACGCTGTAGACGCCCCAGTGGATGAACATGCCGAATTTCATGTCCTGAAATTCGCGGCGGGCTTGCAGGTTTTCGGGGGTGGGCTGGTAGTCCTGCGCGAGGCCTGGTGCGGCGAAAATAACGGCGGCGGTCGCAATTGACAAGACGCATCGCGCGAAGCAGGACACGCTGGAGTTTGGCATCTTCGTTCCTCGCGGATAGTCTAAACCCTGTCGGGGAGGGAAAGATTATGGCCGCTGGGAATGGATTGATTCAGATTGCGAGTCGTTATTCGGTGGAGGAGACGGTGCGGCGGCTGGAGACGGCTTTTGCGGAGAAGGGGCTGCGGGTATTTGCTCTGATTGATCACAGTGGCGAGGCGGAGAAGGTTGGGTTGAAGATGAGGCCGACGAAAGTTTTAATCTTTGGCAGTCCGAAGGGCGGGACTCCGCTGATGGTGGCGGCGCCGACCCTGGCGATTGATCTGCCGCTGAAGGCGCTGGTGGCGGAGGATGCGGGGGGGAAGGTGTCGGTTACCTACAACGATCCGGAGTACTTAAGGGATCGGCATGGTGTGCCGGGGGAGTTGATCAAGAATCTTACGGGGGCGGGCGTTGTGATTGGGAAAGCTGTGGAATAATGGCGGCGTCGGGGAGTGGCGCGGCTTGAGAAATTTGATTCGTATCAGGGCTTCGCTTCAGCGATGCCGCCGAAGCGACCGAAGCGCGAAGCGGCTTCAGCCGCGGGGCAGCCGCTGAAGCGGGCATTCCTGCTGGACGTTTACGACACGCCTGAAGGCGCGTCCTGATACGAATCATTTTTTCAAGCTGCATTCCTGCCGTCGTGAGGGGCCGGCGACTGAGGTTCTCTTACGGGAGAACGCGTGACAGAAAACTCCAATCCGAATCGGGCGCGCGACCATCTGGCAAATGAGCGGACGTTTCTGGCCTGGGTGCGGACCGGGGCGGCGATTGTGGTGTTTGGGTTCGCTATTGGGCGGTTCTCGCTTGCCATGCGGCAGTTGACGGCGCTGCAGGGGCATGCGGTGCGGACGGCGGGGCTTTCGGTGTGGATGGGGGCGGGCACGATTGTCGCGGGTGTGGCGCTGGTGGTGGCTGGATTGCTGCGCTATCGCAAGACGCGGGTGCAGTTGGATGCGGGGACGTTTGAGCCGGCGGGGTTTGTGCTGGATTTCATTACCCTCTTGACGGTGCTTTTTGGGTTGGCGCTGGCGGGGTATTTGATTTATACGGAGAAGATTTTGGGGTGAAGGGCGGGGCTTCAAGCCCCTTCCATTTTTTGGCTTCAACGCGGCCCCTTCGACTCCGCTCAGGGCAGGCTCTGAAGGGCCGCTCTTCCACGGCGCTTATGGCGGCAAGGTTCTGCGCGGATGAGACGCGGTACTGGAGATTATGGCGAACGATCAGGAAAAAGAGGCGGCGGCGCGGGCTAGTTTGCAGTTTGTGAAGGCCGGGCAGGTCGTCGGCTTAGGGACCGGGTCGACGGCGGCGTTTTTTATCAGGCTGCTGGCGGAGAAGGTGAAGGCCGGGCTGCGGATTCGGGGGATTCCGACTTCGGTGCGGTCGGGGGAACTGGCGGAGAGTTTGGGGATTCCGCTGACTACGCTCGATGAGTGCCAGGAGATCGACGTGACGGTGGATGGGGCAGATGAGGTCGATCCGCAGCTGCGGTTGATCAAGGGTGGGGGCGGGGCGATGCTGCGGGAGAAGATTGTGGCGTCGGCGACCAAGAAGCTTGTCATTGTGGCGGATGCGTCGAAGCAGGTCGCGGTGCTGGGGAAGTTTCCGCTGCCGGTGGAGGTGATTGGGTTTGCGCAGGCGCTGGTGATGAAGCGGATTCGGGAGCTGGGGGCGCAGGTTTCCGTGAGGCAGGGTGCGGATGGTCAGCCGTATCTGACTGATGAGAATCATCACATTCTGGATTGCCGGTTTGGGTTGATTCGGGACGCGGATGCGCTGGCGCAGGAGTTGAGCGATATGCCGGGGGTGGTGGAGCATGGGTTGTTTATCGGGATGGCGAAGGTGGCGTTGTTCGCGCGGGGCAGTGAGATTGTGGAGTTGAGGAGATAGCGGGGAAGAGCGCCGAGCTGCCCTCGGCGGACGGACGAATGCGTCCGTCACCACACGAGCAGAAGCGGATTCCTCGCTCTGCTCGGAATGACAAAGAGATATCTAAGGATCGAAAATGGCCGCGGGAGCACAAGGTCGGGTATGGAGTGGGCCGTCGCGGAGACGGGTGCCACGGTTTGAGGTGGCGGCGCCGCTGGATGTGACGGTGCTGCGGTCGGGGATTCCGGATACGGTGCCGGGGCGGTCGGTGAACGTGTGCGAGCGCGGGATTGCAGCCATGCTGGCGGGGGAACTGCTTGCGGGCGAGACCGTGGGAATTGAGGTACGGCTGCCGCTGCTGGCGGATTCGCTGCGGACGCGGGCTCTGGTGAAGTATCAGGACAAGCTGCGCTGCGGGTTGGAGTTTGTGGGTCTGTCGGCGGAGCAGCGGGCGGTGATCCGGGATTGGGCGAAAGGGGCGAAGGCGGAGACGCAGTCGGAGACTGTGGTGAGTCCGCCGCCTGCTCCGGTTTCCGCCGCGCCCGCGAAAAAAGAAACTGCTGGCGGCGGAGGCGGGCACGGGACAACTTCGGGCGGGGCACCGCGCCCGCCGAAGCGGAAGCAACGCTGGATTGCGTTTGTCATGTTGCTGCTGCTGGCCGCGATTGCGGCCGGCGCGTTCTGGTGGTGGCGGTGGAACAAGGACTGGGAAGAGTTGGAGTCGGGGCTGGGGAATCCGCTAGCCGTGTCGGCGGAGAAGCCGCAGGCGCAGGTGGCGGCCGAAGTCATGGAGAAATTACTGGTCCACCGGGTGGAACCGTCGTATCCGGCGGAAGCGCGGAAGGCAGATTTGCAGGGCGTGATCGCGTTGGACATCATTGTGGGGCGGGATGGGTCGGTGGTGACCATGCACCCGCTGAATGGTCCGGATGTGCTGGCGCGGGCGGCGATGGACGCGCTGCGCTGGTGGAAGTTTGAGCCGTATCGGGTGAACGGGGAGCCGGCGGTGGTGGAGACGACGGTGGCCGTGGAGTTTAAGAAATAGGCTTCCGGCGCTCGGCTTCCGGCTTCCGGAAATTTCATCCTCGTTGCGAAATCTCAAAATAACCGAAGTTTGCTAAGAGCGCCGTTCGTTCCGGGGCGTATCCAATGCGTGTCGCTAAAACCGGAAGCCGAGAGCCCATTCTAGTTTCTCTTCTTCCGCAGGGCGCGGAGGACGGCGGTGCCGCTGATGCCGAAGCAGACTACGGCCCCGAGCGCGGCGATCAGCATGGCGTTGGGGTTGAGGTGGAAGATGTCAGCCAATACGGCGGCCATGGCGAAGACGAGTCCTAGCACGTTGAGCCAGAGTGGCGCGCGGACGTCGTGACTTGGCCGAGCGCTTGCCTGGGCTGTGAGATCTTTGCGGAGGCGAAGCTGCAGCAGCAGAGCGGCGAGTCCGATGGCCGCTACGACGACCAGCGCGAGTGGACTAGAGAACGCGGCGCGACTGGTATAGATGACGACCAGAGCGAGCGCCAGCAGGAGCAGTCCGGCGGAGACGATGCTCCAGCGGCGGGACTTCGGCTGGGGTCGGGGCGCGGGAGGCGGGTTGGGAGCGGCGTCGGGCAAGGAGGTCCGTCCCAAGTTATACAAGGCGGAGCGTGTGGCTTTCAAATAAGAGTTTGATTCGGGCGGCCTCTCCAACCCATGTCCCAAAAACATTCCTCCGAAACATTCCTCGAACATCCTTCCATCGCAGCAGCTGAATCCGGATCATTTGGGTACGACTTACGGCGCGGCTAGAAGCCGCGCGCCCTTTCAAACTAAGCGCCTAATCTGAGTTGTTCAGCAAATGTTCAGGAACTGGGAAGGACGCGGTTGGCGCCGGCCAGCCATTCGGCGTTGCGGGGATCTCCGTGGTTGACGGCGTAGAGGACGAGTTCGACGCGGGAGGAGATGCCGAGTTTTTCGAAGATGCGATAGAGGTATTTCTTGATGGTGTGCTGACTGAGGTTGAGTTCGCCGGCGATTTCGCGATTGCCCAGACCTTCGGCGACCAGGGCGACGACTTGTTCCTCGCGCGGCGTGAGCAGGCTGTTGCCGCGGGAGTTCAGCAGGCGCAGCGCGGGGGCCTCGGAGATCAGGTCCATCACGTAGTTGAGTTGTTCGGTGTTGGCCCAGATCTGTCCGGCGGCGACGCGCAGAAGACATTTGCAGAGCAGACGGAGGTTGGCGTCAGTGATAGGAAAAATACCGCGAGCGCCGGAGCGGAAGGCGCTGACCACCAGTTCGCGGTCGCAGGTGTCGACCAACAAAACCTTCGGAATCTCGGGGTGGGCGAGGTGAAAGCGGCGGAGGGTCATCACGGTTTCGGCGGCGTTGGCGGAAGTATTCAGCGACAGAAGTGCGATCCGGGGAGGCTTTAGCGCGATCGCCTGAAGAATGGAGAACGCGTCCATCGGGCAGGTGGTGACGTGAAATTCTGCGTGGCGGCGCAATGCGCTGGTTAACAGTTGCGACTGCATGCGATTCGAATCTGCGATGAGGACACCAATGACGTCGGAAGTGGCGGCGGACAACGAATCATGCACGTAGACTC
This sequence comes from Binatus sp. (SeqCode), assembly GCA_035482825.1. GTDB lineage: Bacteria > Acidobacteriota > Terriglobia > Terriglobales > Acidobacteriaceae > Sulfotelmatobacter. Next base: position 156 of record DATHQJ010000273.1, on the reverse strand, counting down.
CGAAAAACTAAAAGAGAAGCGGCGAGGCGATTGTAGGGTGAAGAAGTACGGTCCACAAGGAAACTAGTCACGAAATGTGAGTGCCGTGTTCAAATCGGGAATCGTGATCTCGGTGCAGTGAAGACATAGCGAATGTAGGATGCGACTGTGGAAAGC
>DATHQJ010000272.1:0-11597 GCA_035482825.1 Binatus sp. (SeqCode) | reverse complement strand
CGTGATCATGTGGCTGAACGTACCGAGATTCTCCTCCTGCAGCCAGCGCTCGGTGCTGGCAAAGACCCGCGCAATTTCGCGGCAGCGTCCCAGCACTTCTGCGTCGGTGATTTCATGGCTTGATTTGCTCACGCGCGGAATCAAGAGCTCGCCACTCTCCAGCCTTGCAACGTACTGCAAATACTTTTCAGGCGTGACCAGTTCGTCGTGACAGCGGCTCAGGAAGGTCAACAGGTCTCGCAGGAACTCTCCAACATTCGCGGCCCGCACAAAATACTCGAGGTGCAGCTCGCGCAGCCGCCGCCGCAGGTAGATCCACAGGTCAGCTTCGTCCAGCACTCCAAAATCTTTCTGCGAACGCTTGAGCAGATCGAGACAGTAGTCATGAAATGTAGCGGTATGTACGTTAGCGCTGCCGACGAGGGAACGCACCCGTTCGCCCAACTCGGTCGCCGAATTCTTGGTGTAGGTAAGAGCAAGTATTTCTTCCGGCTTCGCATGCCCTTCCTTGACCAGCCGGGCAATGCGATTCACCAGCACCGACGTCTTGCCGGTGCCCGCCCCCGCCACCACCAGCATGGGCCCGCGAACGTGCTCAATCGCCTCGCTCTGGCGATCGTCGGGAACAAACGGAGCTGGACTAAGACGGGTGTGACGAGAGTCTGATTTCGAAGACGCCATTGCGGGTCAGGATATCACCTACCGAAGTTGTGCATGCAGCGGGCCCAAGCCAGATTCACACAGCCCCGGACGCATTCGTCCGGCCACCGCTCGCAGACTAGGAAAACTCTGATGAAGCTCAGCCTTCCTCTGTGTGCCCTCTGTGTCCCCTGTGTTTAAGATTTCCTCGGACACTCCGAGTCCCCTTAGGTGAGCTCCGAGACCGTGATCGCAGTCGCCGCGATCGCAGCCGTCTCCGCGCGCAAAATGGTCGGCCCCAAAGAAGCGCAGATCCATCCCGCCTGCAGAAAAAGCTGCAACTCGTCGTCGGCCCATCCCCCCTCCGGCCCGATCGCCAGAACGATCTCCCCTTCCGCACTCGAAGCCAAAACCTCCCGCAGCAAACTCTGCTGTTCCGATTCCGCGAGGACAATTCGCAACGCCCCGCCATCCAGACCCACGACGTGCTGCAGCTTGATAGGTATCGCGATCTCCGGCGGAGTGGCGCGCCGCGACTGCTCAGAGGCCTGCAGCGCAATTCTCCGCCAACGCTCAGCACGCTTTGCAGCGGCTAGAGCCAGGTGCGCGTCGGTCCGCCGCGCAATCACCGGCACGATTCGCGACACACCCAGTTCGGTGCATTTCTCGATCGCCCATTCCATGCGATCAAACTTGAATACCGCAAGCAGCAGCGTGACTCGCGCCACCGACGGCGCGGAGACTTCTTCGGCGAGCTCGAACTCGACTCGTCCCCGATGGATGTTCACGATCCGCCCCCGCCGCACCACCGCACCCGTGGCGATATCGAACTCTTGTCCCATCCGGGCCCGAAGAACGCGAATCAGATGATCAGCGTGAGCGCCGCTGAGTGCGGCGTGATTCCCCGAGAATTCTTCGGCGATCCATCGGCGGCGAGTCATGAGATGGAGATTTGCACTTCGGAGGCCAAACAATCTGCTGAACTAACGCTTTGAAGAATTCACGATCTGGAGAACCCACGATTCGTATCAGGGCATCGCTTCAGCGATGCCGCCAACGTCTCTGAATCAATCGCGGCTTCAGCCGCCACGGTGTCTGCGAGAAACGCGTCTCGCCCTATCCGAACATATCCTTCATTTTTCCCAGCAGCGACCTTAGCAGCGGCTGGTTGTCAACCTTCGAGAGTGCATCCAGTTCCTGCAACAATTCTTTCTGTCGCTTGTTGAGCTTGGTCGGAACCTGCACCCGAACCTCGACATACAAATCGCCCTTGCCATGACCGTTCAACACGGGCACACCTTTGTTGCGCACGCGGAACGTGGAGCCAGGCTGCGTCCCATCGGGAATCTTCAGGGCATGCTCACCGTCCATGGTGGGCACGCGAATCTCCGCCCCCATGGCGGCCTGGGTGATCGAGATCGGAACCACGCAGTGCAAGTCGTTGCCCTCGCGCATGAAGAAGGGATGCTCCTTCACGTGCAGCACCACATACAAATCTCCCGCAGGTCCGCCGAACTGGCCAACCTCGCCCCCGCCCGAAAAACGAATTCGCGTTCCGTCCTCAACTCCGGCGGGAACCTTGGCGTCAACCGTGCGCTGCCGCAGAATGCGTCCGTCCCCTTTGCACTTCGCGCATGGATCAGTAATCACGCTGCCCGTCCCCTGGCAAGTTGGACAAGTACGCGCAATGCTGAAAAATCCTTGCTGGTATCGCACCTGCCCACGCCCGGCGCACGATCGGCAAGTCGTCGGCCCCTTGCCCGGCGCCGAGCCAGCACCGTGACACTCCTCGCACGCCTCGTGCCGGCGAACCGTCACCCGCGACTCCGTGCCGAAAAACGCTTCCTCAAACTCGAGCGTTAAGTCCTCGCGAAGATCAGCCCCGCGCTGCACCCGGCTGCGCCGCCGTCCACTGTTGCCCCCGAGAATGTCGCCGAATCCAAAGAACTCCCCAAAAATATCGCCGAGATCCTGGAACGTCGTAGGATCAAAGCCCGCACCCTGCCCGGAACCGCCGCCAAGTCCGGCATGCCCGTAGCGGTCATACACCGCTCGTTTGTCGGTGTCGGCGAGCACAGCGTAAGCCTCGCTCACCTCCTTGAATTTATCTTCCGCGTCGGGATTATTCGGATTGCGGTCCGGATGAAACTGCAGCGCCAGCTTGCGATAAGCGCTCTTAAGTTCAATCTCGGTAACCGTGCGGGTCACGCCCAGCACTTCGTAGTAGTCACGTTTTGCGTTCGTCGTCAGAAAATAAACCTTTCGTCAGAAACAAAATCCAAGCAGATTGTAAGAAACAGAACCAGATCTGATCGTCATGAGAAACAAAAGCAGATTGTCATCCCGAGCAACGCGAGGGACCTCGGTCTTCGCTTGCGCTGGCACCGCCCTCCACCCAGGCAAACACTCAGATCCCTCGCCTTGCTCGGGATGAAAAGCCGCCTAGTTGAGGCAAGACAATCTCGCTCCCTGCGCTCCATCCTTCAGGGATTCTTCGCGACCTTCACCATCGCCGGCCGCAGCAACCGATCCTTAATCTTGTACCCGCGCTGCAACTCCTCGATCACCTCGTGGTCCGGCGCGTCAGAAGTTTCCACCATCTCAATCGCCTCATGCACATGCGGATCGAACTGCTCTCCCTTGGCCGGAATCGCCCGCACTCCCAGCTTCGCCAGCGCATCCTGCAGCTGCTTATAGATCAGTTCCACGCCGTTCCGAAGATCCGCCGCATCAGCCTTCACCTGCAGCGCCCGCTCCAGGCTGTCCATGGCCGGCAGCAACGACTTGATCGCGTCCGCCGCGGCGTAGTCGCGATAATCCTGCTGCTCCTTCACCGCACGCCGCCGCGCATTCTCAAACTCAGCCTGCGCCCGAGCCAGCCGGTCGAGCAGCGAGTCGCGCTCCGCCCTCAGCTTTTGCAATTCCGCTCCCGCACCCGATGCATCTCCAGCCGCAACGCTCACAGCCGATTCCGGCGTGCCTTCATCGCCATCCGCGGGAGGTAGTTCGTGCTCCAGATCAAGTCCTGCCATTTCGGTTTTCGATTCTCCATTTGTTTTCTTCATAACCTTAATCTTCATAACCTAAAATTGATCGCACCGTCCGCATCACTCCGCATCATTCAATATCTTGTCGAACAGCCGCGCAATATACGAGACCGCCGTAATCGTATGCTGATAATCCATCCGCGTCGGCCCAATCACCGCCAGCGACCCCATCACTTCATTGCCGGCATGCGCGGGCGCTCCAATCAACACGAAATTCTGCATCGACGGCAGCGCCTGATCGAGCCCAATCACCACTCGCACGGCTTCCTGCTGCACGTCGAGATACGCGCCGAGCAACTGAACCACCTTTTCTTTTTCTTCCAGCGTCTTCAGCATCTCCTGCAGCCGCTGCTTGTCATGATCTCCGCTGACCAGGTTCGACGCGCCCTCGATGAATACGACTTGCGATCCTGGTTCCGCCGCCAGCGCGCCCTGCTTGTAGAGCGCCTCGATCGAGTTCATCAACCGGTCGTACTCGCTGCGTTCCTGCTCCAGCCTCCGCGCCAGTTCCGCGCGCATCGATTCCATGGTCCAGCCGCGAAAATTCTCATTGATGTACCGTGCCGCCAAATCCAGCTCCGCCTGCGGCAAATCCAGCCGCAGCACCCGGTCGCGCACCAACCCGGAGCGAGTGACCAAAACAGCCAAAACTTTCTGCTCCCCCAGCCGCGAGAAGTACACATGCTCCAGCGCATTCTTCGGACCGCTCGTAGCCACGGTGACGCCCACGTTGCGCGAAATCAGCGACAGCACCCGCGAAGTCCGCTCCATGAACTCCTGCACATCGGTAATCCCGGCCAGCGAGTCGGAGATCATCACCTCTTCCTGCGGCGCCAGCCGCGCCGTCCCCGAAATCTGCTCCACGTAATACCGATACCCCTCCGTCGTCGGCACACGCCCCGCCGAAGCATGCGGCTGCTCCAGAAATCCCGCATCCGACAAGTCAGCCATCACATTCCGAATCGACGCCGGACTCAACCCTTCGCGATTGGACCGCGCCAGCGTCCGCGACCCCACAGGCTCCCCCGTCGAGATAAAAGTCTCCACCAGCGCAGTCAGAATTTCGCGCTCGCGATTCCCGATATTAGGGTCAGCAGGCATCTACTGTTGTGTTGTCCACTCCGAGCGGTGCCAGCCAGGGGAGAACCGCTTCCTCATCTATTTTACCTAACTATCTTAGATGCAGAAGCTTGCCTTTTGAACCAACACCGCAATCCAGTCCGGACTCCAGGACCCTGCGTGGAAGGCCGTCAACCGAGAGGATCCTTCGACCCACTTTCGCGGCCAATGAGTGTAATGGAGATATTACATCAAGCGACACTTCTGGCCGGTCACGCGATACTGGTAAACTTTATCGCTACAAGAAAAATAAAGGATCTGCATGGCTTTTCCACTGGCCAGAAAAATGACAATCGTGGTATCGGTGGCGTTCATGCTTATTTCGTTGGTTCCACCACTTGCGGCTGAATCATGCAAGCAAACAAGCGAGGGAGCGTGCTTCACCGTCCATGGAAGATATGAAGTAGACGCAGATAAGGAAGTTATTTGGATCATCGGAACGCATAGGGAACTCATGGTGGACGAGGGACTGGAAAGTATATACGCAGCATTTGGGAATGATGATTCTGAGGGATACGACCATTACGTTGTCGGCAACTTCACGGTCTGTCCCCTAGAGAAAGCTCGTCCCGGTGAAATGCGCCACGTCTGCGTTCGACGTGCTGCTAACCTTCGACGGATTCCGCGACAGTCAAATTAACTCGCGGTGAGTCCGGACTGTCGAAATCGAGCGTCTATTCTCAAGATTCCCTTCGCACGGTATGCTCTATCTGTTCCAATGAAATCCTCCCCCCACATCGCCGTAATCGGTGCCGGAGCCTTCGGCGGCTGGACCGCCCTCCATCTCCTCGAGCGCGGCGCCCGCGTCACCCTCCTCGACGCCTGGGGCCCAGGCAACTCCCGTGCATCCTCCGGCGGCGAGACCCGCGTCATGCGCGGCACCTACGGCCCCGACCAGCCCTACACCGCGATGGCCGCCCGAGCCCTCAAGCTCTGGCAGAAATACGAACGCCGCTGGCACCGCCAATTCCTGCACCGCACCGGCGTCCTCTGGATGGCTCCGCAAAACGATGACACCTTCGAACGCGGCTCAATCAAATCTCTGCGTCACTCAAAAATAAAATTCCTCGAACTCTCCGCCGCGCAAATGAAAAAGCGCTGGCACCAAATTAATTTCGAGGGAATCGAGTGGGGAATCTTCGAACCAACCTGCGGATACCTCGACGCCCGCGCCAGCTGCCAGGCCGTCGTCGAAGCGTTTCAAGCCGCCGGCGGCGAATACCGCCAAGCAGCGGTCCTGCCCGACGGCTTGGAAACCGAACTCCTCCGTGCCGGGATCCTCGGTGCCGGGCCCCTCTGTGCCGAACTCCGTGGAAGAGCGGCCCTTCAGGGCCGCGTAAGCCGTGCAAAATCCGAGCGGGCTTTAGCCCCTGCAGCCGCACTTTCAAAAGCCCGCTCCCACCTCAAAGCCGACATCTACGTCTTCGCCTGCGGCCCCTGGCTCGGCAAACTCTTCCCGCACACCATCGGAGACCTCATCCAACCCACCAAGCAGGACATTTTTTTCTTCGGCACGCCCGCCGGCGACGATCGCTTCACCGACGCACATCTCCCCGTCTGGGGCGATCACCGCAATCATTTTTTCTACGGCATCCCCGGCAGCGACTCCCGCGGCTTCAAAATCGCCGACGACACCCGCGGCCCGCTCTTCGACCCCACCACCGGCGAGCGCGTAGTCAATCCCGAAACGCTGAAAGATGTCCGCGAATACATCGCCTTCCGCTTCCCCGCCCTGAAAAACGCCCCACTCCTCGAGACCCGTGTCTGCCAATACGAACAAACCCCCGACAGCAACTTCATCGTCGACCGCCATCCGAAAATGAAAAACGTCTGGATCGCCGGCGGCGGCTCCGGCCACGGCTTCAAACACGGCCCCGCCATAGGGGAACTGTTGTCAGATTTAATTTTGAAAGAGAAGGAAGCAGAACCAATCTTCCGCTTGTCAAGATTCAAAAAGCTTTAAACACAGAGGACACAGAGCCCCACAGAGAATTACCCTGTGTTCCCCCTGTGTCCTCTGTGTTTAAGGTTTTACTGAATCTGAATCACGCTAGCCGGAGCGCTAGCCTTAATCTCATCCACCCGCACCACCACTCTCCGCGCAAACTCATAAATCGACTTGGCATGCGGAGAATTCTCTCCCTCCAGCACCACCGGAGTCCCCCCATCCCCCGACTTCCGCACTTCCGGATCGAGCGCAATCGCCCCCAAAAACGGCGTGCTGAACCGCTCCGCCATCTTCTCCGCGCCCCCGCGCGAAAAAATATCCACCTCATGCGAGCAATGCGGACAAGTGAAATAACTCATATTCTCCACCACGCCCACGACATCCACTTTCATCTGCCGAAACATTTCAATCGCCTTGCGCGCATCCTGCAGCGAAACGTCCGACGGAGTCGACACCACCACCGCCCCCGTCAGCGGCACCGTCTGCACCAGCGACAGCGCAATATCCCCCGTGCCCGGCGGCAAATCGACAATCAGATAATCCAGCTGTCCCCACTCCACCAGCCCCAGAAACTGCCGGATAATCTGGTGCAGCATCGGCCCCCGCCAGATAATCGGCTTGTCCCCCGGATTCAGAAATCCCACCGAAATCACTTTCAACCCAAACGCCTGCAACGGCTCAATGCGATTCTCCCCAATCATGCGCGGCTGGTCGTTCACCCCCAGCATCAGCGGCACGTTCGGCCCATACACATCCGCATCCAGCAGCCCCACCTTGTGTCCCATCTTCACCAGCGCTACCGCCAGGTTCACCGACAGCGTGGTCTTGCCCACCCCACCCTTCCCCGACCCCACGGCAATAATGGCACCCACCCCCGGCAACGGCTGCGGCCCCTGCGGCGCCGGCCCTCCATGCTGATGCGGCATATGTGCGTTCAAAGAATCACACTCCAGATAAGAATTGCGAAGATGACGATGAGGAAAAACCTTAAAACTAATTATACAGGCGGGAGACAATGAGCCGTTTCGTCAGTCGACCGCGATCTCAAGTAGTCGGTTCAGAGTTGAATGGATCTCATCTGATACCGAGACAGACGCGATCAGCGTGGACTGCTCAGCGCGGTTCCGGACGGTCACAGCCATTGAGTCAACATCCCACGAGAACTCAAACATCACACAGGACTGATCGTCGCGCAGACCATGACGACGCGACCGGGAGAGCATCAGCGTCCACATGGACTGTCCTGCTCGGAACCTTCGATCATATCCAGCAAGACGAAGCTGGCGGACAAATTGCAGCACGCGACTCTTCGGAGGGAAGTGCTCATTGTCATAGAACCGTTCAATTCGATCCCAACTGGAAATAAACTCCCCTTCGATGGGATTGCCTCTCTCGTAGTAGTTGGCAAGTTCGCCAATGCTAAGCCATGAAAACTCTTTGCGCATAGCTGACGGCGCAGCACCGTCGCAGAGCCACCGTCTGAGGACAGCGCTCGTCAGCGACACGTCATCAGCCCTGAAAGCGAACAACTCGCACGCGTCCCAATGGCATATCACCCTGGGAGACTCTTCTTTCCCATAAAAGTGAATCAGAGCCGAACGGGTTGCGCCCCGAAACCAAAGGCAATATTGACCGGAGCCTCGGTACTGCAACTCACTGCTACTTCGCAGATCGGGGGCGGATCCCTCGACGATGTCTCTTATCTGAGAGAGCTCCCGCTTCTGCCGGTCAACAAACTCGAAACGATCATAAAGAGACGACAACGCTTCGCTGTTGATCCAACCCTGCACCACCTCAACGGTAGCATTCGACGATTGTGTCCGGGCAGTAGCGATTTCCTCCCCGATCTCTTTGAAAATGGTCAGGTATTCTTCTCCCCGGTGCTCGAAGCAGTGAGTAACCGATGTGCGTGCCTCGAACTGGACGAGGCATCGCCAATTAACGCCCGCGCCACTCAAGCTGATCCTGACATCTGGATTTGCCGGGTTTATCCGTCCGATCAAGTTGTCGTAGAGAAGGCGCGCGTATCTCTCTTGGGGATGTTCCATCCTGATGCTAGTTTAGCGGAGTTTCGCAAGAACCATCACTAGCGCCCGTCCAGGAAGCAAGGCTCGGAATAAGGCGGTCGAAAGCCTTAGCGCCCAGGGAACCATAAGCACGATAGATCGCATCATTTGATGCTATAATCCGTGCATGGAGCTTTCATGAGAACCACAGTCGCCCTCGATGACGATCTGGTCCGCACCGCCCAGGAGTTCACCGGAGTGGCGGAAAAAACGGCCCTGCTTCGCGAAGCCCTCAAAGCCCTCATCGAGCGCGAAAGCGCCCGCCGATTGGCCGCCTTAGGCGGTACGATGCCAAACCTGAAGAACATTCCCCGCCGCCGAGTGGGAAAGCTAAGGTGATAAAGGATTGATCCTCGCCGACACATCCGTCTGGGTCGATCATCTGCGCTTTGGCGACAAAGATATGCGCGAGCTTCTCAATCGGGGACAGATCGTCATCCATCCCTTTGTAGTTGCTGAGCTGGCCCTGGGATCGATTAAAGACCGCGCAAAGACGCTGGCGTTGCTCGATCTGCTACCACAGGCACGCATCGCACAAGTGAACGAATTGCGCCTCACGATCGAAGCTCGCCGCCTATACCGCGCGGGCATCGGTTTTACCGACGCACATCTAATCGCTTCCGTATTGATCGATTCGCCCACGCTACTGTGGGCCCGAGACAAGAAACTCCGCAAGGTCGCCGAGAATCTCGGCATCCACGCCAGCCTTTCGTAATTTGTTTTGAAAGAGCGACGCCTCACAGCCGAGAAGCGGCGAAAGAATGCAGCCCACAGCCTGCCCTGAGCTTGTCGAAGGGGCGCAAGCCGTGGGAAACACGGCAGGAGACGAACGAGCCCCGGAGGGGCGAAAGAAAAAGCTGCGACAAGCCGCCCCATAAATCGCCACGAGCAATGAGTCGCGGCTTTAGCCGCTGGGGGATTGCGGCCTAAAAACCAATTTTATTTTCGATCCCCTTCACCACTCCCAAACCCGTGCCCCGCCCACAGCCCCGCCGTTTCCCACAGCGATCCACAGCCGCGACTGTGACGCGCAACCTTGACTGAGGAAAACGCGAAGCCCAGAATCGGCAATATGCGCGCAGAACCCGTCCTCGAGCTAGCCCCGGCCATGCACTCCCGGAAATCCACCGCTAACTCCTTATTCCACAATATTTTACCGATAAGTCCTTACGCCTCAAGATTTTGCCCGGATCGCCCCATACCACCAAGCCGCAACCCAAACAAAACAAATATTTTAGCGGCAAGGCATAAAAAAAAATGTAGATCACCGATATGCCCTTGGAATCACCGCCCCTTGCGCCGCCGTTCCAACTCGGACCGCCGGATCTCACGCCGCCTTCCGGCATCGTCGTACCGGCTCTTTTCCTCATCGGTCTCAGGAATCACCGGCGCAACTTTCACGCGCTTCCCGGAAGTATCCACCGCCACAAACGTCAGGTAGGCGGAGGCGACATGAAGCGCGGTATCGGCAATGTAATTTTCGACAAAGACTTTCACCCCAACTTCCATCGAAGTATGGAACACGCGATTGACCGACGACCGCAGAATGACGAGATCGCCCACGCGCACAGGGACCAGAAAGTCGATGTGATCGACCGACGCCGTGACCACATGTTTGCGCGAATGCCGATGCGCCGCCATCGCCCCGGCCAGATCGATCCAGTGCATCAGCCGTCCGCCAAGCAGCGCGGCCAGCGGATTCGCGTCGTTCGGCAACACGATCTCCGCCATCTCGGATTGCGAATCGCGCACCGGTCGCGGCGCCAGCGCATCTTCTGTCATGCGTGTCTTCCTTTCGTGATCATGCTTCGTAGGTTCAGGCTTTCTTCTTCAAGTACGACTCCAGAAAACATTCCGCCATCTTCTGGACGCGCGCATCGTCATGCCCCCGCACCCAGACCGCTCGCGCCAAATCAAACTCAAGATCGCCATGTCCGACCGGCCGGTGATTTCGTTCGCAAACATACCGAAGAATCAGCAACCGCGCCGGAGTTTTCCCGGCTTCATGTCGACCCATCGAATCCTGCCGAGCGGCCACGGCAAATCGCACCGCGTCCCAAACCCGCTCCCGCGGCGACCAACTGCAACCGCTGGCGTACCCCAGATTGCAGAACGCTTCCAGCACATCCTGCGCCGGAATTTCGCCTTCGTGACCGGGAGCGGTGCAGTGCCCGCACCATCCGCCCCCAAGCGGCAGCCTTGCCGGATGCGGCCACGAGCCGTTCTCCAGTCTCGCTACCGGCATGAAGTATGGACAAGCCAAGCGCACCTCGCAGATTCAGAAACGATTGGGACTGGCAATTGTAATCAGTGGAACAAGATCTGGCGAGTGCCGTCCGGGACCGCAAATCAAGTAGCGCCGGCATCCCTTCGACTTCGCTCAGGGCAGGCCCTGCCGGCTGTCGCGGGGGCGTCTCGCCCGCGCATCGTCAGGCGAGGAAGTCCGCTGCGCGAGCGCCACCCTTGTAGTACTCTCATCACCAGAGGCCGCTCAACTCGTCTCCGACACTATGGACCGCATCGCCATGCTCAACGAAATCCTCACCGAGAATCCCAAGGACGCGTTCGCGCGCTACGGGCTCGCCATGGAATACTCCAAGCAAGGCGACTTCGACCGCGCGCTGGCGGAATTTTCGATCCTGCTGGAGAGCCATCCCGAATACACCGCCGGATATTTCATGGCCGCGCAAACCCTGGTCCGCGCCGAGCGCGTCGACGACGCCAAGAAGATGCTCACCGACGGCATCGCCTCCGCCCGCCGCACCGGCAACCTGCACG
>DATHQJ010000271.1:0-10369 GCA_035482825.1 Binatus sp. (SeqCode) | reverse complement strand
TCGGCAGTCTTTACTTCGGCGGCCGCTTCGGTAATCGGCGCTGCAACCTTCGCGGCTTCCTGCGTAACTTCTTCTGGTGCCTTTTCCGCCGGCCGCGTTTCTTCCTTCGCGGCTACCGGCTCCGACGCCTCCGCACTCTTGTTTACCGCCAAGCCCTGCACCTGCGCAGCGGCCGCGGCTAACGCAGCAATCTCTTCCGGAGTTACGTCTTTCGGCAGTCCCAGCGCACTGAGCGCGCCGAGGTCAACTTTTTCTGCAGCGGGCGCATTCTTCGGAGGGTTTTCATTCGCCCGATGGTCGACGACGGTTCGCAGGTCTTTATTCACTGCGTTGTAGACTGCGGCATCGTCGCCGTTCTGCTCCTCTGCTGCCGGCTTGGCTTTCTTGGAGGGGAAGTTGATGCGGTTCTTCCAGCCGGAATCTTCTTCAGGGGCCGCGCCCTTGTCGTAGCGGCCTTCTTCAATCGCGGCAATGCTGCGGGCGAAGCGGCCGGGCTTCGAGCCCTCGGAACGGGGAACAATTTTGTCTTCGAGCTTGGTCAGGGCGCTCAGCAACTCGCTGGCTTCAAACGGCTTGACGATAAATCCATCGGCCCGGGCGCGCTTGGCTTCTTCAGGCTTGAAAGGCTCCAGCTTGCCCACGGTCAGCAACACCGGAATGCGCGCCGTCTCGCCCGCCTCTTTGAGCCGCTGGCAGACTTCCAGCCCGCTGTAGCCGGGCATGTAGACGTCGAGCACGATCAAATCCGGCTTCAGCTCGGCGATCTTCTTCAGCGCGGCCGAGCCGTTATTGACGGTGATGACTTCGTAGCCCGCGTCCGCGAGGATCTTCCGCCCCATATTCTGAGCGGTAACGCTGTCATCGGCGAGCAGTATCTTCCTGGCCAAAGGTTCCTCTAGAGCGGGGATACCGCGAAGGTAACCTGCCCACCAATCTAAGTCAATGATCCAGAAGGGAAGTAACTGGTTACCAGTGGTCAACGCCTAGTGCGCAAGGGCCGCGTGGGGGCGGACGCCCACCCCACACACCAAGGTCCAGGTTCGAATCTTCTAGAACGGAATGATCTTCTTCAGCCCGGTCTTTTTCTTCTTTTTGCTGCTGGAGAGGTCCTTATCCGTGGCGGGCGTCGAATCGTCAGCGGTGGCCGAAGACGAAGACTGCCCCTGATGGATTTCATTCACCTGCGGAGGTGGTGGCAGCGGATTGCCGCTGTCCACCGGTTTCAGTTCGTTGGGATCAGCGGCCACATTTGGTTTCAGCTCGTTGGGATCGGGACCGGCTGACGGCGCGGTTCCGGCAGCAGCGCTGCCGAAAGGCGAGCCTCCCGGTGGAGTCGCGCCGGGGGTCGGCGCGGACCCGGGCTGATCGGGCTTTACGATCTCCACACCCACCGCTCCCTTGGTGCGGGGCTCGGGCGCTCCCATGAACTCTCTCTGAACCACTGTGGACGGTGCCACCGGGTCGGTATCGACCAGAGTCGGTTCGCCAACTTTCGCCGCCTGTGCCACATCAGGCCCTTTCTTTATGAGTCCCATCGCCTTCTGGGTCAGGGTGGATTCGCTGCGGCTGGCGATCTCGGCCTTGTTACGCTGAACCTCCGCCTTGGTCGGCCTGGGAATGGGCTGGTGCAGGGCTGTCAGACGCTGCTTGGCATCATCGGAGCGATCCATCATGGGATAGCGCGTAAGAATCTTTCCGTATTCCTCCGATGCGTCCTTGGTAAGCTTGCCAATCCACTCCGCCTTCGCCGCTTCGGTCGAACAGCCCCGCGGCAGGAAATGCGCGTCGCAGGTCGGGGCGCTTCGCACCCGGGTAATCTGTCCTTCATAATCCTGGCCCAGCAGGTAAAGCGCTTCATCGGCGCGGCTGTACAGCGGATACTTTTCCACCATCGATTGCAGGCGCGCGATCGATGCGGCATAGGACTCCCGCAAAGCGTAAAAGCGTCCAATGCCAAATTCGCGGTCGGCCAGGACTTCCTGCACTTCCAGCAGACGCTGCTTGGCTTCGGGAACCAGCTTGTTGTCGGGGTATTGCAGAATCAGCTTGCGGTATTCGTCTTCGGCGCGCTTGGCGTTGGTGTAGTCGCGGTCGGCCTTTTCCATCTGCTGGTAATGAATGTTGGCAATTTTCAACTGCGCTTCGGCCGCTTCCGGCATGTTGGGGAAGAAGATCTGGAAATCGCTATATTCCTGCTCGGCCTGCGCCAGGGCAGCCGTGCCACCCTCGGCGTACCAGGAATCGCCGACCGCCAGCTTGGCGCGCGCAATGAACTCCGAATCCGGATAGGTGTTGATCAGGGTCTGCAACGTCAGTCGCGCCACGTCGAAGCGGTTGTGCCGCATGGCTTCCATGGCTTTGTCGAACAGGACTTTATCGGGCTGCTTGGATCCGACATTGGCCAGCGGGTTCACCGATTTCTTGTTGGTGCAGGCGACGCCCAAAACCAGCAGCAGGCCGAGCACGCTAAGCAACCGAATTCGACGTGACATTATGTACCTCGAAGTTTCTGTATTTAAGTAGGGACAGCCGCCCTTCGACAAGCTCAGGGCAGGCTCTCGGCTGTCCGCCACTCGGCTCTTGCACTGGTGCGGCTGAGCTAACTCCGCTGGCAATCGACGCGCACTCAGCCGTCAGGATATTGCCGTCCTCGAAGAAAATGAAAGCCTAAACTTTCAGCATGGCGGCTTCGGTTGCCACCTTCAGCAGCGCTTGCGCATTCTTGCTTGGATCACCATTCCCGAACACGGCGTTGCCCGCCACCAAAATTTCTGCGCCCGCCCGCACCACATCGGCGACGGTGTCGAGCCCCACGCCGCCATCCACCTCAATGCGGTAAGCCAGCCCGCGCTGGTCGCGAATCTGGGCTAAGCGCCGCATTTTGTGCAGCGTGGACGGGATGAACTTCTGTGCGCCGAACCCCGGATTCACCGACATGACCAGGACATAGTCAACGATGTCGAGTACTTCCGTCAGCAGTTCCACCGGGGTCGCCGGATTGATCACGACTCCCGCCAGGCAATCGTGACTCTTGATCAGATGCAGCGTTCGGTCGAGATGCCGGGTCGCTTCCTGATGCACGGAGATCCAGTCCGCCCCCGCTTCGGCAAACACGGGAATGAATTCGTCCGGATTCTCGATCATTAGATGGCAGTCGAGGGGCAGCTTCGTGGCCTTGCGCAACGACTTTACCACCGGCGGCCCCAGCGTGAGATTGGGGACGAAATGCCCGTCCATAATGTCGACATGGATGACACTGCCACCGCCCTCAGCGGCGGCGCGCACTTGCTCGCCGAGGCGGGCGAAATCGGCCGAAAGAATCGACGGTGCCAGTTCGATCAATGGTCAACCCTCAGAACTGTTTCACGAAGTCCTTAGAACCCAAGTCCTTCGGAGCATCCGCTGATCGGAAAACAGCGTGCCGAAATTCTAACACGCGGGCTACTGGAGCGACGTCACGCGCGCAACAAAATGGGGAGAGGCGTCCGCGCTCCGAAGCCCGCAGGAAGCTTATCTCTGGTTTCGGGACCGCATAATGGAGAGGGCGGCGTGTTACCCTCGTCCGGCGTGTCCTCACTGACGCAATTCGCCCCGGCGGTCTATAGCGTGATCGCCGTATTTCTCTGGGGCGCGGCCGATTTTTCCGGCGGATACGGATCGCGGCGCGCGAATGCCTTTGTGTTGACGGCCTTCTCCCACGTCTGCGCCTTCGGCCTGATGTTTGCGATTGCGCTCGGGCAGCATGGAGCGTTTCCGTCGCGTGCGAGCATCGTGTGGGCAATGGCGGCCGGTGCGTCGGGAGGATTCTCTCTGGCCCTCTTCTACCGCGCCCTGGCCTCGGGTCAGATGGGGCTGACGGCGCCCATCGCAGCACTGGTCGGGGCGGCGATCCCGACGATGGTTGACATCTTTCTCGAAGGCGCGCCCAGCCGTTGGACGATGGGTGGCTTTGCGCTCGCCGTCCTAGCCATCTGGCTGATCACGCGCCCGGAACCGGCGCGTGAAAATGAACCGAAGTCCTCGGGCCGGCCCGCAGGTCTCGGTTTGGCCGCGATCGCCGGGGTGGGGTTCGCCGGGTTCTATCTCTGCATCCACCAGGCGAGCGGTTCGCCGGTCTGGATTGCCACCCTTTCCCGCGTTGGGTCGTTCTCCGCCACGGCGATTGCGGTGATGGTTACGCGTGCGCCGCTGGCGCTGGATCGTCCGCGTGCCACGCTGGGCATGCTGGCTGGATTCCTCGACATTACGGCCAGTGCCCTGTTCATCTTCGCCAGCCAGCATGGACGCCTGGATGAGGCCGTTCTGATCACGTCGCTTTACCCGGCCGTAACCGTGCTGCTGGCGCGCTTGGTGTTGAAAGAACATTTCAGCCGCTGGAAGGTGGTGGGACTGCTGGCCGCGCTGGCGGCGGTGCCGATGCTAGCGGCAGGATAGGCAATATTCCTTATTCTAGAATATGGAATATACTGATATATAATACTTTAATTTGATACCATGTAAGTTATTCCGCGTTCCGAAATATGGAGTGACTATGCCTCTTCATCCCCAAGACGTCGTTGTCGTCCTGAAGGTCGTCGCACACCGGGACCGGAGCAAGCGCTGGACTTATGCCGAATTCGGCAGGGATATTCTAATGAGCGCCTCGCAGGTTTTTCGGTCGGTTAAGCGAGCCGAATCGGCGCATCTTCTGATGAGCGTTCCCGCGATTCCTTCCGTTCCTGAAAGGGAAGAGGAGTCGGGGCTGAACTGGATGTTTCCCCACAATGGCAATCTCAAGGAGTTCCTCATACATGGAGTGAAGTACTGTTTCCCGGTGGAGCGCGGCGGTCCGACTCGTGGAACCCCCACCGCCGAAGCCGCTCCGCCCCTGAATCAGATCGTCGCTCAGGATTTTCCATTTCCTCCCGTGTGGCCAGACCCGACCGGTTTGGTTCGTGGCATCGCATTTTCGCCGCTTCACAAGACCGTCCCGCAGGCGGCGAAGGGCGACGATGGACTTTACCAACTTCTCGCTCTTCTCGATGCCATTCGCGAAGGACGAGCCCGCGAACGGGAGATCGCCATCCGCGAGCTCACGGCGAGGATCGACCACGCCGGTCGAGGCGAGGCGAATTCTGTGTGAATATTCATCCGGACAATCCGAATCTGGTGCAGCTTCGGGCCGCCGCCAAGAAACTGGCTCCGTTGCTCGACCAGATCGTATTCGTCGGCGGCTGCGTCACTGGATTGCTGTTGACCGATCCGGCTGCCGCCCCGGTTCGGCCAACTCTCGACGTGGACGCGATTGTTGCCGTCGCGTCCTACGCGGAATTCACGGCCCTCGAGACCCGGCTGGGCGAACTCGGCTTTCGGCAGCCTCATACGGAAGACGCCCCGATTTGCCGCTGGATGAATGGAGAGCTGATTCTCGATCTGATGCCAACCGACTCTTCGATTCTTGGCTTCAGCAATGTCTGGTATGCTGCCGCCCTCGAAAATGCTCAAAGAATTCGAATTGGCGAACTTGAGATCCGGCTGATCACCGCCCCTTATTTTCTCTCGACCAAGCTGGAAGCGCTTCACGGACGCGGCAAGACTGATTTCCGCGGGAGTCATGATCTGGAAGACATTGTGACTGTCATTGACGGCCGCCCGGAACTTCCCGGGGAGGTTCGGGCTGCTCCGACAGATCTGCGAGAGTATTTAAGCCGCGAATTTGGAGCTTTATTATCGAAGCCTGACTTCGTGGACGCTCTGCCCGGACATCTATTGCCGGACACCGCCAGCCAGCAACGCCTGAGTCTGGTGATGAAACGCATGCAACAATTGATTGTCGAAGGATAAATCGATGCCGCTGCTTGAAATCCGCAACTTGACCAAAGTCTTCCCGCATGGCGAATCGGTGTTTGGCGCGAAGCCGCGCGGAGAAGTTCGCGCGGTAGACGACGTTTCACTGGACATTCACGCCGGTGAGACGCTCGGGCTGGTGGGGGAATCCGGCTCGGGCAAGAGCACGCTGGGACGCCTGATACTTCGCTTGATCGAGCCTACTTCGGGCGCAGTGCGCTTCGAGGGGCGCGATTTGGCGGCGGCTGGGCGGGGCGAAATGCGCGGGCTCCGCCGTCATCTGCAGATTATTTTTCAGGATCCGTTTGCCTCGCTCGATCCGCGATTCCGCGTGGAGGAGATCATCGCCGAACCGCTCATCATTCATGGGTATGGAAATTCATCTGGTGGCGGAGCGAAGGTCGACGTTCGCGCCCGCGTTGCGGAACTGCTGCGCGCGGTGGGACTCGACGAATCGGCGCGGACACGCTCCCCGCACGAGTTTTCCGGGGGACAACGCCAGCGGATTGGAATCGCCCGCGCGCTCGCACTGCGGCCGAAGTTCATGGTGTGCGATGAGCCGGTCTCGGCGCTCGACGTCAGCGTGGGTGCACAGATCGTGAATCTGCTGGCGCAACTGCAGCGCGACTTCGGCCTGACCTACCTATTCATTTCGCACTCGATGCCGGTGGTGCGCTATCTCTCGACGCGCATTGCGGTGATGTATCGGGGAAAAATCGTCGAGGTCGGCGACACGGCGCAGATTACAGAGCGGCCGGCGCACGCTTACACGCGCAGTCTGCTGGAAGCGACGCCGGAACTGCTGGTGTAGGGAAACGGGTGTTGGGTCTTAGGAGTTAGGAATTATGTGGCTACAGCCGCCCTTCGACTTCGCTCAGGGCAGGCCCTTGGGCTGTCCGACGAAGCGAAGCGAGGAGCCCCTTTTGCTGAGTCCCATGCCATACTCTCTCCATGTCTGCCCGGCCGGAGCCCGGTTCCACTCGCGATCTGCTGGAGCTTATTTTCGGCTACGGGTTAATTTTGTTCGTGCTGTGGATGCCGGAATTTCCGCAGCGCATTCTCTCTCCAGTTGCGCTGGTCGTGACTTTGACGATTGTGTTGGCGCGGCGTCCGGGTCCGGATGGCCGACTCAACGATCTTGGCATCGGCCGGCGCGGATTGGCACGCTCGTTCTGGATTCTTCCCGCTGCGATTGTTCTTTCGACCGCGAGCGTGCTCATCGCGCGGCAGATCGGCACGTTGCATTCGCTGTATAAGAGCGACTTCAAACACATCGCTGGCTACGTTGCGTGGACGCTTTACCAACAGTTTCTGATGAACGACTTGTTCATGCCGCGGCTCACGCGACTACTGGGCAATGAAAGTGGAGCCGTCGGTGTGGCGGCGGTGCTGTTTGCGGCGGCGCACCTGCCGAATCTCGTTCTGACAGCCGCCACGCTGATTTGGGGAGCGATTTCGTGCGCGCTGTTCCTGCGTTACCGCAACATCTACGCGCTGGGACTTGCCCAGGGATTGCTCGGGTTGTGCTTCGCGGTGTGCGTGCCGGACGCGCTGCATCACCACCTGCGAGTGGGCTTGGGATATTTGCGGTACTCGTCGCCGGGATCTCGCTAAAACCAAAATGACCACAGCCAGTCGACCCAAGTGTGAGTGATCGTCGACGCGGGCACGCGGCGGTCTTCGCGCCAGGCGCGACCGTAGAAAATTCCCGCGATGGTGGCCAGCAGAACGTAACGCCAGTTGAAGTGGGCGGAGCGCTTGTTGAAATGGGAGAGGCCGAAGAACACGGAGGCGATGACCAAGGCGGCCCGGCGACCTACGCGGCGCTCCAGCAGGTTTTGCACCCAGGCGCGAAAGAAAAGTTCTTCCGGCACAGCGACAAAAACGAAAATACCCGCCCAGGCCAGCGCGGCCTTGCCTAACGGTGGCAGGTTGGCATGCGGATGAATGAAGCCGAGCGCGAGTCCGAGGACGAGCACGGCGGGAGCGAAGAACACGAGCTCGCGCAATCCTGACTTCCAGTCGGCCTTCCACTCGCTCCAGCGCAGGCGGAAATCGAAGCCTGTGCCACTCAAGCGGCGGATAGCGAGAAAGCCGTAGAGGCCGGCATCGACGAGCAACAGTTTACCCAGGCCGGGCAAATCGGCGGGCCAAGCGCTGTCGAGCCAGCGCAAATCTACCGCGAGGCCGAGGGCGATAAGGATGACGGCGTCGCGCCAGTTGCCGCGCTGCTCCGAATCGGCAGAAGCCGCTCGCGCCAGCAGCCACGCCATCGCGACGGGCACCATCGCGTAGAACGCACACCACTGCCAGCGGAACATATGTTGCGTAGCCGCG
Organism: Binatus sp. (SeqCode); assembly: GCA_035482825.1. GTDB lineage: Bacteria > Acidobacteriota > Terriglobia > Terriglobales > Acidobacteriaceae > Sulfotelmatobacter. The sequence continues at coordinate 2,206 of DATHQJ010000271.1, read as the reverse complement.
ATGACGACGTAGGGCAGAACCAACAGCGCCGGCATCGCAATCCGCGCCGCCAGCGGCCAGCGCGCGACTGCGCGCACCACGCGCTCACCGGCAAATCCGAAAGCTGCCGCGGGCGCAAGTTCGGCCAGCAGCACCGCGATCACAACTGGCGTCGCATTCGACATGCGCACATCTTAATTCTTATCCGGACCGTACAACTCCGGACCATTCAACCGTCCGGCGGGTGCGTCGTGCCGGATCGACGGCATCGCTTGTCTAGAGGCCCGGCTCAGGCTAGAATTCCCACGAATCTTTCGCAAGGAGACTCTCATGGCCGCCGCTCCGGTCCTGCCCGCATCGCCCGCTCCCACGCCCGCACCTGCGCCACTATCTCAGGGTGCGCGCATCATCAACACGTTCATTGCGCCGTCGAAGACGTTCACCGATTTGCGGCGGAGTGCGAGTTGGTGGGCGCCATGGCTTTTAGTTTCCATCTTCTCCCTGGTGTTCATCTATGCCATGGGGAGACAGGTCGGGTTCGAGCAGATCAGCAAGAACCAGGTCGCGCACTCTTCCCGCGCCGACCAATTCGACAAACTCCCGGCCGATCAGCAGGCGAGCCAGATTCGGCTGTCGAGTAAGATCGTCGGTTTCTTCGCCTACGGCAGCCCGTTGCTGATTCTGTTCTATGTGCTGATTGAAACTCTGGCCCTGTGGCTCACTTTCAAGCTGGTGGCAGGGGCCGAGACATCATTTGGGCAAGCTTACGCAATCTCGTTCTACGCCGGGCTGCCGGGAATTATTGGAGCGATCCTGGGGACGATCTCGCTATTTGCCGGCGTCAGTCCCGAGGGCTTCGACATCAACAATCCTGTGGGCACGAATCTTGCCTACTATCTGGATCCGGAGACCACCGGGAAGTTTCTACGTGGCATGGCGTCGTCGCTCGACGTGTTGAGCATCTGGACGATCGTGTTAGTCGGGATTGGCTACGCCTGTACGAGCAAAGTGAAACGGACGAACGCCATTGTGATCGTCGCGGTCTGGTATTTGGCTTATAAACTCCTGACTTCAGGACTGGGGTCGATGTAGCCAAAGATTTTCTCGATGGCCTTCACGAATTCGTGGGAGAGATCGAGAGATCAGCCCGCCATGGATTCGATCGCCTGCACCACTTCTAGCGGGAGCGTCAGGTTCAGGCTCGCAAGATCTTCGTGCATGTGCGCGGCGCTGGAAGTGCCGGTTAAGGGCAGCATTCCAACGGCGCGCGCGAAGCGGAACACCACTTGCGCTGGAGTTGCTTTCATCTGGGCCGCGAGAGCGATCAGCGGAGGATGCCGCAGGACTTCCGGATTCGCGGTGAGCAGCGAGAATCCCTGATAAGTGATTTTGTGCCAGTTGCAGAATGTCCGCACTGCGCGATCCCATCCGACGCGCGCAAAACATCGGTTCTGGACGAATGCGGGGAGTTCCGCGTTAGCCGATTCCAGTTGCTCGAGATGCTGCAGTGAGACGTTGCTCACCCCCAACAGGCGGGTGCGTCCGGCGTCGCGCTCCTTTCGCATCGCGTCCCATACTTCAGTGTCGGCTTCGGTCCACTCGTAGCCGGAGGACGGACCATGCAGCACGAAGCTGTCGACATAGTCGGTCGACAGATGCTCGAGCGAACTGGCTAACGACTGCCCAACCTGCACCGCGAGACTTGCCGCGGGGTCGTAGGGCAGGCGATGGTCCTGTCCACGCTGGTAGGTAAATTTCGTCTGCAGAAACAGATCGTCGCGGGTGACGATGCCGGCGCGATAGGCTGCGTCTAGGCCCTCGCCGACTCCTGCCTCGAAATAGTGGCGGCGCTGGTTGGCGGTGTCGATGGCGCGAAAGCCGGTGCGCAGCGCGAGTTCTGTGAGGGCCGCGGTGCGGTCTTCTTTCCACGCGGTGCCGTAGAGAAAGTCGGGGAGAGCGGAGGGCATCGCGGTATTGTTTCACGAAAAGCTAAAGGCTTGAACCACAGGGGACACAGGGGCTCACAGAGGAATTGCGGATCCTCCGTGTTTCCTCTGTGTCCTCTGTGGTTAAGCCTCTTGCCTTAGAGATGACTGACCACTCCTTGCCGGTATATGCTGAGAGTCCCAGGAGGCTTCCCGTGAAACGAATTCTTGCCATTGCTTGTGTGCTTTTCTGTACGGCGCTCACCTTTGCCCAATCTACAACTCCGGCCGCGAAAGCCCCG
>DATHQJ010000270.1:0-3570 GCA_035482825.1 Binatus sp. (SeqCode) | reverse complement strand
GGTGAGCTGCCGCAGCATTTCCAGCCGCTCGACCAGGCTGAACATCGGAGTCTTCTCCGAGTTGCGCAGGACCGCCACCACCAGCTGTTCGAACATTTTGCTGCCCCGCTCAATCAGATCGAGGTGCCCGTTGGTGGGCGGGTCAAACGAACCGGGATAGACCGCAATACCCTTATTCAATCGTCCTCACAGGAAAAGGCCGCGAGTCTGGCGCTTCGGAACAATAATTGGCGTAACAGGAGATTTTATGCGGGCGGGAGCAACAATGGCAATCGGGGATGCTGTTTGTTGATCTCTTTCTTGAATTGTCATCCCGAGCGAACGCGAGGGACCTGGGTTTCTGCATGCGCCATCACGTCTGCCAGCGCAAGCAAATACCCAGGTCCCTCGCTTCGCTCGGGATGACAACCCTTCTTAAGCTCTTAGCTCTTACCGCCTGGCGGCCACGATCGGCGCCTTCACGGGTTCCGCAGCCGTGGGCATGGTCGTGACCCGGGCGCCCGACGATGCAGCTTGCGGAGCCGCGGCCGGCTGCGCCGGACCCTGCGTCAATCCCAGCGCCTTGCGCACCTCGGTATCGAGCTTGGCCATGACGTCTTTGTTGTCTTTCAGGAACTGGCGGGCATTCTCGCGACCCTGTCCGATGCGTTCACCCTTATAGCTGTACCAGGATCCCGATTTTTCGACGATGTTGTTGTTCGAGGCGATGTCAATCAGATCGCCTTCCCGCGAAATGCCTTCCCCGTAGAGGATGTCGAACTCGGCCTCGCGGAAGGGCGCGGCAACTTTATTTTTCACCACCTTCACGCGGGTGCGCGAACCGGTGACCACGTCGCCATCCTTAATGGCCGCGATGCGGCGGATATCGATGCGCACCGAGGAATAAAACTTCAGCGCTTTTCCGCCCGTGGTGGTCTCCGGGTTGCCGAACATCACGCCTATTTTTTCGCGAATCTGATTGATAAAGATCAGGCAAGTACGCGACTTCGAAACTGTTCCTGTCAGCTTGCGCAGCGCCTGCGACATCAGCCGCGCCTGCAATCCCATGTGGCTGTCGCCCATTTCGCCGTCGAGTTCGGCCTTGGGTACCAGCGCCGCCACCGAATCCACCACGAGTACGTCGATGGCATTGGACCGCACCAGCGTTTCGGTAATCTCCAGCGCCTGCTCGCCGTAGTCCGGCTGCGAAACCAGCAGGTTGTCCACATCCACGCCCAGTTTCTTGGCGTAGCCCGGATCGAGCGCATGCTCAGCGTCCACAAATGCCGCCATGCCGCCGGTCTTCTGCGCCTCGGCAATCACCTGCAGCGTAATGGTGGTTTTGCCCGACGACTCCGGCCCAAACACTTCAATCACGCGCCCCCGCGGAAACCCACCCACCCCCAGCGCCGCATCGAACGAGATCGATCCAGTCGGAATCACCGCAATAGGGACGATCGCTTCCTTCGACCCCAGCCGCATGATCGAACCCTTGCCGAACTGTTTCTCAATCTGTGCAAACGCCATTTCAATCGCTTTGCCGCGTTCATCCGCCATGGGAGTGGCTCCTTGTTAAGAGTGCAAACTTAATCTGGCCGGATTATACATACAGATCGAAGCGAAGAAAAGGCGAATTATCGAAAATGTTGTGAATAACGTTCCGAAATGGGCAATCCAGCTTGATCTGTCATCCTGAGGTCCGCGTTCTTTGCGGGCCGAAGATCTCTGGAATCGTCGGCAGCAGCGATGGTGCAAAGCCAAGTACAGAGGTCCTTCGTTGGGAGTCCTCGGCTTCGCCGAGAACTCCACTGCCTCAGGATGACAAGGGAAGCAGTGAAACTCCGTAACGGTCTATCTCTGCAGCAAATCCACCGGCGCCGTCACATCATGCACCCGAAAATATTTCGCCAGCGCCGGATACTTCCGCGCGACCGCCTCATACATCCCATAAGCCACGTTGCGATACGACACATGCCCCGCCGGCGTAGTCCGCAACTCGGAAATGTAAACCGCCTCGGCGAAATCCATCTTGAACAGCGCCCGTTTGCGGAAGGCCAGCGGAATCGCGTACTGCGAATTTTCCTCCGCCTCCGGCGACTTCCGCGCAGCCAGACTTTCCACCGCGCCCCGCACCCGCCGCATGGCCGCGTCGTACCGTCCACGTACGCCGGCATCTTCGACGTCGAGCAGCATCTCGTAGCCGTGCTGCGTAGTGAATCCCTGCATCACCTGGATGCACCGCCGGTGCCGGTGCATGTCGCGGAAGCCGCCCGTGTCCATGAGAATGTCGAAGCGGAACTGCTGCCCTGCACGAAATCCGCGCAGTATCTCGTCATGCTTGCCGCGATGCCGCAGCCCGAGATCAATGATTTCCCGCCGCTGCCGCTCACCCGCCACCTGCACCGCCTGCCGAATCTGGCGATAAGAATGGTGGCTGTGCTCGTAAAGCAGCGTAGTCGCAATCTCCACTTCGAGCGGCTCTTCATCCAGCAGATCGACAATCGCTTTCGACGGCGCCAGCGGCTCGTCGGCCATCAACTCGAGCGCCGCCTGCCGCAACTCGCGCCGCGTCGCCATCTCGTACTCGTTCGGATCGGCATACTTCACCAGAGTCGGAGCTACGCGGACTTCGCGCAGCAATTCCTGCTCGGCCTGCTCGCCCAACTTGGAATCCACCGCCCGAATCCGCTCCACCAGATCGCGCAGGGAATCGGCGTTCACGTTGTAAGCCGCTCCTGTCGCCGCTTTCTTCAGCGACTCGCCCAGCACCCGCACTTCCCGGTGCGTATGCGACAGCAGATGCGCCACCTGCGTTTCCAGGGTCCGCGCATTGACAATTTCGCCCAGCGAAGTGTTCGTGGCCAGCGGCAGCAAATAGCGCGTGACATCGAACGCCCGTGCCTTCAGCGTCCGCCCATACGCCTCCTGCTTCATGTCGCCCGGCTTGGGCGTGATGCTGATCAAATACCCGGTCATGTGCGCCGACAGCGCCTCATACTCGGCGAAAAGAAAATCCAAAGTCTCACGGTAAAGCTTGCGGGCTTCCTCATCCGAAGCAAAATCAGGAACGTAATACCCACTCTTCTTGAAATCTTGATAGCGCGTCGACCGCTCCTGCCCATCCCAGCGCTGCTCGTCGGCCAACTCAATCGCCGCCAGAATCGACAGTCTTTCGACCGCCAGCGCAATATGCGCCAGGTCGGCAATCGACCGATGTCCATACTGAAAATAAAATGTGTTAAGAAATTTTTCCGCCTTCTGCGTGCTGATCTCGCGCAGCGACTCCTTCATCGACAGCGACGACCGCGAATACTTCGCCATCGCATAAGCCTGAATCTCCGGCTCCACGCCGAAGACGGCAAATACTTCGGTTGAAGGCGCGGCTAACGAAGGCGCGTCCGATGCGGCGCGGGCGCCCCCGCCCGCGATTTCCGCAGCCGAGTCGCCCTCCGCCTTCTCAGCGGAGGCCGACTCCTCGGCAGCCGACGCCCTCTGCGTCGAGCGGTGTCCAGCACTGGAGATCGGAACCACGTCAGCGGATTTCTTATCGGAAGACTCAGGCATCGGGATCACATCATTCATCAAAGGTTG
>DATHQJ010000269.1:0-9209 GCA_035482825.1 Binatus sp. (SeqCode) | reverse complement strand
GCCAGCGCGCGCTCTTGCGCCCGGCGCAACTTGGCTGCCGAGACCACTTTCATGGCCTTGGTGATCTGCCGCGTGTTGATCACGCTGCGGATGCGACGCCGAATGTCGAGAATGTTGGGCATTGAAAAACAGTTCTCAGTTGCCAGTTCTCAGTTCTCAGTTAAAATCTTCCGGCCCCCAGGCTCTTACTGAGAACCAGGAACTGAGACCTTTATTACTTCGCTACTGCTTGCCGTGACGCCACGAACTGCTGCTTCGCTTCTTTGATCACACCCTGCAACTGGCCTTTCAATGTATCGTCGAGAATTTTCTTCTCCATGATCGTGCGCAGCAGGCCGGGATTGGTCGAGTCGACGTATTTGTAGAGTTCGGCTTCGAACTCCCGAACCTGCGCGACGGGAAGGTCGTCGAGGAATCCGCCGGTACCGGCCATGATGATCAGAATTTGTTTCGAGAACGACAGCGGCGAAAACTGATTCTGCTTCAGAAGTTCGACGAGCCGTTGTCCGCGATTCAATTGCGCCTGTGTGGCCTTGTCGAGATCGCTGCCGAAGGCCGCGAACGCTGCCAGTTCGCGATACTGCGCGAGTTCGAGCTTCAACGTGCCAGCTACCTGCCGCATGGCTTTGATCTGCGCGCTCCCGCCCACGCGGCTCACGGACAAACCTACGTTCACCGCCGGGCGCACGCCCTGGTTAAACAAATCGGTTTCCAGATAAATCTGGCCATCGGTAATCGAAATCACGTTGGTGGGAATGTAGGCGGAAACGTCGCCGGCCTGCGTCTCAATAATCGGCAACGCGGTTAAAGATCCGCCACCGTTTTTGTCGCTCAGTTTCGCGGAGCGCTCCAGCAAGCGCGAGTGAAGATAGAAAACATCTCCGGGATACGCCTCGCGTCCCGGGGGACGGCGTAGCAGCAGCGAGATTTCGCGATACGATGCGGCGTGCTTGGAGAGATCGTCGTAGATAACCAACGCATGCCGCTTGGTGTCACGGAAATATTCGCCCATGGCAGTGGCCGCGTAAGGCGAGATGTACTGCATCGGCGCCGGTTCTGAAGCCGACGCCGCCACGACGATGGTGTACTCCATCGCCCCGGCGTCTTCGAGAATCTTCACTACCTGCGCGATCGAGGAACGCTTCTGCCCGATCGCGTTGTAAATGCAGATCAGGTCGTTGCCTTTGCTGTTGATGATGGTGTCGAGGGCGACGGCGGTCTTGCCGGTCTGGCGGTCGCCGATGATCAATTCGCGCTGGCCGCGGCCCACGGGGATCATGCTGTCGATGGCTTTCAGTCCAGTGGCCATGGGCTCGCGCACCGGCTGCCGGTCGATGACGCCGGGAGCTATGCGTTCCAGCGCGATGAACTTATCGGTGGCGATGGGACCCTTGTCGTCGATGGGCTCACCGAGCGAATTCACAACACGGCCAATCATGGCGTCGCCCACGGGCACGCTCATGATGCGGCCAGTGCGCTTGACCTCGTCGCCTTCCTTGATCTCGGTGTATTCGCCGAGCAGCACTACGCCGACCTGATCTTCTTCCAGGTTCATGGCGATGCCGGCCACGCCGTGCGGGAACGCGAGCAGCTCGCCGGCCATGACTTTGTCGAGTCCATAGACGCGCGCGATGCCGTCACCCAGCGTGATGACGGTGCCGGTCTCGTCCACGGAGATCTTGGTTTCGTAGTTCTCGATCTGCTCGCGGATCAGTTTCGTGATTTCGTCTGCTTTGATTTGTGCCATAAATAAAAGCTCTCAGCTTTCAGCCGTCAGCTATCAGCTTCGAGTCGTGAGCTGTGAGCTTCGAGCGAACATTGCACCGGGCTGGCTCGAAGCTCGCAACTCGCCACTAGGAGCTGATAGCTTCTTTAATCTTTTCCAACTGGCCCTTCACCGAGCCGTCGTAAATTGTGCTGCCTACGCGGACGACCGCACCGCCGAGCAGGGCGGCATCGAGTCCGAACTGGGCGCGGACTTTTTTGCCGGTGACTTTTTCGATCTGCGATTCGAGCGCGCGCTTTTCCGGATCGCCCAGTTCGCGGGCGCTGGTGACTTGGGCCTCGGCGAATCCCATGCGAGCGTCGAGTTCCTTCTTGAGTTGCTCGACGATGCGACCCAGGAACTGAATCCGGCGATGATCGATCAGCACTGCGATCAGGTTACGCACATGGTGCTCGATTCCCTCGCGATGGACAATCGCATCCAGCAACTTGCGCTTCTGTTCCGCGGGGACTGCGGGATTTTCCCACACGCGCCGTAGGTCAGAGCTTTCGGCCAGCAGGCCTTCGATCCGGCGCAGTCCGCCGACGGCCCGGTTCGCGTCGAGATGCACGCTCAGAACCACGTCGGCGAAAGCGCGGGCATAGGTGTTGGCGACAGAAGCCACGGTCTAGTTCCGATCCTTTCCCGATCCCGAATCGTCCGCTGCGCCCAATTGTCCGGCAAAACTGCGGACCAGAGCCTGATCGGTGGGGGCATCGACGTGAATCTGTTTTCGCGCCAGGCCGACGGCGAGATCGGCTGCATAGGCGGTCAGCTGACGACGCGCGGCTTTTGCCGCTGCGGCAATTTCTTGTTCCGCCGCGGTGACAATCTTGCGCGCGTCTTCTTCCGCCGCGGCTTTGATGCGGGATTCCTCGGCCGCGCCTTCTTTCTCGGCGGCGTCGCGAATCAGGCCAATTTCGCCGTCCAGCTTCAGCAGGCGCGATTCGATCTCAGCGAGCCGGATGCGCGCTTCTTCGCTGGCCTTCTGGGCTTCCTGCATTGCCTTCTGGATCCCAGCGGTGCGGTCGCGGAATATTCCAGGCAAATACTTGCGCGCGGCCCAGACCACAGCTCCAGCGATCACCACAAAATTCAGCCCCAAACTCAGCCAGTAGGACTGCTGCAGGTTCAACCCGGTCAGCCGCGCGATTCCTCGCACTGAGGCGGACTGCTTGAACTCAGCGAACTCGTCTTTTTCTTCTCCGGCGGCTTCCTTGCTCTCATGCACCAGTTGCCGTCCGGGACCACCGGCTCGTTGCGGAGTTTGTTGCGAAGGCTGTTGCGCGGAATTGCTGCTGGCCTGCTTCTGCTCGGGGGCCGCGGGCTGTGACGGTTCCTGGGCGCGGAGGGAGACTAGGCTCGCGCAAGCAAGCATCAGCATCGCCATCAATCCTGCGCGCACGATGCGTTGCGCTGAAGCCATTTTGTGCCGGATCATCTTCTGCAGGATCATCATCGCGCCGCTCCCGCCGGCTGCAGCACGCGGCGCACGATTTCCTGCGCCAGGGCCGCGGCGTCGGCTGGCAAACCGGCCTCGGCTGCGGCTCGATCGTTCTCGATATCTTTCTTCGCGGCCTGCACCTGGGCTTGAGCCTTACTGCGCGCCTCGTTCAAGGCGTTGGTGCGAGCCTGCAAAACGGCCTGGCGCTTGGCCTCCTGCGCCCGGAAAACAACCGCTCGCGCCTCGCGCAACTTTTGTTCGTATTCGGCGGTCCGCGCCTCGGCGGCGGCAATGTCGGCGCGCGACTTTTCCACCGCGCCCTCGGTCTTGCTGCGGCGCTCTTCGAGAACCCGCTGCAATGGCTTGTGCACAATGGCGGAATAGAGCGCGTAGAGCAGCGCCAGCAGAATCACCGTCGGCACCGATCCGAGCAGTAATTCCCCTAGTTGTCGAAGAATGTCATCCATGTGTTGCTAAACAAGACGTGCTGATCTGTAGACCGGAATAATGAGGGCTATGAAAACTGTTAAGTCTAACGTCCCGAGGGATTTGTGTCAACGCGAAGAAGATCGTTTTAGACCGCCCAGGATGATGTATGTGGGACGAGCGGGTGGAAGCGGTTCTAAAACTTCCGGCGCGAACTCATCGCGAGTCCGAGATTCCCTCAGAGGCCAGAGCCAGCATTCATTCGAACGAAGTGGAAGGCCCTGCTGAAAAGCGGCGCTCTTTCAAAAGGCAAAATCAACTCTGCCCCAACCTGTTTCAGCCGCGCCGTCCCAAAGTTGTTATAAACACAGACTTTAGCCTCGTGGATTCACCGGCCCCACTTCGAGCGTGCAGATTTCTGCACATAGCGCTTGACTTCGTCGAAAAGAGGACTAGCATTGAACTATCACCTCCGATCCAATTCAGGATCGAATGGGCCGATAGCCAAGGAATGTCACCGCTTCTTGGTTGTCGGCCCATTTAAATTTCAGTTGGAACTTCCAGACGTTCGTAACCTTCCCAGCGTGTTTTTGCACGGCTCCAAGTCCTACGTCGTGGTCTAATCCACAAGTCTGGCAGAATCGGGCAGCCCTGTTAAGGAGGACTCTTGAATCGCACGTTTGCTCTCTTGCTGGGTCTGGTCGCTCTGATCGCGGGATGGGTGGTCTATACGCGAGTTTCGTCGCAACCCGCCAGGGCCTCGGCCGGGCTTGCGCCCAAGGTTGAAGGCAGCAAGATCTACTTCGTTCCGATCGGCGACTTCCCCGTCGACCAACTTCAGAATCTGGCTCAGTATTACCACGAAAAATACGACCTCGAAATCACCGTCGTGAACAGCGTTCCGGTGGACCCGGCAACCAGAGATGCATCCCGAGGGCAACTGATGGCGGAGAACCTGGCTGCCAGCCTGCGAAACAGTGTTTCCGACCATGGCGGCGAACCTGGGTCGATTCTGATTGGTTTCACGTCAGAGGACATGTATCCGGCAACGAAGAACTGGCAGTTCGCGTTCGGTTGGAGACTGGGCGAGGCACGCTCTGCGGTGGTATCAAGCGCGCGTCTGAGTCTTCCTGATATCGGGCAGCCGCTGGAGCGGGATCTGCCCGGTAAGCGACTGCGGAAGATCGTCACAAAAGACATCGGCATCCTCTACTACGGATTGCCGCAAAGTCAGAATCCAAAGAGCGTGCTCTACAACCAGATCATGGGAATTGAGGAACTCGACGAAGTTGGCGAGGATTTCTGACAGAAAACAGATCTGCGGTCAGGGTATCACCTCCGATCCAATTCAGGATCGAATGGGCCGATAGCCAAGGAATGTCAGCGCTTCTTGGTTGTCGGCCCATTTAAATTGTCCCCGCAGTCTGATAACCGTCATCGAGGGTCAGAATGTGTTATCAGGATCATTGAGTACCCAGCCGACTAGTGATATATTTCCCTTGCTAGCGCGGTTCCCGTTCGCCCTTCCCTTACTTCGGCTTCAGGAGTATTCCCATGCGAGTGCGTATCACACCGGTCATCCTCTTTGTCTCTTTGTTTTGGTTTTGCTCCGTTGCGTCCGCAACGCCAAAGACCTTCCTTACCTTGAACAGTCAGCCCGGGGATTACGTTGGCCAGGGGATCACTCAGACGCTTACGCCCGCGGACGGAACCTTTTCTGTCTCGAACACCTCCGACACGATATCGATTCTGTTCGAGAATTCCACTCAGTTTTGGGGTTTGGACTTCGGGTCCGCCAGCACGGCGAAGTTCGGATGGGGAGAATACGACGGTGCCCAGCGCACACCGTTCCGTTCGCCCACGCGACCGGGCATCGACGTAACAGGAGATGGTCGAGGGTGCAACACCGATACCGGACGTTTTCTTGTCTCGGACTTTGCCCTCAACACGGACGGCACCGTCGCGCGACTCGCAATCGACTTCGAGCAGCATTGCGAAGGCGCTACGCCGGCACTCTATGGATCGTTTCGCTATAACTCTTCGGTAGCAGCCGTGCCGCGCCTGGCGATCGCGAGCACCTACACCCTCAAGGGAAATGCCGGCACCAGCGACGCATTTGTCACTCTATCGCTTTGCCTCCCCAGCACAACCATCGTTCAAGTAAACTACGCGACGGCCGACGCCACGGCCGTGCAAGGAACCGACTATGTAAACACCACAGGAACGGCGATGTTCCAGCCTGGAATTACGTCGCAAACGATCACTATCCCGATCGTTGGAGATTTCCTGGCACGCGGCAACAAGAGTTTCAGAGTGAAGCTGAGCGCCCCGAGCGGCGCTCCCATCGGAGCTGCGTCGGCAGGCATCCTCATCCGTGATCCCAATGCGGCGCAGACCGTGCTCGCGATGAGCAGCCAACCGGGTGACTACATCGGCGGGGGATTGCAATATCTGATTACTCCGTCCGATGGTACTTTCACTCCCAGCAACTCAGCCAATGTGGTGTCGTTCTTTGTCAACAATGGGGATGAGTGGTCGACTTATTTCGCTGGCCCTACCACCGCGCGACTCGGGCGTGGCGACTATGAGAATGCGCAGCGCTATCCTTTCCAGCCCGCGGGCACCCCAGGACTGAGTGTTTATGGAGATGGGCGCGGATGCAACACGCTCACGGGAAACTTCCAGGTACTGCAGGCTGGCTACAACAGCAGCAGTGTTCTTCAGAGTTTTTCTGCCAACTTCGAACAGCACTGCGAGGGCGGAGTCCCTGCCCTGTTCGGCTGGCTTCGCTACCACGCGAAGCTGCAGCAGTTCTCGGTGACCGATGCGGTCATCAGCGGATCATCGGCGGTGTTCACAGTGACTCTTAGCCCGTCCAATGCGACCTCACTCTCGGTCGACTTTGCGACGACCGACGGCACCGCGATTGCGGGTACAGACTACGTCTCGACTTCGCAAACTGTGACCTTCTCCCCAGGAATGACCGAGCAGACGGTTACAGTGCCGCTGATAAATCCGGGAGCCAATTCGAAAACGTTCTACGGTGAATTATCCGCTCCAACTGGGGCCCCAGTCTGGATCGGGCGGGGATCAGCCACATTCTAGAGGGCGGCTCTTTTTCATGTGCCCTACAGGGGCCGTTCCGCGCTTTCCCGGCCGGGATTCTGAGATCACCACAAATCGTACGTACGTTGCGCATGGCGCACAAGGACGTGGATATCCTGGATCGCCGTCCGACTTCCGAGATGCCGAATCCCCTAGCGTTGGACCTTATAAGCGACGGTGGTCGCGAGTTCACCGAGCTGTGTCGGGAACTTCGTTTGCGTCTATGTGCCAAACTTCCATTTCCAGCTTTCTCTACCCCACCACCCACTCCCCAACCCTTCGCACCACCGACGCTGGCGCCTCGATTTCCAGCTCCACCGCCCCGTCTTTATATTTCCGCGAATGAATCCGCGATTTGGCTTCGAGCATGGCCAGCATCTTGCCTTCTCTCTGCGGGATGCTCAGGCGCACGCGGCTGACGGGATCTTCCTCGATCATGGCGTCAATCCGCAGCAGAAGGCGGTCCAGGCCGGTGCCTTCCGTCGCAGATACGTAGACGGTTTTCGAATCTTCGCGTAAGGCGTCGGCGCGCAGAGACAGTGCCACTTCGTCATCCAGCAGATCGATCTTGTTCATCACGCGCAGGCGCGGCTTCTTCTCCGCCTCCAGCTCTTTCAAAACGATCTCAACCTGCGCGTCCTGCTCGGCCGAGAGCCGGCTGCTGGCGTCCGATACTTGCAGAATCAGCGATGCCCGCTGCACTTCTTCAAGAGTGGCGCGGAACGCCGAGACCAGGGTGTGGGGAAGGTTGCGGATGAATCCCACGGTGTCGGACATCAGAATTTTGCGTTTTGATGGGAGCACCACGCCGCGAATCGTCGGGTCTAACGTCGCAAACATGCGCGACGACTCCAGCACTTTCGCCTGCGTCAGTGCGTTGAAGAGCGTCGACTTTCCAGCGTTGGTATAGCCCACCAGGGCTACGGTCGCGACCGGTGCCGACTCGCGGCGCTGGCGCTGCTGGGTGCGAATGCGGCGGACGTTTTCAATTTGTCCCTCTACGTGCCGAACGCGCCGCGCAATTTTCCGCTTATCGGTTTCGAGCTTGGTTTCGCCGGGACCGCGAGTGCCAATGCCGCCACCGAGCTGCGACATCTCAATGCCGTGCCCGGCGAGCCGTGGCAGCATGTAATGCAGCTGCGCCAGCTCAACCTGCAACTGACCTTCCCGGGTGCGCGCGTGCCGCGCAAAAATGTCGAGGATCAGTTGGGTGCGATCGATCACGCGCCGCTGCACAATTTTTTCGATGTTGCGCTGCTGCGAAGGACTGAGGTCGTGATCGAATAGAAGAACGTCGGCGTTCACCGAAGCAGCTGCGCCAGCGATTTCTTCCAGCTTGCCCGCGCCAATTAAAGTAGCCGGATCGGGCCGGTCGCGCCGCTGCAGAAGCTCACCCACTACTTCGGCTCCCGCACTCTCTGCCAATGTGCGCAGTTCTGCCAGCGACTCGTCGGCATCGAACTCAGGAATGCTGGGCTTGCCGTTGGATCTGCCAGCTGCCCCAATCGGCATTCCGGTCTTTGCCGGCTGCATTCCGGCTGCGTCGCGCGCAGCCGAGGCCTGCGCTGTGACCGTCCCCTTCGTCCCGCTGCGTCCGCGAGTCCGGATTTCCACGCCCACCAGAAACGCGCGCTCGCGCTCCGGCGCACGGGGCGCGACTTCACTGCCCAGAGGCACACGTCTAGGCACACGCGCCGTGCCGCGGGATTTCTTGCTGTGAGGACTTCCCAAACCGAAAACGCCCTATCTTAAGTTCTTATCCTTCAGTGCCCGAAGCACTCGCCCCGGTCGCCGCAGAAGCCGCCGTTGCTGATGCCACGGGTTTGTCGGGATGCGGCACGTGGCTGACATGCGTCGCCATCACCCTCCCCATCACCACAGTAGAGATGGCGTGCTTGAAGATGAGTTGCTCCTGACCGTTCGCCTCCAGTACCACGGAGTACTTGTCGAAAGAGCGGATGCGGCCCGTTAACTTCACACCACTCAGCAGGTAAATGGTAATGCTGAGTCTCTCCTTGCGAGCCGTGTTAAGGAAGGAATCCTGAATGTTCTGCGCCGGCTTATTGCTGTCCATAGCCGATCTCCTTGGTTCATAGGCTGCGATTTATAGGCTGCGAGCTACCCAACCGCCAGCCCACAGGCGCCCATGGACCAGCTCAAAGCAACAGCATGTTCCCAGGCCTTCCCGCTGCCCTGAGAACACGGGGGGACAAACTGCCGGCTGCGCCAACTCCGCTCGGCCGCGCCGCCAGCAGACAACGCCTACAGACAATGTCTACAGACTAATGTCTGTACCATACGGCGATCTCGGCCGCTTTTCAACTGGAACTTGCCGCAGGCACAGGCAGAAGGTACAAGGTACCGCTTGCCGGTTGACAGCACCCGCTGCAAAGTGGAGACTTCTCCTCGACTTGCTCCCGGTTGACGGAGCGCCCGCTGTTCGGAGGAAATCCTATATGCACCATTTCG
>DATHQJ010000268.1:0-6922 GCA_035482825.1 Binatus sp. (SeqCode) | reverse complement strand
ATGTCCGCGAACTGAATGAGCAGGAAGATCGAGTGCAGTCGCTGCGGCGTGAGATCGCCGACTTGCAGCAGAAGCGCGATGCGGGCCAGAGCGCGCTCAATGGGATGATCGAGGCGTTGCAGATGGAGGCGACGCTGTAGGGGCGGGAAGGAAATTGTTGATTGATGATTTCTGATTGTTGACTGAAAACCCTTTGCCAAGATTCGTTCTTCGGGGTTCGATCCGCAATCAGCAATTACTTCTGCGCCTTTGGGCCTGCTGCTCTGACTTCTGCGGGGGCGTCGAAGTTTTCGAAGTTTTTGGCGAAGCGGGTGCGGAGGTCTTCGGCGGCTTTATCGTAGGCGGCTTTATCAGGCCAGGCATTTCTTGGGTTGAGCACTTGCGGCGGGACGCCGTGACAGCGTTTTGGAATGCTGAATCCGAACGTCGGCTCGATCTCGAACTCTTCTTTAATCAATTCGCCTTCAACGGCGGCGTCGACCATGGCGCGGGTGTGGGGAATGTCCATGCGCTTGCCCACGCCATACGGACCGCCTTGCCATCCGGTGTTGACCAGCCAGCATTGGGCATGATGTTCGCGCAGGCGGCGGCCCAGCATTTCGGCGTAAGTTTTCGGAGGCAGCGGCATGAAGGGCGATCCGAAGCAGGTCGAGAAAGTTGCGGAGGGTTCTTTCACGCCGGCTTCGGTTCCGGCGACTTTTGCGGTATAGCCGGACAGGAAGTGATACATGGCCTGCTCGGGCGTGAGCTTCGAAATCGGAGGCAGCACGCCGAAGGCGTCCGCGGTGAGGAATACGACATTTTTCGGATGGCCGCCAATGCCGGGAATCACGGCACTCTCGATGAACTCCACCGGATAAGCAGCGCGCGTATTTTCAGTTTTGCCGTCGTCGTTGTAGTCGGGAATGCGGGTGTGGGGGTCGAGTGCGACGTTTTCCAGCACGCATCCGAAACGAAGTGCGTTCCAGATCTGCGGCTCATTCTTTTTCGAGAGCTTGATGCACTTGGCGTAGCATCCGCCTTCGAAGTTGAAGATGCCGTCGGCGCTCCAGCCATGCTCGTCGTCGCCGATCAGGTCGCGGGAGGGGTCGGCCGACAGCGTGGTCTTGCCAGTGCCCGAGAGCCCGAAAAACAGCGCGCTCACGCCGTTGTGGCCGACGTTGGCGGAGCAGTGCATGGGGAACACGTTGCGCGGCGGGAGCAGGAAATTCATGATGCTGAAGATCGACTTCTTCATTTCGCCGGCGTAGGAAGTTCCGCCAATCAGCACGGTGCGGCGGGTGAAGTTCAGCAGGATGAAGACTTCGGAATTCACGCCGTCGCGGGCGGGATCGGCCTTGAACTCGGGTGCGGCGATGACGGTGAATTCGGGATGATGCCGCTTGAGTTCTTCCGCGGTAGGACGCAGGAATAATTGCCGCACAAAAAGATTGTGCCAGGCATATTCGTTCACGATGCGGACCGGGAGGCGGTAAGCCGGATCGGCGCCGCAGAAGAGATCCTGCACAAAAAGTTCGCGACCGCGCAGGTGATCCATCACCCGCTCGTAGAGTGCGTCAAACTTCTCCGGTTCGAATGGCTGATTGACTGCGCCCCAGCGGACCGTGTTCGCGGTAGTTTCGTCCTGGACGATGAATTTGTCTTTGGGAGAACGGCCGGTGCGGTTGGTGTATCCGACGATGGCCCCGTTGCCTGCCAGCTTGGCTTCGTTACGGCGGATGGAGTGCTCCACCAGCACCGCCGGAGAAAGATTGAAATGCGTCCGGCCTTCGCTCAGCAACTCGGCCACGTCGCTGACGTGCATTGTGGTAGCCATGGGGGTCTCCTAAAAAATGAAGCAGAAAACAGTCACTAAGGCCAAACATACTATTCTCCCTCAAGAGGCCACGGCCTGACAAATAATTGTGAGCGCAGCGGAGTCGAAGGAGCGGCTGTCTGCACACGGGGCATGTGCCAAACTGAATCGCGGCGGGAATTTAACCGCGGAGATTGTTAGCTAGTCCGCGGGCTTGTAGTCGCAGGCGGTGCGGCAGGGCTCGCAGTAGAAGAGGCCGTCGGTGCAGAGGCGGACATCCATCACCGCCTGGCAGAGGCAGCAGAATTTTTCGCATTCGCACGAACCTTCAGGTTGTTCGCACTGGGCGCATTTGTATTTGGCGGAGCCGGTTCCGGTGCTCATGAAGTGACTGTAGCGCAGGAAAGCGGCGACTGGAACGTGACGGAGGTAATCGTCAGGGGCTAGGTTCAGAGGCTAGGGCCAGGGGTCAGGGGTCAGTGGTCTGATTCGTTGCGCTGCCCCCCTAACCCCTGAGGTTCGTGTCCTATAATCCTCGCAATGACCTTCCAACGTCTTCTGGACGGCGCGGAGTTTCTCAGCCAGAGTGGCGACCCCAGCGTCAGCGGCGTGGAATACGACTCACGCCGGGTCAAGCCGGGATGTTTGTTCGTGGCCATGCGCGGCGAAACCTCTGACGGCAACCGCTTCATCGATCAGGCGATTCAGGCGGGAGCGGTTGCGATCGTGACTGACTCGACAACCGAGACTCCGCGCCAGGGAGTGGCCTGGGCTGTCGTGCCGCACGGGCGGCGGGCTCTGGCGCGGGTGAGCGAGAATTTCTACAAGCGTCCGGCCGAGCGCATTGCGATCACTGGAATTACGGGCACGAACGGGAAGAGTACGACGGCGTTTCTGGTGGAATCGATCCTGACGGCCGCGGGGCGCAAGAGCGCGCTGATCGGCACGATTGAATATCACGTGGCCGGCAAAGTCTATCCCGCGCCACATACCACGCCGGAACCGCTCGAACTCGCGCGACTGTTCAGCGAGGCTCTGGGGCTGGGCGCGACCGACGCGGTCATGGAAGTTTCTTCGCACGCGCTGGCGCAGGAGCGCGTGTATGGCGTGCCGTTTGACGTGGCTGTGTTCACCAACCTGACGCGGGATCACCTCGACTATCACAAGACGATGGACGAATATTTCGCGGCCAAGCGGGTGCTGTTCGAAGGCTGTGGCACCGATGCGCCGCGCGCGGCTGTGACCAATCTTGATGATGAATATGGCGCGAAGCTGGCGCAGTTCAGCCGCAAGCGCAGCGCGGTCGTACTAACCTACGGATGGGAACGCGGCGACTTTCACGCCGAGAACGTGGACATTACCCCGCGCGGCACGCGCTTCGATATGGCCACGCCGGAGGGGAAAGAGAAGATTCCGATTTTTTCGCCGCTGATCGGACGAGTGAATGTGTACAACATTCTAGCCGCGGCGGCCGCATGCTATGCACGAGGGTGCGATCCGAAGGCGATCGCCCGCGGCGTCGAATCGCTTACCCACGTCCCGGGAAGATTCGAGCGCGTCGATTGCGGACAGCCTTTCACCGTGGTGGTGGACTATGCGCACACCGACGACGCGCTGCGCAACCTGACGGCGCTGGCCCGCGAGTTCGTGTCGCGCGACTGTGGAACCGCGAGAGTCCTGACTGTGTTCGGCTGTGGAGGAGATCGCGACCGCGCCAAGCGTCCGCTGATGGGTGAGGCTGCGGGACGGGGCAGCGATTTTGTGGTGCTCACCTCCGATAATCCGCGGAGTGAAGATCCGCGCGCGATCATTAACGATTCAATCGTGGGACTCCAGAAGACGGGCGTGAAGTATACGGTCGAAGTCGATCGCCGCAAAGCGATTGCCCTGGCGATTGCGGAAGCGCGGCCGGGAGACATTGTGCTGCTCGCGGGCAAAGGCCACGAGAAGGTGCAGGTGACGCGGGACGGATCGAATCCGTTTGATGACGTAGCCGTCGCTCGGGAGGCGTTGCGTGCGGTGGGATTCGAATGTGAGCCGTCCGCTGCCGCGAGGAAGCAGGCATGAAGCTGACATTGGCGAAGATTGCGGAGTTCGTTTCCGCCGCAGGCGAATTTCCGCGCGAAGAAATTGCCCAGGCTTACTCCATCGATTCTCGCACGATTGGACCAGGGCAGCTTTTCTTCGCGGTCAAAGGCGAGCGCCTTGACGGGCACGACTACGTTGTCGCAGCGCTGGAAAAGGGCGCTGTGGCGGCGGTGGTGCGTAAAGATCAGATCGATCGCTATCCTGACAAGTCGCGGCTGCTGGCTGTGGACGATACGCTGGCCGCGCTGCAAACCCTGGCCACTGCGGTACGGAAAGTTTGGGGCAAGCCGCTGGTGGGAGTCACTGGTTCAGCCGGGAAGACGACCACCAAGGAAGCTATCGCGCACGTTCTCGCGTCGCGCTATCGCGTGCTCAAGTCCGAAGGCAACTTCAATAATCATTTTGGCCTGCCGCTCATGCTCTTGAAGTTGGAGCCGGAGCACGAAGTCGCGGTCATCGAAATGGGGATGTCGCATGCGGGGGAGATTCGTGCGCTGGCAAAAATTGCACAGCCCGAGATCGGCGTGGTGACCAACGTAGCCCCGGTGCATCTGGAGTTTTTTGATTCGTTGGCCGGCATTGCGCGGGCGAAATACGAATTGATCGAATCGTTGCCCGCCAGCGGAACAGCGGTTCTCAATGCCGACGACGAATTCGTTTCGCAGTTCGGCCGCGGCTTCAAGGGCAAGGTGATCACCTACGGTACGCGCTCGACCGCCGATATCAGGCCGGAGAATGTGCGGACCCGGGGCGCCGAGGGCTCTGAATTTGATGTGGCAATTGCAGGGAGCCGCGAGCACGCGCGCCTGCCACTCGTCGGCGAACACAACATCCTCAATGCGCTGGCGGCCGTGGCGGTCGGTCTGGCTCGCGGATTGAAGCCTGCGGAAGCTGTCGGTGCGCTGGCGACTCTCGCGCCGCCCGACAAGCGCGGGCAGGTCGTCCAACTGGGTAACATCACGGTGATCAACGATTGCTACAATTCCAATCCGAAGGCGCTGCGCGCCATGGTCGATGCCCTGGCCGCGATGAAGGCGGCCCGGCGCATTGTGGTCGCGGGAGAAATGCTGGAGCTCGGCCCGGCGGGTGAAGAGATGCATCGCGCCGCCGGCCAGCACGCCGCTGAGAAAAAAATCGATGTGCTGATTGGCGTGCGCGGTTTGGCTCAGGTGATGGTCGATGCGGCGCGGCAAGCGGGAGTGAAAGCCGAGTTCGCGGCGACTCCGGAAGAAGCCGGCGAATGGTTGTCCCGCGAAACGCGCGATGGGGATGTGGTGCTGCTCAAGGCATCGCGCGGAGTGAAGCTGGAGAAGGCTCTGGAGACGTGGAAGGCGGCTCGCAGGGGCTGAAGACCGCGGAATTATTGGCGCGAAACGGCGCGACTTAAAAGTCGTGCCCTTCCCGGGTTTGATATAGCTGACAGCTGAGAGCTGACGGCTGATAGCTGGTCTAACGGAGGCTGATTGCTCTACTGGCTGTTGTTCGTCAAGCTGCAACATTACGTTGCGCCGTTCCGCATTTTTCGCTACGTCACGTTCCGCACGGCGTTCGCTAGCCTGACAGCGCTGTTCACCGCGCTGATCGTGGGTCCACTCGTCATTGGCCGCCTGCGCGAGTTTCAGATTGGACAATACATTCGCGAAGAAGGTCCCAAAGCTCATCAGAAGAAAGCCGGCACGCCCACCATGGGCGGACTGCTGATCGTGATCGCGATCATTGTCCCCACGCTGCTGTGGGCGGACCTCAGCAATCGTTTCGTGTGGATTGCTGTGTTCTCGACCTGCGCCTTCGCGGCCATCGGATTCGCCGACGATTACAGCAAGGTGTCGCATCGCCGCAACCTGGGTCTGACCAGCCGCGCCAAGTTAGGGCTGCAGATCGCCGCCAGCATTGTGATTGCTTCCATGCTGATCGCCATGCAGACCTACAACCTGTATTCCACCAAGCTGATCGTGCCGTTCTTCAAGCAGTATCACCCTGACCTGGTGGTGCAGAGTCTGGAACGTTATCCGCATGTGTGGTTTCTGGCGTTCCTGCCTTTCATGGCGTTTGTGGTCTTCATGATTGTGGGCGCGAGTAATGCGGTAAATCTCACCGACGGGCTCGACGGTCTGGCCATTGGATGCACGGTGATCGCGGCGGGCGCGCTGGCAGTGCTCACTTACGTCAGCGGGCACGCGACATTCGCGACATATCTGGAAATTCCGCGCATGCCGCAGGTTGCGGAACTGACTATTTTTTGCGGAGCGATGGTCGGGTCGTCGATCGGATTTCTGTGGTACAACGCGCATCCCGCGGAAGTGTTTATGGGCGACGTAGGATCGCTCGCACTCGGCGGCGCCATCGGCACGGTCGCCGTCATCATCAAGCAGGAACTGCTGCTGCCGTTTATCGGCGGCGTGTTTGTGATCGAGGCGGTCTCGGTGATCCTGCAAGTCGGCTCCTACAAGCTGCGCAAGAAGCGCATCTTCAAAATGGCGCCGCTGCATCATCATTTCGAGTTGATGGGCTGGTCGGAGTCGAAGATCATTGTGCGCTTCTGGATCGCGTCGCTGGTATTCGCGCTGTTCGCGCTGACGACGCTGAAACTAAGATAATTATTCACCACAGAGTCACAGAGACACAGAGAAACCAAGAAATAGAATTTGATTTTCTCTGCGTCTCTGTGACTCTGTGGTGAAATGGGTTGCGATGGACCTGAACGGAAAACGCGTGCTGGTGGTCGGGCTCGGGAAGTCGGGCGTGGCGTCGGCGCTTTTCTTGAAGGCACATGGCGCGCGGGTGACCGTCTCCGACACCAAGAGCGGCGACGAACTGCGCAACGAAATCCCTGTGCTGCTCGATCATGGCATCACCGTCGAGACCGGTGGCCACGGCGAGCGGACGTTTCGCGGGCAGGACATGATCGTCGTCAGCCCCGGCGTGCCCGTCGACGCGCCGCCGCTGGTGCAGGCGCGCGCTCTCGGCGAAAGCGTGATTGGCGAGATCGAACTCGCTGCGCAATTTCTGCCCGGGCCCATCGTCGCCATTACGGGATCG
>DATHQJ010000267.1:0-11684 GCA_035482825.1 Binatus sp. (SeqCode) | reverse complement strand
AGTCGGGCCACATCCAGCAGCGCCGGTTGGGACCACTTCAGGCGCGGCATTTCGGAGGAGCGGCATCCTTGCCCGCTTCGAGCTTGGCCAGCCAAGCGTCGGCTTCTTCGGCGGTGACGTGCAGGCCAGTCGCTTGGTAGTAGGCCCAGGCGGCGAGCGCATCCTGCCGGAATTGCTCGCGCTTCTCTTCGCGTTCCACGTATTCTTCGATGGCCTCGCGCATGAGCCAGTGCGGCGACCTGCTCCGGGCAACGGCAAGCCGCTGCACGCGCTGCTTCACCTCGACATCAAGCTTCAGGCTGGTGGTGGAGGGTTTCGGCATGCGGGTGTTCCAAGGTGTTACCTGGTAATACTATAGCACGGCGACGGGGAATTTCGCCTAATAATCAACAATTCGCTTCTTCTGCAACTGCTCCAGAAACTGGCTGATGTCGCCGCGAATCTTTGCTGGATCGGCCGCGCCAAACTGTTTCTGCAATTCCGCGATGATCTCTCCGAAAGTACGCTGGCCATCACAGCGCTCCAGCACTTGCCGTCCCGTGCCCTGCAGTTTGATGGCGCCCTCGGGGAACAGGATCACGCGCTCTTCTCCCGCGCCGGTCTTACTTTCCGGACCCCAGCGGCATCCGGCGGCGAGGCGGGGATGGCTGGCATCTGTAGGTGCAGCCATGGTCTATGCCCCCTCGATCATGAACGCGCCCGGCGGCGGCCATCCCGGCTGCACGTAGGCGAAATAGAGCGCGTCGAGCTGCGCCCACAGGATGTCGCATTTGTCACGCAGCGCTTGAATCGCCAGTTCCTGCTCGCAGCGCGTCTTCGCATTCTCGAAAACGTAATTGATGGCGAACTTGGCGTCCTCGGGAGCTTGCGTCAGCCGGGCCTCGAAGTAATCCAATCCTCCCGAGAGCCATGGATAGTGCTGGCGCATCTTCTCCATGCGCAGCGAGATCAGGTCGCGCGAGAACAATTCAGTTAGCGACGATGCGACTGCTTCCAGCAAACTGCGGCTGCGCACGATATTCAAATATTCATTCACCGCGAAGCGGGTCGCGGGAAGAATCCCGGTTCCGCCGCGCACCTGGTCGGCGCTGAGTCCCGTTGCTTCCGCAAGCTTCAGCCAGCGCTTGATGCCGCCTTCGTTCTTCTTCGTCCCGTTCGTGGTCTCGTCGCCGTCGTGATCGATCACACGTTTGCGCCAGGCGCGGCGAAACGCCGGATCAGGGCCGCGCGACAGAATGATCGAATCCTTGATCGGAATGCTGCTCTGGTAGTAGTAACGGTTCAAAGCCCAGGCCTGGAGTTGTCCGCGGCTGAGGCGGCCTTCGTGCATCATCAGGTGGAAGGGATGCTGGTGGTGATAGCGCTCTTCGCCTACGCTGCGCAAATGGGCGCGCAACCCGTCGAAGGAGAGCAGGGCCGTGTCTTGTGCGCTTGCATCTCCATTTATAGGTCGAACTGCCATCCATCCTCCGCGATCTCCCATCCCGCTTCGCGTACTTGGGCGTATTCGGGGCCGGCCTCATTCAGCATGGGATTCGTGTTGTTGATATGCACATAGATTTTACGTGGACGGCGCAGTCCCGCCAACCGGCTCAGACTTCCGTCGGGGGACGAGACGGGAACGTGGCCCATCTGCCGAGCGGTTTGCCCGCTGCCTTGAATGCGAATCAGTTCATCGTCGCTCCAGAACGTGCCGTCGAACAACAGCAAGTCGGCAGATTCAAGTTCCCTCAGCAGTGTGTCGTCGATCTGCGGAACGGCGGGCATGTAGGCGAGACGCTTGCCCGAGGATGTCTCCAAAATCTTCGACTCGACAATTAAGCCTAACGACGCCTCTCCCGGGTTAAGTTCGCCCTGACGCTGCGGCGAAACGTAAGCCGGAAAATGCGCGCCCAGCGAGAGCGCGCGACAGCGCAGGCCGGAATCCGCGCCCGAGGGTTCGAGCAGCCGAAACGGAATTCGGGGCGCGAAGTCCGTCCACCTTACCTGGTCCGGGGCGCGCTGCAGCATGGCGAACATCGAATTATCCTCGGTCAGAATACGGCGGACGGAATCAGTCGCGTAGACGCTCAGTGGCTGCAGTTCGCGCAGCAGCAGCAGACCGAGCGCGTGGTCGACATCGGCGTTGGCGAGCACGACGCCGGCGATCGGCGACTGCCGCACGGCATCCCGCGGATGAAGTTCAGGTGTGGCTTCAATCTGCGCGCGCAAGTCGGGCGATGCTCCCAGCAGAAACCAGCACGTGCCGTCGTTGCTGACCACGACTTGCGTCTGAGTGCGGGCCTTGCCGCTGTAGTTTCCCGCCCGCAAGGAGCGGCAGTTCGGGCAGCCGCAATTCCACTGGGGAAAAGCTCCGCCAGCAGCGGAGCCGAGGATATTCACGCGCATGATTACGGAGTGTAGCAGCCGTGGCGTCGACGGGTTGAGTTCAATCGGAAATCGACACAAACACGCGGCCCACCAGAGCTTCTTGGATGGCAAACCACAAATCTGAGCTGATCCGGGCCTTCTTGACGAACGCGGAAGCGCCCGCGTCCATTGCGGCCATCATGAATTCGGTGTCTGCGCTGAAAAAGACAATCGCGGCCTGGCAGCCTGAACTTCTGAGGCGCTTTGCCACCTCGATGCCGCTTGGCCCAGGCATGGAGATGTCCAGGACCACCACCTCCGGAGTGGTCATGTGGTAAGCCGCGATGGCGGATTTTCCGTCCGGGGCCGTACCGACGATTTCACAGTGCGGTGCTAATATTTCCCGGCAAAGCGCGAGAATTTCAGGCGTGTCATCAACCAGCAGAACTCTAGGACGTTTCAGAAAAAGACTCCTCAAATTAAGACAGGATGACGTGCTGCGAGAAGGTGCAGGGGAAGCTTGCTGCACTCGAACCGGCACCTCTAAATGTAGACGATGTTAACGAAAAGGTTCAATTGACCGTGGTCACTCACGAATCGTTACCGATGGAAGATCCTGCGCTCCGGCGCGAGCCCAGATAAACTCAAAGACGCGGCCGGCGAACGCCGCCAGCAGGAGTTGCAAGGGTGATGGGGCACCGATTTAAGTTTGATGCGGAGAATAAAATTCTGCTGGTCCAGCCCGAGGGGCGGCTCACCGATGAATCGCTGCTGGAAATTTACACGGGGATCGCAAAATACTCCGTTGCCACCGATGCCCACGCCGGCATTTTTGACTTCTCATTGGTGACCGAGTTTGCCGCGACCGCCGATACCATCCGGAATCTTGCGCGTCAGGAACCGGCCATGCCGGATGCGGTGAATCGTCCGCGCGTCCTCGTTGCCCCGGCCACCCATGTGTTTGGGATAGCCCGCATGTTTCAACTCGTAGGAGAGCGCAAACGGCCAAGCCTGACCGTCGTGCGCACCCTGGACGAGGCGTTCTCAGCGCTCGGCGTTCAATCCCCACACTTCCAGCCATTAGGCTGAACCACGTGCGTCTATTGGGCGCGGCTTTGCTGAACGCGCTCGTGCCAGAACCGTTTCCTGGTTGGAACTCGTGGCAGAACGAGAAGTTGCCCGGCGGGAGACTCGCGGGAAAGCCCGCGAACGATCTATTTCATGTCGCCCTAGTTCATATCACCGCGGGAACAGGATCCCGGACCCCGGGGATCGCCGCACGACCCGCAGGCGCCGACTGATGACGACGCTGACGCCGACGGAGATGAGCCTTTCGCCGAGACCGCAAAGACCGAGAGCT
Organism: Binatus sp. (SeqCode); assembly: GCA_035482825.1. Taxonomy (GTDB): domain Bacteria; phylum Acidobacteriota; class Terriglobia; order Terriglobales; family Acidobacteriaceae; genus Sulfotelmatobacter. The sequence goes on along the minus strand of DATHQJ010000267.1, from coordinate 7,975 downwards.
GAGGCTCCAGCTTGCTGGCGTGGCACTTGGGACAGGCAGCTTTCTGTTTGCCGTAGACCAGGGCCTCGAACTGGTGGTGACATTCTTTGCAGATGTATTCGAAGATAGGCATGGCTTACTCCAGATCTGGTTTACGTAAGATCAGTCTCCATTAGAATCAATTTGTGGCGAGTTCGCAAATTCCCGATTTTCCCATTTCTAGGCCCATCGACGAAGTGAAGGCACTTGGCCTGTGGACGGGGCGCGCGCCCTTCCGGGCTCGATGGGGTCTAGGCGGTGGGCATGTGCAGACCATTGCCAGCTTTCTGCTGCCGCGGAGGATTGATCTGCCTGCGCCAGAAGAGCGGCTGGTCGAAGTTGCTCCGGGAATTAAAGTTCGGTGCTGGTGCTACTGGCAAGGCAAAGGCAAGGACAAAGATCGAGCCGGTCCGCTGACTCTGATCGTGGTCCACGGGCTCGAAGGCTCCTCCGATTCGCAGTACATGCGGGGAGTGGCGCGCAACGGGCTGGCCGCCGGGATGAACGTGGTGCTTATGAACCAGCGCAACTGCGGCGGCATGGACCACTTCGCCCCCACTCTCTACAACTCCAGCCTGTCGGGAGACATTGCCGCGGTGGCGCAGAGCCTGATCGAGAATGATGGGGTCTCCCAATTCGCGCTGATCGGATTCTCCATGGGCGGGAACCTGGTGCTGAAACTGGCGGGAGAGTGGGGACGCGCTGGAAACGGAAAAGCTCCCGCGCAGTTTCGCGCGGTCGCGGCCGTTTGTCCGGCGATGGATCTGGCGGCCTCGGCCGATGCCTTGCATGAACCGGCTAACCGAATTTACGAATATTACTTCCTGATGCAGTTGTTCCGGCGCTTTCGCCGCAAGGCGCGCCTTTTTCCGGGAAAGTTTGACGCCTCGCGCCTGCGGGGAATTTCCACTCTGCGATTGTTCGACGACCGCATCACCGCGCACTACTGCGGATTTGCCGGCGCCGACGATTACTATGCGCGGGCGGCTGCGTCCAACGTGGTCGACCAGATCGCCCTGCCGGCGTTGATCATTCACGCCGCCAACGATCCCTTCATCCGGATGCAGCCGGAGACGCTTCGCCGGATTGCGGAAAATCCCAACATTACCTACGTCCAGACCGATGACGGAGGCCACTGCGCGTTCCTGGGTCAACGAAGCGGAGAGGACAATGGAAATGCCGCCGGGCATCTTTCCTACGACGGACGGTGGGCCGAGCGCGAAGTCGTGGAGTTTATGGCGGGGTGCGGACGATGAAGTTCCCAAGTAGCTCGTAGCAAGCGTCCGAAAGCGAACAGTGATTCCCGCAAGTGGACGGCAGAGGTCTCAGTCGAACCCGTTGGGAGCGAAGCTAATTCAATGTTGGCAAACTACTTGTTGGGTTCGCAGCCCTTCCGAATTCTGGCAGGTGAAGTGCAAGCTGCCCCAAGAAACGACGGAGGCTTCTCATGGCGCACTTCGAACGAATTCGTGATGTTATGTCAGGCCCGTTCAGTCCCGAAGTCATCGCGCAACGCACGGCCGCGGGATGGCAAATGGTATCGATCGAATGGCGGCGCGAGTTGCCCGAGTCCGAAGCTCCCACCCAGGGCGCATTCAACGAGGATATCCCGTATGGCCTGCGCATCTCGGACGATTGTCAGCGCCTGGAGATCGATCCCGTCGAGAACCGGACGCTCCTGCTGATGATGGAGTTGCTGGTCCAGGACTTCCCTTATTCCAGTATCGTCAGCGACTTGAACGAAAAAGGCCTGCGAATGCGCGATGGCAGGCCATGGAGCCGGGTGGCGGTCTTTAACATGACGCCACGGCTCATCGAAGTGGGTCCGCGCCTGTTCTCAACCGAAGAATGGAACCGGGCGCGACAGAGGTTCGCTCCGTCAAAGAAAGAGTAAGAGTAAAAGAGAAATGGAGTCTGGATAACATTGAGTCCGGCGAGTCTTCCCATTTACGTCCGCGCCGGAAAGGCCTTGCTCGCCGCCGGACGCAGCCATGCCATCACTTCCCTGCCGCGGCCTTTCATCCTGGTGCGAGCGTAGGCCAGAGCCAGCATGGCGAGCGTTATTACCAGCAGGCCGACTGAGGCGCCGGCGATTCCCATGCGGCGCTTGGGCAGGATCGAGACCCGCCCGTAGACGAATTCGATGTGCACCCAGTAGACCAGCAGCGAAGCCTGGCCGAGCTGGATGAGCGGGCTGAACGCCCACTGGCCTGCGCCCCAGCGACACCAGGCGTAGCCCGCGCACACAATCACCAGCAACATCCCCAGGCGAATCACCCAGAAGCTGGGGCTGGTGTGCCAGTAATCCTGGACGGCGTAGAACTGCCGCGGCTGGGCGTCAAGCCAGCGGGCGAATTCGATCAGCCCGCCTCCTGCCAGGCCGAGCGCCAAGAATGCCCGCGCTGGTTGCGTGCGCGCCCACTCGCTTTGCAGGATGAATCCCACCGCGAGACCCGCAAAGGCGAAGGCCGTCCAGGGAAACACGGGGAAGATGCCTTGTTGCGGAACTCCCAGGTTATGCACGCCGTCGACGTAGGACTCAATCGGCCAGGGCAGCCACGTCGGGCGCCAGGTAGTCCACAGCGGTGGCGTCAGCATGGAAATCAGCAACGCAGTCCCTATGGCGGAAACCACAAAAGGGATGCGCCGCATCGCACCCCCGGTTTGTTTTGCAGGTAGCGACACTCCACCTACTATCCAGCACATCACCCCCAATAACATCATCGATAGCCCGATGGCGTTGAGCACGTCCACCCGCAGCAAGTCGCTCTTGGGCGCCCAGCCCCAGGAGACTACATATTCCTGCAGCCGGAAGAGCAGTCCGTAGACAAAAATCTCCGCGCCGCGCCAAATCGTCTTTCGCGCGATCTGCGAGGGCGGAAGATTCTTTTGCCAGAGTTTTTCCGTAACCAGGGCAAACGAGATTCCCGCCAGAAACAGAAACAGCGGAGCCGGAAACGTGCCACCCAGCTGCGAGTACATGAAAAAGCGGCTCTGCCGGGCCTGCGGGCTGAGCCAGGAATCGTAGCAGTGGGTCTGAAACATCAGCACGCAAGCCAGCCCGCGCACCCAGTCGATGTAAGCGAGGCGGGATTTGGCGGCGTCCGGGGGGTTCATGAGCGGATGCAATTCGCACCGGCAGTATACGGCAGCGGTGAATTTAAGTATGCTCATGTGGGGACAGCCGCCCCCGGCTGTCCGTCGAGCGCAGCTCGACCGCCTATTCGTCAGGGCTGACAAAATGACTCACTACCGAGCTTACCCGCCCCGCATTTCGCGGGACGGAGGTCCTTGCCGATTCAGCACAACTTAGCTCCAAGCGCTGGGTTTACATACCGAATGTTTGTTAACTTTCTGTCTTCCATGCAACCTTCTTCGCCACTGTCTTGATCGAAGCAGGGGTAACCCGTTATAAGCTTATACACAGTAAGTAGTCCGATCTGCCCGGAGCATCCATGCGAATCATGAAGTTGCTGTTCCTTACTCTGTTGCCCGTCCTCCTGATTGCCAGCCTTTTCTCCACCGCAAGCTATGCTGCCGCCCCGGACCGCATCACCGGCGCGTTGACCGGCGGCCCGAGCGTGACCCTGAAAGGCAACGTCCACCACAAGGCGCTTCCCAAGTACGATCAGGGCCCGGCGGATCCCGCCTTGCGCCTGGGCTACGTCACCCTGCTAACCGTCCCGACCTCCGCACAGCAGAAGGCTCTCACCCAGCTTCTGGCGGAGCAACAGGATCGCAGGTCGCCGAACTACCATAAATGGCTGACCGCCGAGCAGTGGGCTGATCGCTTCGGCCTGAGCCATGGCGACGTGCAGAAGCTGACGGAATGGCTAAAGTCGCAGGGCTTCACGGTGCAAAGCGTCGCGCACGGCCGCAACTGGATTGTGTTCAGTGGCACTGTGAGCCAGATGCAGAACGCGTTTGGGCTCGAGTTCCATCGCTACAACGTGGACGGCGAAATGCACGTTGCCAACGCCAACTCGCCCAGAATTCCCGCGGCGCTTGCGGGGATCGTGTCCGGCTTGCGCGGGCTCCACGATTTCTATCTGAAACCCATGGCCGCCAGGAACACACGTGCGGCTCACGTCGCCCGTCCTGACTATTACGATCCCATCTTTAATTCCCCGGCGCCACAGAATTTCCTTGCCCCCGGTGATATCGCAACCATGTACGACATCGACGCTCTTTATAACGCTACCCCGACCAAGATCGACGGCACCGGGCAGAAGCTGGTTATCGCTGGCCAGACGGACATTTTCCTGGCGGATATCAACGATTTCCGCGCAGGTTTCGGCCTGTCACCGATCAGCGGTTGCACAAGCAGCTCCACCACTGGTCTACTCACTGCCTGCAACTCCAGTAACTTCCAATACGTTCTCGTGCCGAACGCTCCCGATCCTGGAGCTCTGTCGAAGTTCGGCGACATAACCGAGGCCGATCTTGACATCGAATGGTCGGGGGCAGTGGCGCGCGGTGCGCAGATCATCTATGTCAACGCGCCGATCATTGTTAACAGCACCACAGGCGCCCTCGTCAGCGGGGGCGTAACCGACGCATGGTATTACGCGGTCGATAGTCAGACCACACTCCGCGAAACAGTGATCAGCTTGAGTTATGGCAGCTGCGAGTTCGGCGATAACTTCGTTCTGGACGCGACGGGAAACCCCTTGTCCGACGAAGTCGAACTCATGAAGTCGAACACCGAAGGCATTACGTTCCTGAATTCCAGCGGCGACAGCGGCGCAGCCGCGTGCGACGGGGGCACGAATCCTAACACCAACCCGCACAACCTTGCGGTCGGCGGCCTCGCGGTAGGCTATCCGGCGAGTAGCCCGGAAGTCACGGCAGTGGGCGGTACAGCGCTTACTCCTGCCGGTCTCTTGAGCCCCTTCTGGACTACGTCCAACGGAGCCAATGGGGGTTCGGCGCAGAATCCGCCCCTTCCCGAGACCTCATGGAATGACGATAATGAGCTCTCCTCCGTTTATCCCAACCGTTATCCCACTCCGGCTAGCGTCCAGGAGAACTATGCCATTGTGGCGACGGGCGGCGGTCCCAGCAACTGCGCGCAACAGAGTCCCGACAACTCGAACTGCGTCTCCGGCTTCGGCAAGCCCTGGTGGCAGAACGTAACTATTTCCGGCCAAGCCGGTGCTCGATTCGTTCCGGATGTTTCTCTCGCGGCTTCGCCGAACTTTCCCGGGTACATCTTTTGCACGCCGCAGAGCGCCTGGATTAGCGGTTCCACCAGCACCGCCAGCACCTGCGTAAATGGAATCGCCGCGGCCCTGGCCCTCACCGATTCCGCGAATCCTCCAAATCCGACTCCGTCCCTGGTGGGCGGAACCTCGGCCTCGACGCCGGTGATGGCTGGCATCGTGGCCTTGCTCAATCAGTACTTGGGCGCCAGCGGTTTGGGAAATATCAATCCGACCCTCTACGGCCTGGCAGCAACAGCACCCAACGCTTTCCATCCCGCCACCACGGGAGACAACAAGGTTGCCTGCGAAGCCGGCCAGCCTGCAGCCCCGTGGCCCACCGCCCTCCAGTGCCCGGGGACGGCTGGTACGACCGGAAGTTTCGGCTTCAGCGCCTCCAATTCGGACGCCGCAACTGGTTACAACGTCGTCACCGGTCTGGGCTCCGTGGACGCAAACAATCTTGCCATCCAATGGAACTCGGCTCCGGCACCGCCAGACTTTACGCTCACTCCGACAGTCGCAAGCTTCGATGTGCCGCAAGGGTCACCCGTCGACGCCACGGTCAACGTGGCCTTCCAGGGCGCTTTTGCTGGAACCGTCAGCTTCACCTGCGTCGAACCGGCGAACCTGACCGAGTCGACGTGCCTCGCCCCTCCGTCGATCAATGCTTCCGGAGCGGTCAGCTTCCACATCACAACCACGGCCGCGACAGCCTCGGTGCTGCGGCCCTCGAATCCTGCTGCGCCGAATCATGGCACGGGGATTGTCTTTGCGCTGTTGCTGCCGGGACTGCTAGGCGTCGTCTTCACGGCGGGATCGCGGCGGTCATTGCGATCTTTGCGCAGCATCCGGCTGCTGGGGCTGATCGTAGTCTTAGGACTCTCGACGCTTTGGCTGGGATCTTGCGGCGGCAGCAACGGCAGTAATTCGAACCCCGGTACTCCGAAGGGAACTTACACCATCACCGTGAACGCCACGTCCACAGGAGCCCCGACGGTCTCGACCAGCTTCCAGCTCGTAGTTCAGTAAGATCGCGGGAACACGAAAAACCTTGAGGCGCTCCACTTATCCCGGAGCGCCTTTTGTTGTTTCCGTCAGGCGACGTTCGCAGACCGTGGGTTAGGCTGGTCGCGATCTCAAATCTCAAATGACGAGGCCCACATTTTGTCTTGTTGTTCAGGGCGAGCCTGGCTTTGCTGGCCGCCGCGAAAGGTTCCAGGTTTGGGGTGCCCCATTTCTCGCGTTCTTTGCGAGAAGTGGGGATTTTTGTTGCTAACGAAGACCGCCCACGTCTCGCGCAAAGCGCGCGAGAGATGGACTCCCCGTGTCTTGCCGTGGTGCCTTTCAGCGAAACGCCGCAGCGCTGATCGTGCAGCCGTCGCACTGTGCGCGATGGAGCTTTTGCAATTCGCGTTCGGCTTCGGTTTTTAACTGAGCCGCCTCCGCGCGCGCTCCTGAGCGCTCAAGCACGTCCGCATAGCCAATCTCTGCCGTCAGATAACGTTCATCCTGCCGTCCCTGGGTGCGCTCAATTATTGCCAGGCCAGTTCGCATATCTGCCAGTGCGCTGGTCAACTCACCAGCTGCCGCCTTCGCATCGCCCAGCAGTACGTAGCCCCATCCGGTTAAGCGATGCTGCTCTCCATGCCGCTTCCTCCACAGATCGAGCGCGGCCTGATACGCCGCGACCGCACCCACGGCATCGCCCTCCATCACACCCAACCAGCCGCGCATCGAGGAAATCGCCGCTAGGTTATCGTCATCCAGGCTCGCCAGTTGCGCTTCTTTTTGAGCGCGGTCCAGATACTTTCTTCCCCGTCGCACTTGCTTTTGACCGAAGGCGAGCCCCGCGAGATTGCTGCACACAATCGCAACGCTGGCATGGTCGTTTGTCTTTTCGAAAACGTGCAGCGCCTTTTCCTGGATTCTCCCTGCCTCCTCCGGTTGGCCCAGCGCCATCAGAAATTCCCCGAAGTTGTCCAATGCCATGCCGTAGGCCCGGGCGTGGGCCGGCATATTCTCCAATATTCGAAGAGACTGTTCGAAGGCATGTTGCGCCGACGAGAAGTCTCTCCGATTCTGGTAAGCCAGCCCTAAGACGTCCCAGGCCTGACCGGTCTCGAACGCCTCCAAAGACTTCGAGTCGAGCAGTCCCTGGATGGCAGCGATTGCCTGTTCCTCCTGCCCGTTTTGCTCCAGAGCCAGCGCCCGAGCCAGCCGTTCCTGCGCACTCACCTGCCCGGATAGCCCAGGAGCGGCCACCAGCATCAAGGCCAGGATGACAGCGAGAGGATGCAATCTGAGGTTGTTCACATGGTTCTCCGTGGAGTTGCTAAAGAGAACCAACGGCAAAAACCGAAAAGTCTTTAGTGCCCGGCCAGGCCATTTAAGAGCTGGGATTTATCGCCGCAACGCGCTTTGCCTTCTCATCCTCCCATCTGCGAAACTGACCACTAGCCACTCTGCACTGTCCACTGATCCATGGGCCGCATCCACGTACTCTCCGAGACTGTTGCCAACCAGATCGCCGCCGGCGAGGTGGTGGAGCGTCCTGCCTCAGTCGTCAAGGAGATGCTGGAGAACTCGCTCGATGCCGGCGCAACTCGTATCAAGATCAGCGTGGAAGCGGGCGGCAAGAAGCTGATCCAGATCACCGACAATGGATGCGGCATGGTGCGCGACGACGCCATGCTGGCCTTCGAACGCCATGCGACCTCGAAGATCAAGAACACGGAAGATTTGTTAAGCATCGC
>DATHQJ010000266.1:0-8305 GCA_035482825.1 Binatus sp. (SeqCode) | reverse complement strand
TTTCTGATAGAAGCGGGTGCGGTAGGGGATGATGGCGAAGCGGTCATCGACCTGAGTGTGGTCCATGGCGGCGGGAAGGAAAACGTTTTGGCGCATGAAGTCGACGTACTTGGTTCCCGAGGCGCCTTCGATCACGCAGCCGACTACCGTGTAGCCCTGGGTGGAGTAGTGAAACTGTTTGCCGGGATCGGAGACCAGGGCGTCGTTTTTGAAGAAGTCGAGGCCGGCCGCGATGGGATTGTCGAAGTGCTTCGTGTTGCCGATTTCTTGATCATCGGGGCCGCCTTTGTAGTGGCGGATGCCGGCTAGGTGGCCCATGACTTCGCGGGTGGTGATGGGAGCCTGCTTTAGCGGAAATGCGGGGCAGTATTTCTGGATGGGGGCGTCGAGATCGAGTTGTCCGCGCTCGTAGAGTTCGAGGGCGGCGGTGGCGGTGAGTGATTTCGAGATCGAAGCCAGGCGGTAGAGGGTGTGTTCGGTCGCGGGAGAGTTGTTCTCGGCGTCGGCTAGGCCGAAGCCGGCGGACCATTCGTATTGGCCGTTCTCGACTACGGAGACGGAGAGTCCGGGGACGTGGGTGGTGGACATGAACTTGGCGACGGCGGACTCGATTTGAGTGAGTTTCTCGGGGGCGAGTTTTGAGTCTTGGGCTTGGGAGTTCGGGGCGAATACAGCGCAGAAGAGGGCGGCGGCGAGGAGGCGGTTCACGGATTGAAGTGGTCGCTGGGAGAGCATTTTATTTTCGGGCATCGGGTGCCTTTCGACGAGGGTCTTATTGTAGGCGAGTTTGCGGCGGTCAGGGTGAGAAGGCAAAAGCAGGTTCCTCCGCTGCGTTCGCCGTTCGGCTCACTTCGGTCGGAATGACAAACTGTTGGGATGACAAATTTCTGATGCCGGCGGATTCGCGGCGTTTCCTGAAAATCGGGGTGGCGGCGCGATGGAAAAGCCGCGACGTTTCAAAACAGGCGCCGAAAGAAAAAGCAGATTCCTCCGCTACGTTCGCCGTTCGGCTCACTTCGGTCGGAATGACAAGCCCTCTTACCCGGGAAATCTCGCGTCTGGGAAATTCGGGTTCAGGAATTTGCCGCGAATATTTCTACTGGGTGACGGTGGCCTGGTAGCTTACGGCGAGCCAGTGGCCGGTGCGGCGGACCCAGATTCGGGTGTAGCGGTAGGGGCCGCTGAAGTCTTCGCCGAGCTGGTGGCCTTTGACGTCGGCGCGGGCGGTGACTACGGCGGTGTCGCCGTAGACGCGGACCACCATGTCGCTGACGTTGATGGTGTCGTAGCGGAGCTGGCCGCTTTTGCGGGCGGAGAGCGTGTCCTGCTTGGTGGTGACCTGACCGAGCGGCGTGATGGCGACGTAGTCCTCGGCGAGGGTGCGCTGGGAAAAGTCGGCGTCGCGGCGGATGCTGGCTTCGCGGGCCTGGCGTTCCATCTCGACGATCTCCCGGATGGTCGCCTGTTCTGCCGTATCGAAGGCCGAGCGGGGATGCACCGCGACGTGCTGGGCCGCGAAGGCCGGCATAGTTGCGAGCATGTTTGCGAAGATGGCTGCGAACAGGGACAACAACAACACTGAGTGGGTGTTGGCTGTGTTGCGGACTACTTTGTGGACTGCTTTATTCTTCACGATCGAGACCTCCGCGGTTTGCGAGGGGACAGAGATCCGCCTGACCGAGCTACGCAACCTTGGATGCTGGAGTTCCGTGGAAAAGTTAGCTAGTGTGCTTTTATCTGCAACCTTCACTTCTGCGACGGTTCAACGTTTGTGCCGAAAAAATATTCAAAAGGGGCCCAGACTGCATTGGTTCGGCTGGCGGGCGAATGCGTCCGCCGCTACGTGATCTTGCTTCCTAAACAATAAAGACGGTTGAACACCCTGAAACATTTCAGTTTTTTTAGAAATATCGACGGGGACCTTGTTCACCATGAGTCTGCCTGCGCCTCTGACACCTCCAATTGTGAACAGGTCATTGCAACTCCTCTGCCATGTATGGTGGCGGGCAAATGCTTGAAAGATTGAGGCGGGTGGGGCCGGGGGCGGTTTCTGGTTGTCCACTCGGGGACTGGGGTGTCCGGTATCGGACAGGCGGTCGTCGACGCCTGCCGCAGCGTGGGCGAGACGCCCACGCGACAGCCGGCGGGACGCCGGCGCTACTAAACCGAAGTCGTGCACTACGCGAGGGCGATCGTGCGCTTTGTCGGGCTGCTTCTAGTAGAATCGAGCTTCCGACTTGAGGCATGGCTGACATCCGTCGTGGGTTGATTATCGTGAACACCGGGCCGGGGAAGGGCAAGACTACCGCGGCCATGGGAACTGCGCTGCGGGCCGTTGGCCAGGGGATGCGGGTGTTGATGCTGCAGTTCCTGAAGGGCTCGTGGCATTATGGCGAACTCGATGCGGTGAAGGCTTTCGGCGACAAGTTTGTGATGAAGCAGATGGGGCGCGGGTTTGTGAAGGTTGGCGCGGAGAAGCCCGATCCGGAAGATGTTCGCATGGTGGAAGAGGCTTGGGCCGAGGCGGAGCGTGCGATTCAGTCGGGGGAGTGGGATCTGGTGGTGCTGGACGAGATCAACTATGCCATCAGTTATGGCATGCTGGATCCGGCCAAAGTGGTGGAGAGTCTGAAGAAGAAGCCGGAGATGGTGCACGTCATCTTGACGGGGCGGAACGCGCACCCCACAATTGTCGAGGCCGCCGATACGGTGACCGAAATGCGCCAAGTGAAGCACGCGTATGAAAAGGGCGTGATGGCGCAGCGGGGAATCGAATACTGACATTGAGGAATTGAGGAATTTGGTAATTGAGTAATTGAAAACCGAGAATGACGGCAGCTTTCAATTCCCCAATTACTAAATTTCCCAATTGCTAAATCCTTTTTATGGCTTGGTTTAAGCGCGAATCCGGGGATCTGGAGAATTCGGGGGAGAAGACTGTCCGGACCGAAGGGTTGTGGGTGAAGTGTGAGGGGTGCCGGCAGATTATCTGGAAGAAGGATCTGGAAGAGAATATGAACGTCTGTCCGAAGTGCGACAAGCATTTTCGGATCGATGCTCGAAGCCGCCTGGCTTTGTTGCTCGACGACAACAAGTACGAGACGTTCGACGGGGATATTTCGTCGACCGATCCGCTGAAGTTTGTGGACTTGAAGCCGTATTCGTCGCGCCTGAAACAGGCGCAGGAAGATACCGGGCTGAACGACGCCGTCATTAACGCACAGGGCAAGTTGATGGGGCGGCCGGTGGTGGCGAGCGTGATGGAGTATGCGTTCATCGGCGGCAGCATGGGCGCGGTGGTGGGCGAGGCGATTACGCGGGCGGTGGAACGCGCGGCCAAGACGCGGATGCCGTTGATTATTGTGTCGGCGTCGGGCGGGGCGCGGATGATGGAGGGCGTGATCAGCCTGATGCAGCTGGCGAAGATTTCGGCGGCGCTGGCGCGGCTGGACAAGGCCAAAGTGCCTTATATTTCGCTGCTGACTGATCCTACGACCGGCGGCGTGACGGCGTCGTTTGCCATGCTGGGGGATTTGAATATCGCTGAACCCGGTGCGCTGATTGGGTTTGCCGGGCCGCGCGTGATCGAGCAGACGATCCGGCAGAAACTGCCGGCGGGATTCCAGCGCAGCGAGTTCCTGCTGCAGCACGGGATGCTGGACGCCGTCGTGCCGCGCAAGGAGTTGAAACCTTATATTGCGCGGGCGCTGGAGTTTATGACTGCGTAAGGCAGCTGTCAGCTCTCAGCTTTCAGCCGTCAGCTAAACCAACCTTGCTCTCCATCCCACGTCATGCCCCACTTTTTCGTCGAGCTCCGAGACTGATAATCTGAAGACATAAGCTGACAGCTGAAAGCTGACGGCTGAGAGCTTCTTCCCCATGTCTTACGAAAACGCGGTTGCGAGCATGTTTGCGTTGGGGCACGAACTGGCCCAGACGCCGTCGAACAAGTTCGACCTGGCGCATATGCGGGTACTGCTGGGGGCGATGGAGCATCCCGAGCGGGCGTTTCCTGGCGTGTTGATTGCGGGGACGAATGGGAAGGGGTCCACGGCGGCGACTTTGGCTTCGATCTTGCGGGCTTCTGGGTTGAAGACGGGGATCTATACTTCGCCGCATTTGATGCGGATCAATGAACGCATTCGGGTGAACGGGGAGGAAATCTCCGACGATGATTTTGCTCGGCTGCATGGCGAAGTGGATCTTGTCGCGGAGAACTTGGTGGAGCGAGGGGAGTTGCCGTGGCATCCCAGCTTTTTCGAGATGATGACGGCGATTGCGTTTGCTTACTTCGCGGGCGAGCGGATTGAGATTGCGGTGCTGGAAGTGGGCATGGGTGGGCGGTTGGACGCGACTAACGTTGTCGAACCGCTGGTCAGCGTGATTGCCGATATTTCGCTGGATCACCAGAAGTTTCTGGGCAATACCGTGGGTGAGATTGCGGGGGAGAAGGTGGGGATCATCCGGCCGGGGGGCGTGGTGGTTACTTTGCCGCAGCTGCCGGAGGCCAACGACGTGATTGGGAATACGATTCTTGATTTGGGAGCGCGGGGGGTGAGCGCGGTGCAGTATGTGCCTCCGGTGTCGCCGGGGAGTGGGGGGTGGCTGGTTCCGAGTGCCGAAAAAGAAAGATCTTTAACCACGGAGGACACAGGGGACACAGAGGAACACGGGAAGAACTCGCATTCTGTATTTGTTTATCGGTATCCGCTGCAGGTGATGGGGGAGCGGATTCTGGTGGAGACGCTGCTGGTGGGGCGGCATCAGTTGCGGAATGTGGCGCTGGCGGTGGCTGCGGCGGAGGAGTTGAGCAAGCAGCGATTTACGGGGATCACCGCAGCCGCGATTGAACGCGGAATTCGTGAGACGCGATGGCCGGGACGGTTTCAAGTGATCGCGCCGCGGGCAGGCTGGCCGGAGGTGGTGCTCGATGTGGCGCATAATCCGGCGGGGGCGTGGGCGCTGCGATCTGCCCTTTCGGAGCGTTATGACGGCCGTCCGCTGATTTTTGTTTTCGGGGCGATGCGCGACAAGGCAATCTCAGAGATGACGGAGATTTTGTTTCCGCTGGCGGAGCGGGTGATTGCGACGCGGGCGGAGAATCCGAGGTCGGCTTCGCCGGAGGAGATTCGGCAGGCCGGGGCGCGCACAGGGGGTGAGATTGAGACGGTTGCGGAAATTGAGGGGGCGCTGGAACGGGCGCGAACGGGGGCTCGGCCGGACTCCGTCATCGTGGTGACGGGGTCGATTTATTTGGTGGGGGAAGCCATGCAGGCGCTGGGAGTGCGTGTATAGGCGCAGCGCCTGAAGGCGCGATTCGATCGCGGCTCTTGTGGTATGCCTGAAGGCATACCCTGATACGAACCAGTGATGCGAAACCATCGATACGAATCTCTGATACGAACCAATGATGCGGACCGGTGATACCGATGGTGGCTCGCGGGCCAGCGTTTGCCGGTGGTTTCGCCTAGAATGGAAGTGTGGCAGAAGTGAATTCATCGGTTGATCAGGTCGAAAACGGCCGGGTGGAAAATGGCCGCATGGAAGGCGACGCGCCCGCGCCGGGTCAGGTCGCTTCGGCGGAGGTCTTGCCGAGGCGGAGTCCTCATGCGATTCCTGGGCTGAAGCACGGGTGGATGAGCCGGTTGCGGTCGTACTTTATTCTCGATCCGCTGATCTGGTTTTATACGCTGGTGATGGGGCTGCTGGCGATTCCGGGCGGCATGTTTGACCGCAGCGGACGGCGGCTGCACTGGTTTTCCCACGCCTGGTCTTGGCTGATCATGAAGACCATCTTGTCGCCGGTGAAAGTAACCGGGCTCGACAAGATCGATACTTCGAAGCCACATGTGTATGCGGTGAACCATGCGTCGGCGCTCGATATTCCGATGCTGTATACGTATCTGCCGTTCCAGTTCCGCATCGCGTTCAAGAAGGAGTTGCTGTCGTATCCGGTGGTGGGATGGCAGCTGAAGCGGTCCGGGCAGGTGTGCATCGACCAGCAGAATCCGGCGCACTCGATCAGCAGCATTCGCGCGGCGTTGAAGGGGCTGAAGGCGGGACTGCCGCTGGTGATTTATCCGGAGGGCGGGCGCACGCCGGATGGGGAAATCAAACCATTTCTGGCGGGGGCGTTTTTTCTGGCGATCAAGGCGCAGGTGGATATTGTTCCGGTGGCGCTGGTGGGAACCTACGAACTGCTGCCGATGGATACGTACCACATCAAGTGCCGTCCACTGGAGATGCGGGTGGGCGAGCCGATCTCGACGGCGGGTCTGACGCTGCGGGACTTGGAGACGCTGTCGGAGAGAGTGAAGAAGGCGGTGGAGGAGCTTTATTACCGTCCGTGAGAGCCGCGGCCTCTGCGCTGATCTACCGATTAGTAGCTAAGCTGGAAATTGACTTGAACTTCGGTCTGGACCACTACCGGTTCTCCCATCAAAAGATAAGGCCGGTAACGCCACTGCTGGACTGCTCCGATGGCGGCCGAGGCGAGCTCGGGTGGGCCTGAAATCAACCGCAAATTTGCGATCCTGCCTTCTTTACTGATCTCAGCCTGCAATATCACTGTGCCCTGAATGTGCGCGCGCCTGGCCTCGACCGGGTAAATTGGGCTGACCTTGTGGATCAGCAGGCCGCTGCTGACGCCTGCCGAGATGCGCACGCGCTCTGGAGGTTTGGCATCAGAAACATTGCCGGAGAATGCGAAGTCGAAGGGAATTTTCGTAGCGACGCCGACGGGTTTGCCATTGCGGATGAAGGGCTTGAACTTCCATTTCTTCGCGGCTTCAACGGCGGCTTTGGCGAGGACAGGATCTCCGCTGAGAACTTCGACACTCTCTACGTCGCCCGTTTCCGAGACTTGAATCTTGACCATGACCTGGCCCTGCAACTGCTTCTCGCGGGCATCGTCGGGATAGGTTGCTTTGACGGTCTTGATCGGTTCCAGTGCGGTGGAATCGCCGGGCGCGGCGGGAGGAGGTTGGTCCGGTGGTTTCTTTTCGGAATCGGGCGCAGCGGATGCCGGCGGAGCCGTCTGCTCCTGCGAGTCGCTGCTCGGCGCCGGCGCCGGGCTCGATTGGGCCCACGCCGGGATCAACAACGCCAGGGCTACAAGAGGAAGTTTCCGCAGCGCTTGCATGGCGGAGAAAGTTTATCCGCTACGCCGCCTTCTTGTCATCGCAAAGATGCTGATAGTACTCCCGCCCACGCTGGTAGCCATGGGTAAACGGGGCTTCGACTTGCTCGCCGGGATGTTGGCGCTGTACATCTTCGAGGGCGGCATTCATTTCGCCGGAGACCTGGTCGAATTCCAGACAGCGCGTTCTGGCATGCAGCGCTGACTCGAAGCCGAGACGGAAGAACTCCTCGTCCTGGGCGAAGCTTCGGCCGGATTTTGAGTAGTGGCTTTCTTCGGCGTTGCGCAGACCGATCCACCATTGCTCACGGGCGGCGTCGATGGACTCCGCGCCCTGCATCGTCAGCAGGTCGCGCAGGAGCGACGCGGACTGCTGGCCGTCAGCGAGCACGACCACCACGCTACGGCCCTGGCGGAGAGCGTCTTCATAGACGAAGATCTCGTCTTCGGGAAGGCCTTCGGTAGTCGATTTCTCCAACTCGTTGCCCGCGGTCGCGCCAATGGTGGCGCCCGCGGCACCTAGAATGGCGGCTCCGAGCAGTCCAACTGCTGTAATCGGGCCCAGGCCGGGGACGAGAGCCATCAAGACCGCGCCGCCGGCAAACCCGATGCCTCCACCCGCCAGCGCGCCCATGGCTTCTCCCATTCCTGGCTGCTCGGTGGTGTCGACGGGAACGGTCTCGATTTCCTTATTCACGTGGTCCACGCTTCCGGGGGTCAGGAGCGTGATCCGGTCGTGTGAAATGCCCGCCTTGAGCGCTTCCTGGACGGCGTTTTGTGCGCGGGCTCGGGTTTTGAATACTCCGCTGATCGCTTCCATAGACCACCTCTCACTCTACTGGCTTGGAACTCTACTGGCGTAGTGCTGCCCCCATTCAAGCCCCGTTTTTCGGGGCCTTGAGTGTAGGATTCATGGTATGGGGAAATCCGGCACTGCACCAAATCTCAGCAATACTTCTGATGCAGAACCCCAGGGGCAGAGATACTAAAAAAATATTGGAGCTCAATTTTTCTCAATCCGTAACCTTTTCGCCTGCCGCAGCGTTTACCCTACTGTAAGACCGAACATGTCGGATCCGATCCGGAGAATTCGTTGAAGGCTCTGAAGAAAGAGGCGGACGAGCGGCTTCTGATCGAAGCTGCGCAGAAGGATCCCGCCTGCTTTGC
>DATHQJ010000265.1:0-14480 GCA_035482825.1 Binatus sp. (SeqCode) | reverse complement strand
GCGTGACAGCGTCGGCAATTATTGTTGGATGTTCGAAACTGGACCAGCAGGCAGTGGTCACATCGGACGACTTCCCGTGAATCTACCGGGGCAAGTGTCGTGGCCATCGGGTTGTGGGAGTGCCAGAGCGGGGCTACTCCTAACAGATTGAAACTCTGCAGCTTGAACTTAAGAACCACCTGGGGGAGAGATTCCGGCTGCTTGGTCAATCTGCGGCATCTGCCCTGTGGATGTCAAGGTTAAAATACGAAAAGACCGCGAATTCAGCGGGCGAAACCAGAAGCAACGAGCAAAATAGCCGAAGAAAACAGGGGAAAGCGGGACTGGGCGGGAAGCCGCGCAGTGTTTACTAATTGTGTTCGCGCGGGTGCCAACTCTTTCGCGCCAGACGCAAACTTGGGTGGCCCATGCTTTGCGCTCTTTGGGTGGGCACTCTCGTCAGCTCAGTTACCGATGATGACCATGTTCATACTCCAGGGAGTGAGTGTCAGGGTCAGAGGCAGGGACTGCGCGCCCATGCTGGTGACAGCGGGCGCGGCCCAGGTGTTGGTCCCGACCGGATCCGGCGGTGTGCCAGTCGGCGAACCTGACAGGTCGTAGGTCGCTTTGTCGTAGGTGGTAACGGTCACGCTGGAAGACGAGCTCTTGCCCGAAAGCGCGACTGTCACCAACTGGGCGAGGTTTTCGTTGTCGTTGAACAACAGCACGGCGGTGCCGTTGGGGTTGGTGGCCGCATAAGCGCGGACATCCGTCGTGTCGCCGCCGACGGTCGCCGTCAGCACCTTCTGGCCGTTGACGGCCATCTGGCTGAACAGCTGAAACGCGCGTGCCGTGGGAGACATGGTGCCAAGGGCGCCCGCGCCCGGACAGGTGGGATCTTCCGTCGATCCGTCGGAGAATACGTTGTAGGCCCCGAAATTCTGCCATCCATAGACCGACGTACTATCGTTTCCATTGGTGCCGTTGCAATTGCCGAAGCCAATCCACCAGGTTAAGCGCGAGACTCCAGCGCTCATCATCTCGCCCAGCACCTGACCGGCGTATAGACCCTGGGTGATCGACCAGCTCTGCTTGCCAGGATTGCTGTAAGGTCCTCCGATCTCGCCGACATAAATGGGTGTATTCGGAGTGCCCCACGCGGCCAACTCCGACTTGATCGTGTTGATGTTGGTGGTCAACTCCTGCGCTGCCTGCTGAACCAGGAAAGTGTCGTCTTCCTGCCCCGGAGCCTCCGGATAATAGTGATATTCCACGAAGTCATACGAGCCCTTGGCGTTCGTCATCACGATGCTGTCCCATGTGTTGGTCGGGTTACCGGCGTCCACGACCACGCCGACCAGCGTGCTCGGGCTGGCCGCCTTAATCAAGCTGTAGTAGCCGGATGTTCCTATCACCGAGGAGGCGTAAGTGGTTGGGTCATTCTTGATGGGGTGCAGGTCGTACTCCCAACTCCCATATTCCTCGTTGCCCACCGTGATATGGCTTGGGGTGACGCCTGCGGCCAGAGCGGCCGTGGCCCAGTCGGCAGCTTCGCTGGGGTCGCCGCCTGCGGTGCAGGCTGTGTTCGAGCCGTAATTCACCGTCAACGCCACATCCAGGTTCGCGGGCGTGGCGATGTCGCTGACGAAATTCGTGAACGTGTCATTCGGGTCGGCGTAGCCGTTATCGCACATGGAATCCGTCTTCCAGTGGTAAAGGTCGGAGTCCGATCCGCCCGGCCAACGCACCTGGGTGATGCCGGCGCTCTGGAGTGCGCTCACAACTGCACTCTGGTTTGAGACCACGTCGAACCAGATAGCCATGTTCATTCCCAGAAGCTTGTTGGTCACGGCGGGACCGCTGCTAGCCAGGTCCACGGTAACGGAGGAAGTGGTGGCCGAAGCCACCGTCACCGTCGTGACTGCAGTGGCCGCTGTCCCGCTCGCGGGAGTAACGGTCAGAATGTAGGTGGTGGTTGCCGTGGGACTCACGTTTACGGCTACGCCGCTGGTGGCTGGAAGATTGCCGGGGTTGATGACGCCTGTGCCGTTCGCGAACACACCGGTCAGAGCCGTGCTGGTGCCTGTCGTAATGGTTCCCGAATTCGCGGTGAAGCTGGAAATTGAAGGCGGCGGAGGCGGAGGAGGAGTGGTCGACGACCCACCGCCGCAGCCGGTCAAAACCAGGCCCAGGCTGAGAGCAGTGGCCAGCGGAGCTAGAACGAGAAGACGCTTCATGGGGTTCCCTGTTTTTAAGTCAGGTAAGATTCTCACAAGAATGCAGCCTCTGCAACGGAGAGCTTCTCACCTGTGCCTGATCTGTAACCGAAGTTGCCCGTCATCCACAGAATGGGACAAAAACTCTTACCGACAAGCTCAGTTTGTAGTAGTCGCTGCACTACGGGAAAAACACCAAGGCTTGTCCATTTAACCGCGGCAATCGCGCGATAGCCCCCAGGCATTCGCCACTCGCGAAATTGAAGCCAACAACCTCATCGCGGGCGACACAGTAGAGCAGTCCACCGGGACCAAAGCGGAGGCCGCGCGGTTTGCGGAATTCAGCCTTCCCATTGGGATAGAAGACTCGGGCGAGGTGTCCATCCATCGCATCATACTCCCGAACGCTCGTCACCGCGTCCACCGCGCCGAATGGATGCTCGCTAGAGACAAGGACATTGCCGTTGGGCGCGATTGCAAGATCGAGGGGGCTCAGTTCGGGATCTGCGACCAGCCGAGAGGGCTTGATAGATGTGGCTGGAGTGAAGGCCAATATGGTGTTATCGCCTTGGCCGTTGGGCCCGATTCCTGACGCGAGGAACAGCCGGCCATCTTGACCAAAAGCAAATCCTCGGGGGAAAGGTACGACCCTGGGCGGTAAGACATGTTCCAGGGCGGCATCAAGACTGGTCGACAAGGCGCCGACGGTGCGTTCGCTGCGCAGGCCGACGAAATACCGGCCATCGGGGCCGAAAATGCCGCCGCCGGGATTCAAGCCTTCAATGCGGCCGGTATCGCGAACGATGCGCCCCTGCGAGGAAATCGCTAACACCCGATCGGCCCCACTGTTTAGAAAAAGCAGGTTTTCCTTTGGATCGACGGCCAGGCCACGCGGATCGACAATGCGATCGTCATCAATAAATGTTCCGCGCTGCGTGCCGTCCAACTCAAAGCTGAGCAGCGCGCCAAAACCGTCCCCATTTGCACCGGACGCACTCGTAACCAGAAGCGGCATCGCAACAGTCCTCCGCACTCCCGAGGCTAGCGGCTGTGATGGGTTTAACGGCCACGCATTGAGTGTGACTGGCGCTGCCTAGTGGTGCTCCCGCAACTCGCTGGCGACCCGATTGGCGGTTTGATCCATGAGGCGGGAGACCAGCATCTCGTCCGACAATTGATCATGCTCTGTGACGACGCCGGACGTCCACTCTTCCAGTATCCCCGCCTGCATTACTCGGTACTCGACGGTTGCACCGTTAGAGTCGGACCCATTAGCGCGAGGGTCACCCCCAACATTGCCGATCTGGGTTGAGCGAGGCCGCATGCCGATGTCAGACGAGCCAGAATGGATTACTTCGGTTAAGTTGGTGTGCAGAATGAATTGGCAGTTGTTCTCGCGTACGGCCGGATCGGTCTCTGAATTTGATTCCAGAAGTACGGTTTCAATGCGTGCAGCCTTCCCCTTGGTCACATCCTTGCTCTTGTTAATTCGTTCGAACACCTTCATCATCTGGTTGCGCTGCCATGTCGCGTCTACGACATTCCGCGAGCTATTCTGGAGGGTAGACACGCACAATCGAATGGGTTCAGGTTTGTTCTGGGCCTGTGCAAAGGACATCAACAGGATTGACGAGAGCAGAGCCGATAGTGGGCGCATCAAGGCTCACCCCTTGTTGGAGGTATGGGATACTAAGGAGGAGCATACACCTCCAATCGCCAGCCCTGACGAAATTTCGACTCACAACCGGGCGCACGTCGGGATAACAACCCATCCATCGGCGTCTTGATCCTAAGGAGCATTTGCAACAATGAACGAACCCATTTCGCGGCATGCCGCCTGGCAACTCCTGACTGAGTTCACGCAATCCGAAAGTCTGCGCAAACACGCCCTAGCGGTTGAGGCCTGCATGCGCGCCTGCTCCCGCAAGTTGGGCAGCGGATCGCCCGAGGACGAGAACCTGTGGGGCATCGTCGGATTGCTGCACGACTTCGACTATGACCGCTGGCCGAGCCTGGACGACCATCCCTACAAGGGCAATGCCATTCTGAAAGAGCGCGGCTACCCGGAAGAAATCAGCCGCGCCATTATGTCGCACGCCGAATACACCGGGGTCACCCGCGATACGGCCATGGAAAAGGCTCTGTTCGCCTGCGACGAGCTCGCCGGATTCATCACTGCCGTCGCGCTGATCAAGCCCGGAAAGTCGCTGGCCGAAGTCGACACCAAGTCGGTGCGAAAAAGAATGAAAGACAAAGCCTTCGCTCGCAAGGTGAACCGCGACGACATCGTCAACGGCGCCGCCGCTCTGGGCGTCGATCTCGACGAACACATCGGTTTCTGCATCGAAGCCCTGAAGCCGGTCGCGAAGGAACTCGGTCTGGACGGAAACGCGGTGAAGCCCGTCTAAAACGCCTGTCGCAGCCGCGACAAGTCAGCCAGCCGAACCTGTGCTAATATCTGCTGGCATTTCCCCCAGAAGGTTCGCGCCTCTTCCGAGGTGCGGAGAGCCGGTGACCATGGCGACAAACAGCGCAACACCTCCTCCTGCCAAAGTTCTGTTGGGATGCAGCAAGTGCGGCGCCAGCCTGCCCGACGAAGCGCAGTTCTGTCTGAAATGCGGCAAGCCGGTAAGTTCTCCGCCGAAAAGCGTTGCCGTGGTTGAAGCGCAATCTGACCGGGAGATCGCACCGTCGCGACCCAAGCGGCGCGTGTGGGTTTGGATTCTGCTGGCCATCCTGGTCGCTGGCATTTTGTGGACACTCGCCAGCGACAGCCAGAGCGCGCAGCAGGTACAGGAGTTTGTCGGGTTCAAGCAGGATCGCATTATTCTCGACTCCGCTTTTTCCGTCGGCCCGCATACTTTTCGTTACTACAAATTCGCGCTGCCGGAAGGCTCGGTGAACGTCACGGTCGTCGGTCACTTCAACTCCGCCGCGGACGTTTCCGGCGCTGGTGATCGCAAGAGTCAGGCGGGCGACAAAACGAAGCGTACAGACGCGGAGATCGACAATAGCATCGAGACCTATGTCCTTACCGACGCTGCCTTCACCGTCTGGCAAAACGGATACGCGACCAGCTCCCTCTACGAAAGCGGAAAGGTTGCCGAAGCCAGCGTACAGGCCGATGTTCCCGCGGGCGCGGGAATCTACTATCTCGTCTTCAGCAACAAGTCCGCACCGAAAACTCCGAAGGCCATTCACGCGACCGTGCTGCTCCGCTACAAAAGCTGGTTGCCCGACTCGCTGCGCCGCTTGAAAGCTCGCTTCTGGGATTGGGTTGGGGCATAAGTCAGATTTGCGGCAGCCCCAAAAAAAGCTGAACCACAGAGGACACAGAGGAACACGGAGGAAGAACACAGCCTCTGTGTCCTCAGTAGTAAAGGAGCTATTCGCTGTTTGGGAATTTCGCGCCTAGCGCGTGGTCTCTTCGATTTCCGAAATCCAGTCGGGACGTTTCAGCACTTCGCGGGGCTTGGGGCCATCGGCGGCGCCGACGATTCCGTCCTGCTCCATGAGATCGATGAGGTGCGCGGCGCGGCCGTAGCCGATGCGCAAACGCCGCTGCAGCAGGGAAGTCGAGGCCTTGCCGAACTCGACCACCAGTTTCACCGCGTCGCCATACATCGGATCGTCTTCGGGCTCGCCGTCCGCGCTGAGATCCGCGTCATTGGTTCCGATCGCCGGCTCGCGCTCGCCCCTTGGAGCTTCCAGGAACTGTTGCTGATATTCCGCCAGGCCTTGCGCCTTCCAGAATTCGACCACCGCGGCAATTTCTTTCTCGGTCACAAACGGTGCATGCAACCGATGCACGCGCGCCGAACCGGACGGGAGATAGAGCATATCGCCCTTGCCAAGCAGGGCCTCGGCGCCGTTGGCGTCGAGAATAGTGCGCGAGTCCACCTTCGTCGCGACCCGGAACGAAACGCGCGCCGGGAAATTCGCTTTGATCAATCCAGTGATCACGTCGACAGAAGGCCGTTGCGTTGCCAGCACAAGATGAATGCCGACGGCGCGCGCCATCTGCGCCAGGCGCGTAATCGACTCTTCCACGTTGCTGGAGTCGAGCATCATCAAATCGGCCAATTCGTCGATGATGATGACGATGTAGGGAATCGGCTTCTCGTCGGACTCTTCGGCGAACAAACTTGGCGTACCGTTTTGATCGAACAGCCGGTTGTACTGGTCGATGTTGCGCACGCCTTTAGCTGCGAGCAGTTTCAGGCGGCGTTCCATCTCGCGCACGGCGTTGCGCAGCGCATTGGCCGCGAGTTTCGGCTCGGTGATGATCGGCGTATAGAGATGCGGAACGCCTTCGTAGTTGCCGAGTTCGAGCCGCTTGGGGTCGACCAGAATCAGGCGCACTTGATCGGGCGTCGCCTTGTACAGGATCGACATGATCATCGCGTTGATGGCCACGCTCTTGCCCGCGCCCGTGGAACCGGCGATCAACAGATGCGGCATTCCCGCGAGATCGGCCGTGACGATTCTGCCGTTGATGTCCTTGCCCATGGCAATCGTCATCTTCGACTTCGATCCCATGAACTCCTGCGACTCGATGTTCTCGCGCAGCCAGATGATTTCACGCTGGCGGTTCGGCACCTGAATGCCGACCGTGCTCTTGCCGGCCATGCGCTCGATCAGAATGCTCTCGGCTTTCAGAGCGAGGCAAAGATCGTCGCACAGATTCGTAATGCGGCTGTATTTGATGCCGGCTTCGGGCTTGAACTCGAAGGTGGTAACAACCGGGCCGGGATTGATTTGCGTGATCTGCCCGTGAATTTCGAACTCGGCGTATTTTTCGGTGAGCACTTGCGCCAGCAGTTTGAGTTCGTCGGCGTCGACCTGTTGATGCTCGTCGGGACGCTGCAGCAGGCTGCTCGACGGCAGTTTGTATCCGCCTGCAGCGATGCGCGGCATCGTAGTTTTGGCTTTGTTGCCGCTGTCGCCGCGCTGCATTACCTCGACATCGGTGGCTTCAGGATCGGTGGTCGATTCCTCCGCCGCATTCAGGCCCAGAGGTTCGGCCAGAATTCCGCCGATCGCGGACTTCGTCTCAGACCTGGGAGCCTCTTCTTCCATCATGCGCTCGATCCCAGTGCGGCGCGGTTCCGAAGCTGACGAAGTCTGCGCGAGCGGACGCGAAGGGATCAACTGCGTCTTCACGATCGGCTTCGAAATCCGCCGCTGTTCGAGTTCTTTCTGCTGACGCTTCTTCGCGCGTTCGCCCTGCCAATCTTTGTAGCGATTCCACAGCGCAGTGACGAAGGCGAAGCGAGTCGGAGCCCAGAGCCGAATTGCCGAGAACGAGAACGCGGTCGAGAGATACAACGCCACCGCGAGCACAGTCCCACATACGATGTAGGCGCCCACGAGATTCAGATAATGAATCAGCACGTCGCCGATGACGCGCCCAAGCAGGCCTTCGATGGGGATTACGTGCATCCAGCGCCAGTGTCCGGGCAGCAGCGCGAGCATGGCTGGGATGAACATGACCAGCCAGATTCCGCCCAGGCTCTTGGCCAACGGGGACTGCACTTGCAGGGAGCGAAACCAGCGCATGCCCAGCATGGTGGGAAAAATCACTAGCAGGAACGCGCCGACGCCGAAGAACTGCAGCAGCATGTCGGCGGTAAACGCGCCGACCACGCCGATCCAGTTGCGGGCCGCGTGCGAACCGGTCAGCACGGAAGCGCTGTTCCAGGATGGGTCGAGCGGAGAGTACGAAGCGAGCGCGAGGAAGAGAAGGAGCGCGGAGACGCACATCAGGAATCCGATCAGCTCATTGAGCCGACGGTTCCGGGTGGGCGTGAAAATGCTTGCCAGATAATCCATATAGGCCAGATTTCACACACTGAGGACACGATCGTCCTCGGTGACGCAATCGGCCAGAGCCTTACTATTATGCCAAGAAGCGGGGCGGTCAGCAATCGCGCTGATTGCAGCCTAGTAGCGACATGGTTTCCCTCAAACGGACTCGGCGCGGGGTCATCCCGAGCGGAGCCGTTCTTCAGGCGAAGGGAGGGATCTCCCGATCAACTGAATTCGAGGTCTTATGCATGCCCTGCCAATCGCGCGCCAAATCCTCCCATCGCGGATTCATCGATTCGATTAGCTTGAGCTTCTTACTTCGGCGCCATCCTTTGATCTCCTTTTCGCGGCAGATCGCGGCATCGGGATACACGAAGCATTCGAAGTATGCGAGTCTGGTTAGGTTGTAACTGCCAGTGAATCCAGAGACCGGCTTGTTCTTGTGTTGCCAGACCCTGCGGCGAAGGTCCCCGGTGATTCCGACATAGAGGATTGCCGCTTTGGGGCCATTGGTCATGATGTAGATGTAGAAACGTCGACTCGAGCTCATGAGCTTGGTTCTAAACGATATTCGCGGGTTTGTCTGTGACGAATGAACATCGAGCTGTGGATCGGGAGATCCCTCGCTCCGCTTGAAGTGCGGCTCCGCTCGGGATGACCACCGAAAGCAGTGATGTGCTTTTTGATGATGTGGTTATTGCAGATGCCAGACATACGCCAGCGTGATCACGACCACGCCGAGAACGATGCGGTACACGATGAAGATCTTCAGACTATTCGACGAGAGATAGCGGACGAGCCACGAGATCGCGGCGTAACCAACGATTGCCGAAACCAGAATACCGACCAGAACCGGCATATGCATTCCAGCGGGCAGGCCTTCTTTGTGGAGTTCATGAGCCTTCACCAGCGCCGCTCCGGCGATGATCGGGGTCGAAAGCAGAAAGCTGAAGCGCACCGCGGCTTCACGCGTCAGATTACGAAACAGGCCTGCGGTGATGGTTGAGCCGGAGCGGGAAACGCCGGGAATCAGGGCTGCGGCCTGCGCGATGCCGATGAGCAGTGCGTCCGCGAGAGAGATGCGAGTCAGCGGCTTTTCCATCCGGCTCACTTTTTCGCCCAGCCACATCAGAAGCGCGACCACGATCAGCGCGGCGGCGATGAGGACGATGTGTTCACGGAAATAGTCTTCCGCGGAATGTTCGAGCAGTTTGCCCGCAATGGCTCCGGGAATTGTCGCCGCGGCTAGGAACCACAGGAGCAGGCGTTCTTCTTTCTGCTCATCGGCGGTGAGGTTCACGTCGGAACCTCCAGCTTCGGAGAAGCGCACGACTTTCCCTCCCAGCGCGGCGCGGACGATCTGAAACCAGGTCCGGCGGAAATAGAAGAGCACGGAGAGCAGAGTTCCAAAGTGAAGCGCAACGTCGAAGGAAAGTTCGTGAGCGGCGGAAAGTTCGTTCCATCCCAGCAAGCGGCGCACGATGATCAGATGGGCGGAGCTGGAGACGGGAATAAACTCGGCAAAGCCCTGGACGATTGCGAGAACAATGGCTTGATAGATGGGCAAGGTGGTCCGCGTTTCTGAAGGGTTGGTATTGCTTGATGAATGTAAAACATCGGCGGCGGAACGCGCAAATGCGCTGGCGTTTCCCCCAGCTTGTCATCCTGAGCGAAGTTGCCGTTCGCGAAGCGAACGGCAACGCAGTCGAAGGATCCCTATGACGCAGGCCTCATTCCCGCGACTGTTGGGCGCTCTCGATCCGAGCGCGTTTTAGGGAACTCCTGGGGGAGCCTAGGTTTGCGCACAGCTGAAAGGGGTCCTTCGACTGCGTGACTGCTTCGCTTTGCGAAGCAGTCACTTCGCTCAGGATGACAAAACGAAGCTCAGTCAGTAGCGTTGCCGAAGGTGGGGACATTCTGCTGGATGTAGAAGACCAGCATTTGGGCGCGGGAGGACCAATCGCTTTGGGGATACTGGCTGATGATTCTTTGCGCCAGGTCGAGCGAACGGGTTTTTGATTCCTCGGATTTTTTCTGGTTGGCTTCGGTCTTGTAGATCTCGATCAGGTTGGAGCGGCGCCAGGCGGCGTCGTACAGGGCCTCGGGCGCGGAAGGGGACTGTTCGTGCTCCTTCGCATACTTCTCGTACATCTCGGCTTCTTTGTCGGGGCATTTGGACGCGCCCTGCCAGTCGCCGCAGAGTTTGTTTTCGAGGAGGTGGAAGGCGGCGATATCGGCCCACTTGGTTCCGGGGAATTTCTTTATAACCAGCTTCATCCACTGTTCATCGATCTGGCCGCGCATGTAGGAATCGCGCTCGCGGGCGGAGGGGCGCGTCAGCACATCGGAGCGGTCAACCTGCCAGCGGATGTCGGCGGCGCGGTAAAGAGCTTCGGCCGCGAGCGGCGAAGTGGGAAACAAATCGTAGACGCGGAAGTAGAGACGCATCGCGTCCTGGGCGGCGTCGCGGCGTCCGCGGCGTCGGCTGGCCTGGTCTTCGGAGTCGGCGGCCTCGCCAAAAATAATTTTGTCGCCGTTGGGCGTGGACAGGTTGACGAGAGCTTTGCTGGAAACCCATCCGGTGATGGTCTTGCCTTCGGATTCGGGATCGTCTTCGTCGGCGTCTTTCTTCGGCTCGCGAATAATGGCTTCGACGTGCGTCCAGTCGCGGCTGGTTTCGATGATGACGAGTTCGTGTCCGCGGCCAGCCTCGCCAAGTTTGGCGGAGTCGGTGCTGGGGGCTACGCGGATCGTTTCTTCGTGGACCAGCGTGCCGCGCTGCGCCTGAGCGGAGGCGAACGACGCCAGCGCAAGTATCGTGGCTGCGAAAAAAGCGAGTCGGAATCTCATATCCATAGATTATTGGCTGCAGCGGCGTTGGATGCAACGTCTCACTTGCCGCGGATTTCTGCCAGCATCTGGGGTTCGATGTTGCCGCCGGAGATGATGGCTACGTTCAATCTTGTTTTCGGTAATTGATTGGCGCGGAAGAGGAATCCGGCGGTGGCGACGGCTCCACTGGGTTCGGCTACCGTGTCGGGATTCGATGCCAGGAGTTTCATGGCCTCGCGGATCTCGTCCTCGGTGACGGTGACGATGCCGTCGACGAAACATTGCATGTGGTCGAAGTTAATGGGGCCGACGCTTTGGGTGCGCAGTCCGTCAGCGATGGTGCGCGTCACCTGGTCGGCGGGGAGGTTCACTATTTTTCCCGTGCGCAGGCTGGCTTGCGCGTCGGCAGCCAGTTCCGGTTCTACGCCGAAGACGTTGACTTTCGGGTTGGTCAGTTTGATGGCGGCGGCGACGCCGCTGATGAGGCCTCCACCGCCGACGGGAGCGAGCACAGTTTCGACTTCGGGCATATCTTCGAGAATCTCGAGTCCCAGGGTGCCTTGGCCGGCGATGATGTGCTCATCGTTGTAGGGAGGCACGATGATATAGCCGTGCTCGGCCGCCAGTTCCTCGGCCTTGAGTTGGCGTTCAGTGCTGCCGGGGCCTACCACTACGATGTCGGCGCCGAGGGCGGCAGTTGCCTCGCGCTTGATGGCGGGCGCGTTATTGGGCATGACGATGACAGCTTTGACGCCGAGCGCGCGTGCGGCGTAGGCGACGCCCTGGGCGTGATTGCCGCTGGAGTAGGTGATTACTCCGCGTTTTTTCTCTTCGTCTGACAGGGAAGCGATTTTGTTGTAGGCTCCGCGGAGTTTGAAGGCGCCGATGGGTTGCTGGTTTTCGGGCTTGAGGAAAAGGCGGCGGGTCGGATCGGGCTGCGCGAGTTCGATCAGGCAGGTGCGGGTGGTGATGCCGTGGAGGCGGGATTGGGCGGAGTGGATGTCGTCGAGGGTGATCATATCGACGTTAACGGACAAGTCGATTGATTCTAACGTACGTGCAGGTTACTTGTTCTTCGAAGTGCAGTAGTGCTGACGACTCAATTTGCAGGGTGGATCGGTTGGCGAAGGTCTATGACAACAAACTTGGAGGGAATCTGGAACATTGCCGGATCGGGTTCACTGCGAGAAAGATCAACGACGCGAATGACCTGAGTGCCTTCTCTGGGGTCTTTGCGGGTAGTGGACAAGTTGATTTCAAGATCGGGGGAATACCAGAACTCTTTGGGGGTAACTAGTGGTTTTGTATTTCCGACGGTCCCAGGATAAAGAGTGATGGTCTCGCGTGTACCGACGACGCTGACGCCGTCAATCATATCGGTGCCGAGGCTCTCACGAGAAAGATAGCCTCTCCCGTTCGCGAATGGACCAGCGGGTTCGGGTGTGAACGACGCGGACGCGTGGTATCCGATGATCGTGCAGCGGCGCTTTGAGATGACACAGGTTGTTCCAGTGTGAGCAACCGGATCCAGGAGGACGATATCGATCTGCCTAGATGGCTGATTACTGTTCAGTGGAACGAAGCTTCGGTGCTCGCGATAGATGCGGCCTCGGCTATCGCGGGCAAGGGTGGCGTATAAATGCGTCGTAATAATGCTGCCGTCTTCAACGGTACGAGTCCACTCGATGTGGTCCCTCCCGGAGAATGGTTTTCCGGCAACGGGCAGGATTTGTATCCCGTGGACTCGAACTTCAGTGCCACGATCGGGTGCGCGGAATGGGTCAGTGGACTCTTGAGCGATGAGCGGGCAAACTGCCAGGAAGGATGCAGTCAACAACGCACTGAGCCTCATAAGCCAACCTATCGGAACCCTCAAAAATATAGCATCCAGTTCGGCGAGTTTCAATCCAGTGCGGGTCCGCGACTGGTAAAGAGTCAGATTTCCAGGATCACCGGCATGATGAGTGGGCGTTTTTGGGTTTGTTTGGAGATGTACCGCTTCAGGTCGGCGCGGATTTTTTCTTTGATCACGCCGTAGTCGCCTTTTTCTTCGTCGCTGGAGTGGGCGAGCGTGTCTTCGACGATGCGTTTGGCGCCTTCCATCAGACCGTCGTCGTCTCCGGGGTTGAAGCCGCGGGTGACAATTTCGGGAGCGGCTTCCACGTGGCCCGACAACTTGTTGATGGCGATGATGGGCAGGACAATGCCGTCTTCGCTGAGGTGCAGACGGTCCTTAACAATTAAATCTTCAACCACATCCGTTCGCGATCCTGAGTCGATGCAGACGCGGCCGACTTTGATGCGGGCGGTTTTGCGGGCGCCGAGTTCGTCGAATTCCAGAACGTCGCCGCTTTCGATGAGCATGACTTTGCCGACCGAACCGTGCATCGCTCCGGCCATTTCGGCATGCAGTTTGAGTTGGCGGTACTCGCCGTGGATGGGGATGAAGAACTTTGGTTTGACCAGGTTGATGATGAGTTTGAGTTCGTCCTGGCTGGCGTGGCCGCTGACGTGGATCGGCGGCGAAGTTCCGTCTTCGTAGATGACATGGGCTTCGCGGCGGAAAAGGTGGTCGATCATCCGGTAGATGGTTTTTTCGTTGCCGGGGATGATGCGGCTGGAGAGGACGACGGTGTCTCCCTTTTCAATTTTCGCGTGCTTGTGGTTGTCGACGGCGGCGCGCGACAGGGCGGACATGGGTTCACCCTGGGTGCCGCTGATGAGCACGCAAAGTTTTTCCGGCGGGAAATTCTTCATCTCGCCGGGATTGATGACCAGGCCGTCGGGCACTTCGATGTAGCCGAGGTCTTCTGCAATCTCGGCGGAATTATTCATGGAGCGGCCGAGGAACGCCACTTTGCGTCCGTGCTCGTGGGCGAGTTGCACGGCGAGATTGATACGGTGGATGGACGACGAAAAGCAGGAAATGAAGAGGCGCTTCTTGGTGTGAGCGAAGACTTCGTCGAACTTTCTTCTGACGGCGCGCTCGCTCGGCGTATATCCTTTGCGCTCGACGTTGGTGGAATCCTGAAACAGGGCGAGGACGCCGTTTTTTCCATACTCGGCGAAGGTGTGCAGATCGAAAAGTTTGTTGTCGGTGGGCGTGGGGTCGACTTTGAAATCGCCAGTATGGATGATGACGCCGAGCGGCGTGTGGATAGCCAGCGCCACGCAATCGACCAGGCTGTGCGTCACGTGGATGGGGTGGATGGTGAAGACCCCAGCCTTGAAACGCTCGTTGGGGCGCATCTCGCGCAGGTCGGCGTCGTCGAGCAGGCCGTGCTCGTCGAGTTTGTCTTCCACGTAAGCGAGCGTGAACTCGGTGCCCCAGACCGGGACGTTGAGTTCGGAGAGCACCCAGGGCAGCGCGCCAATGTGGTCTTCGTGGCCGTGGGTGAGGACGATGCCGCGCACACGCTGACGATTTTCGATCAGATAAGAAATGTCGGGGACCACGATGTCGACGCCGAGCAGTTCGGCTTCGGGGAACATGAGTCCGGCGTCGATGACGATGATGTCATCGCCGAAGCGGACGGCCATGCAGTTCATACCGAACTCGCCGAGGCCTCCGAGGGGGATAATCTGCAGTTTTCCAGTGGGCATTGAGTAAAGATGATGCTAGCACACGTGTGTCGGGTAGCGTAC
>DATHQJ010000264.1:0-12465 GCA_035482825.1 Binatus sp. (SeqCode) | reverse complement strand
ATTGGCGTGGGCGGGTTAGTAAGGGTGGTGCGCAGGGACTGGCGGTTAGAACAGATTCTTGATGCCCAGGAAGAAATAGAGGCTCAGCAGAGCAAGGGCGGGGCCGCCCCAGATCATGAGAATACATTTCCAGCCGAGGGACCGCGCGACTTCCTGCTGGCTGCGCCAGGAGATCAGGAACGTTTTGTTGTTGGTGCCCTTCATAAGCGCCACAGGGGGATGCGGATCGAAACCGTTCACCGATTGTGTGCCTTCGGTATTCCCCGGAGTGCCGTCGCCGTTTCCGGCGGACGCGGCGTTGGCTGGATCCGGCATGACCAACACCCCGCCAGGCGTGGCCATAGCGGCGGAGCGCACTCCGGCCGCGGCC
Organism: Binatus sp. (SeqCode); assembly: GCA_035482825.1. GTDB lineage: Bacteria > Acidobacteriota > Terriglobia > Terriglobales > Acidobacteriaceae > Sulfotelmatobacter. Next base: position 12,095 of record DATHQJ010000264.1, on the reverse strand, counting down.
CAGGCTACAGGACTCGCAATTCCCGCCTTCAGTAGCGCGGCCGAGACCTTTTGTTGTTGAGACATGTCGGAAGACTTCGCGGAGGTGGATTCCGGAGACAGGCGGATTACTTCAGTGCCAGCTTCAGACGGCATGGTGAAGACGTGACTCGAAGAACTCGTGTCCAAATCCGCGTCGCGGCTGCCCATGCCCAAAGAGAACGAAAATAAATTCGATGACAGAGAAAATCTGCCGGACGAAAAAGAGGTGCCCTCTGCATCTTGCACTGGTTGCGGGCCGACTTCAATGCCCGGGTTTTCCCCTAGCGTGCCCAACAGGAACAGCGAGTTCTTGGGCTTGATGCAGTACTCTTCCACCTTGATCTTGTTGCTGGTGACAATGCCGTGGCGCGAGAGAAAGCTGTGCACGTTGGCAGGTGCCGGCTCTTTCGTGGTGAAAAACGAATCACAGAACTCCTGCTTGAAATCGCAGTGCAAGTCGAGATCGGCGCCGCGTGGATCGACCAGCAGGCGGCCGGTGTTGTCATCAATGAAAAACGGCAGGTGCATGCACTCCCCGGCAATCTTGACCCAGGTTTTATTCTTGCCGCTCTGTTTGTATTCCCAGACAAGCGTCCGGTAGTAGTAGCAGGGGCGCGCGGTGATGGGCGCCACCATGGTGTAAGGGCCAACGGCCTGGCCGCTGATTTCAACCATTCCCATGGAAGCGCTGCGAATCTTGGAGAAGGGCGTGTCGAGAATCAGGCGGCGCCGCTGCAGCAGCCGGAATCCGTAGATGAATAGTCCGACGCCGGCGCCGAAGCCGAGGATGCAGTAGAGGACGAGTCCTCTTGAATCGGGAGCGTGCAGAATCAGCGTAGAGAAGATCAAGTTAGAGATCATCATGCTCGGGAAGATCATCGATGGAGGCCGCGGGCGGGTGCACACCGCTCCCTGGGATCAGGCTAGCGAATGGGGGAGCGGCGGGGCAGCAGGAAACGGCAGGATGGGCTTACGTTGGTAATTTGCGGTTGCGGCGGGCTGCGGCTCTGGAAAGCTTCACGGGACGGGCGAAGTCGCCCGTCCCCACATATTCCGAACGCTTACCACACGTCGCATCTCTTCCCTTCGGGCCGGACCATCGCGGCGTCGGCTTTGCAACTCCACGCCGCCTTAAATTCCGGCAGGTTGGAGAGCGGACCGATCACGCGGAATTTCGCGACAGGATGGGGATCGCCCTGCACCATCAGCCGCTGCGCTTCCGGGCGTGTCTCGTCGCCGCGGAACTGTCCCCAGGCGATGAAGAACTGCTGCTCGGCAGTGAAGCCGTCGATGTCGGCGGGCCGCGACTTGCCCTGCAGAGATTTCTGATACGCGAGGTAAGCGATCTTGGCGCCGCCCAGGTCGCCGATGCTTTCACCCAACACCAGCTTGCCGTTGTGGTGGATGTCTTTTTCGATGTAATAGTGATCGAACTGATCCGCCACGCAAGCCGCACGGCCCTGAAAATCTTTCAGGTCAGCATCAGTCCACCAGTTGCGCAGACGGCCGAGGAAATCGAATTGCGCGCCCTGGTCGTCGAAGCCGTGCGAGATTTCATGTCCGATCACAACCCCGATCGCGCCGTAGTTCACGGCGTCGACCGCATTCATGTCGAACGCCGGAGGCTGAAGAATTCCCGCGGGGAACACGATCTCGTTGAGCAGCGGATTGTAGTAGGCGTCGGAGGTGGGCGGCGTCATGCCCCAGCGGTCGCGGTCGACAGTCTTGCCGATCTGAGTACGGTCGTCTTCTTCCACAAATTTTCTTCCGGCGATCATGTCCTCGAAATAAGCATCGCGCCTAATGCTGACGTGGCTATAGTCCTTCCATTTGTCGGGATATCCGATCTTGGGCCGGAAGGTGGCGATCTTGGCCATCGCCTTTTCTTTGGTGTCGTCACTCATCCACGGACGGCTGAGAATGTCGTCGCGCATGGCCGCGAGCAGATTGCGCACCATCTCCTGCATGCGGGCCTTGGCTTCGGGCGGAAAATATTTCTCGACATATTTCTGTCCCAGCGCTTCGCCGAGATACTGATCGGCGGACTCGGCGCAGCGCTTCCAGCGCGGCTTCATCTCGGTGGTCCCGGCCAGATATTTTCCCTTGAACGCAAAATTCTCTTCGACGAACGGCGTCGAAAGGGAATCAGCAACGGAATCCAGAAGTTGCCACTTTAGATAGACCTTCCAGTCGGCCAGCGGCGTCTGCTGCATCTGGCGGTCAACTTCCTGCATGAACTTAGGCTGGTCGACGTTCATATCGACGTCGGTGGGAATCTCTTTGTGCTTGAAATAGGCAGCCCAGTAGACGTGCGGAGCCATGGCCTCCAGTTGCGTGAACGTGGTGTTGTGATCGGTGGCGGCCGGGTCGCGCAGGGCAACGTTATCGAGCGAGGCTTCAGCGAGTTTGGTTTCCATCGCCATGACAGTCTGCGAAGCGGCGGCAGCGGATTTCTGATCCCAGCCGGCGAGCTTGAACATGGCGGTGACGTGCGCGATATATTTTTCGCGGGCTTCTTTAAAGCGTGGTTCGGTTTTCAGATAGTAGTCGCGATCGGGAAGGCCAAGGCCGCTGGCCCCCAGATCGGCCAGCACCCACGAAGGCTTATGCGGATCCTGCTGGCTGCCGAACGCGAAGGGAACCTGCACCAGAATGTCATGCATCTCGGCCATGACCTGCTGCAGGGCGGCGATGTCGCGAGCGCCGTCGATCTTGGCGAGCCACGGCTTGATGGGATCGATGCCGCGGGCGTTCACCCGGGGCTCATCCATGCAAGCCCCGTAATAGTCGCCAATGATTTGTTCGTTGCTGCCCGGGGCCGCAGACTTGTCAGCGGCAGCAGCCTCGAGAATTTCGCGCAGCTTGTCTTTCGAAGATTCGCCCGCCTGCCAGCGTTTGCTCCAGCGCGTCATGGAAGCGGGAATAGGATTATTTGCGCGCCAGGTCCCGTTAGCGAATTCGAAGAAGTCATCGCACGGAGCGGCCTTGCGGTCGAGATCGCCGAGGTCGATGCCGTGGAGGGATGAGGACTGGGATAGGGCGAGGGGCGCGGAGGAGATGAAAAGAACAAGCAGGGCGCACAGTGGGTTTCGCAGTAAGCGCATGAATAGCCTCCCAGATTAGGGCACAATTGGCGGACAGCCATTGTAGTTCATGCATCAGGGAAGGTGCTGGAGGTTAGACGGAGTTTGGCGAACACGGAAAGCGTGGATGAACGATTCGGGCAGGGACGGAGAGTCGACTGTCTGGCCTGGTCAGTGAGTGCTATGGGGATGTTGCGTCAGTTGGGATGTTCAAGATGGTGCACGGCTTCGTGATATTGGCCGTTCCGGTAGCGAAAACTCACATTATCGATGTAGGCACCAGCTTGGGTAACGATAGTCAACTGCAGGTCGCGATAGCCGTTTGTGCGAGTAGGCAGCACGGTTAGAGCGTCCGCTCGACCGCGAAATACGATCTCGTATCCAGTCGGTGACTTGGCCAGAACCCAGAACTGCGAAATGTGCGCTCCTCCAAGACATGGATTCTCGCCCCTGACGATCAATCCAGAAGAGGGCGAGCGGCTCAAGCGAATTTCCGATGCAACGAACCACGACGCGGGAATCCTATCGAGCGGAATCCCTTCGTCATGCGCACACATTTGGATTGAATCGTCGGCGTTCTTCGATGTTCTGAGTGATTCCAGAGCAGCGCCGGGAAGGGCGGCGGGATTTTCAAGGTCGCCTTCCGCTCCGAAGTCCGTCTGCTCCCGATGGCCTTCCACCCGCTTCGATGCCTGCGGGCAGAGTTGAGTCCCGCTCATTAGGAGCAGCAGAACGATTCGCATAGTCTGTTTCATATCGCTCGAAACATCATAACTGTTGAAAATCAGGCCATAGCACTGAAAACCCCGATAGAGTTTGAATAACTAGAGCAAGTGGTGGTTCGCTGCCCAGTCGCGCACGTTCTTGAGTTGCGCTGTCAGCAACTCAACGTTGTCTGGATACGCCGATTGCGCTTGAATAGCGTTTTCAAGACTCGCAATACAGGTACCTACCAAGCGAGTTGCTTCGTCGCGCTGACCCAGGGTCAGACGTACTGCCGCCGCTGTCACGCGGCTCATGGGCTGGCTCTCAAGCGTTTTGGCCGCTTCCGGCAGCTGTTTGTTTACCTCCAGCCACGGCCAAATTATCTCCGACCAGTACGTATTCAAATTCAGTACGACGTTGGACGCGATAGTGGCTGAGTCAACCGCCCACCAACGGTCGGGGAAACTCCAAAGGGCGCGAAGCAGACAGAACTGTTCACTGGGAACCTTAGGCATCCCATCTGATCCCTGCAAAACCCTTGCGACTTCCGGGAAGTGAACTCCGAAGTTGACGCGGAACCTCCCGGAATCCCCGAAGTTGTGCTGGCTCGACTGGACGGTCACTACCTGTATGGCATCGCCGTCGGTTCGGTGAAAGTTGATTCCGCGCCTGTGGAATCCTTGTTCTTTCAAACGCGGGGCCAGGCCCGCGTCGACGATCGCCCGAATCTTTTTGCCGATCTCGCTCATGCGTTTGCGAAATTGCTCTAAGCGAAAATGAGCCAACGAGGAGAACGTTTTTCCTCAATGCTTGGCGGGGTTTTCTTAGTGAATCTACCCGCCGGCTTTGAGTTCGGTTAAGACCTGCTTCGCGATTTCTTTCAGCGTTTCGAAGACGCCCACGCCCTGAAAGGCGACAGCTTCGACGATAGCTTCATTTTTCTTGCGCAGTTCGGTAGCCAGCAGATCAACAGGCAGAATGTTAGGCAGGTCGCGCTTGTTCAACTGCAGCACGTAGGGAATCTTGTTGAAGTCGTAGCCATGTTCTTTCAGATTCGACATCAGGTTGTCGAGGGCTTCGACGTTGGCGTCCATGCGCTGCTCCTGCGAGTCGGCGACGAAGACGATGCCGTCCACGCCGCGCAGAATCAGCTTGCGGCTGGCGTCATAAAAAACCTGGCCAGGGACGGTGTAGAGATGGATGCGGGTCTTAAAGCCGCGGACGTTTCCGAGGTCGAGGGGAAGAAAATCGAAAAACAGGGTGCGCTCGGTTTCCGTGGCCAGCGAAATCATCTTGCCCTTCTGCTGGTCCGCAGTTTTCTGGTAAATCACCTGCAGGTTCGTGGTCTTGCCGCCCAGTCCGGCGCCATAGTATACGATCTTGCAATTGATCTCACGGGCTGCGAAGTTGATGAAACTCAAGGCTTTCCTCAAATACGGGCATGCCCTTGAGGGCTGCCGCGCACACTCATGTCCCTATGGAGGCTCGGGGTCTTTATATCATACGGGACGTGCCCAACGCAGGTTACTCAGGTGACTCCCGCCCCAAGCGGGCAAAGTCCGGGCAAAATTCGGGCAGTCTTGCACAGCGGCAGAAGGAGAATCAACGGGCACTCGGGATCGCATAATACCCGTCCTTGGCAGCCACTTTCAGCCCTTTTCGGTCAACCCGCACTTCGATGTCGCGGTAGGCAGAAGCGCCAGTCACCGGCAGGGGGGTATATCCCAAAGTGTATTGATTCCTGGCCTCGGAGGCCATTTGTGAATATGCGTCTTCGATGGCATTACGGGAGAGTTCGGGAAGCGGATCGGCACCGCAGGTCGCGCGCACGAATTTCGCAAGGTTATTGGTGCGGCCCTGGTCCGGCAGATGAAATTTTTCGAGCTGCCGGAAGCCGGGCAAGGCGCCGCTGTCAACCACCACTGCTCTGACCTGAATGTCGCGAGTCTGCAGCAGGTGGCGGACGCCGTCATAACTCGCCCGGCTACCCATTTCTCGTCCGTCGCTGATGACGAAGATCACTTTCCGGCGGGTTTTCTCGCGCTTGCTCAGATCCAGCGCCGCCCTCAGGATGGCATCATTGAGCACGTGTGACTCCCGCGCAGGAGTGTTGACCGGCTGGATGACTGGCCCGCCCACCGGCGCACCATTGACCGTGGGGCCGCCAGGTCCGAGTGGTCCGCCGAGCACCGGCGGGCCGGCAACTCCGCGGACTTGCTTCAGTTCTGTCAGAGCGGCGTTCAGCCTCTCCGGCCTTCCCGTGAAATCGGTGACCTGGCTGACCGTGCTGCTGTAAGTGTAAAGCGCAACTTCGTCGTAGGGGCTGAAAGCGCCGACCAGGGCGGTGTACGTCTGATTCACCTTCTGCAGGGCGACGTCCGACATGCCAATGTCGAGCACGACCGCGACCGAAAGCTCGAAGGGATCGCTGGTGAAGTAGGTCAGATTCTGCTTCTTGCCGTTTTCGAATACGCTGAAGTCTCTGGCAAGCAGACCGTCCACGGCGTGGCCGCTGGAGTCTTTCACCATCACCGGCAGCGAAACGTAGTTGACCTTCACCACCAATTTGTAGAGATCGTCGCCAGCGCTGATCTGATTTCTAGGCGTGCTGCCGGCGGGAACGGTCTCGACCGGGGGCATGGGAGGAATAGGCTGCTTATCGTTATTTTGATCCTGGTTCTGGCTCTTGTCCTGCTTGGTCTGGTCCGGCGTCTGCTGGGCCTCGCCAGGATACGGAATCGGTTCCGACCCTCGGCCCGCGGCGGGCGGAGCGGCAGGCGCCGGCGGCTGAACGGTTGAGGGTGCGTCCGGAATATCTTGTGCGGGCTTTGAACTGGCGGGGTTTGAACCGGCAGGGTTCGAACCGGCTGGCGGGGGCGGCTGAGTCTGGCCACCGGATTGCGCCTGCGCACCGGTGATCGCCAGGCCGAACCCGATCCCCACAGCAATCAGGATTCCTCCCCAGGGGCACTTGGTCGTATTTTCAGTCACTGACTTTCCGATCACTGGCGCCATTGCCTTCCTCAATCCGCGAAAAAAGCCATTTTACTACCCCTTAAGATGCCCGATTCAGCCCATTTGGTGCATCTAAAGCTTCAGGACTAGACTAACACTAACGCCGAATCGCGAGAGATCCCCGAATGCCAAAGCTTCTGGTTGCCCAGCTTGTCGCTAAACGCCGAATCCTGGTCATGGTGGCCCTGGGTGCCTTGTCCCTTGGAACTCCAATCATTATTGCGCAGTCGCCAGCCAGCCAGTCGGCGCCGGCTCCCAAAGCGACTCCGGGCCAGCAGCCAGCCGCTCCCAACCAGAAATCCGACGACTCCCAGGAGCCCGCTACCACCCTGAAGGTGAACGTCAATGTTGTGCAGCTGTTCTTCAACGTCAAGGACAAGCACGGGGCGCTGATCCCGAACATGACGAAAGACGATTTTGAAATCTTTGAAGACGGCCAGCAGCAGACCCTGAAGTATTTCACCCCGGAGACCAACCTGCCGCTCACGCTCGGCATGCTGATTGACTCCAGCGGCAGCCAACTGCGGGTTCTCGACATGGAAAAAGAAGTTGGCGGAGCGTTTTTGAAGCAGATCTTGACCGACAAAGACGAAGCCTACGTCCTCGATTTCAACATCGATGCCAGCCTGGTGCAGGATTTCACCCGCGACGTGCAACGCCTGCAAAAAGCCCTCAACTCCGTGAAGATCAATACCGGCGTCACCATGCCAACGCTCCCCGGAGCGGGCGGTGGTCCGGTGCCGACCGCACACTCCGCAGGCACTGTGCTCTACGATGCGGTTTATCTATCGGCCCACGACATGCTGTCGAAAGAAGTCGGTCGCAAGGCGATGATCCTGCTGACTGACGGCGAGGACGAAGGCAGCCGCCTGAAAATCAAGGACGCGATCGAGGCTGCGCAGAAGGCGGATGCCATCGTCTACGTTCTGCTCTGTGCCGACCGCGGATTCTACGGAAGCGCAGGGATGGGTTACGGCGGCGAGGGCGAAATGCGCAAGCTCACCGAGCAAACCGGCGGCCGCGTCATCAACGTCGGCAACAAGTTCGACAAACTGCGCGACGCCTTCGACCAGATCGCCGCCGAGCTGCGGAGCCAATACAACATCGGCTATGTCCCCACCAATACCAAGCTCGACGGCGCCTACCGCAAGCTCGAAATCAAGAACAAGCAGGGCTATAAGATCCAGGCCCGCGCCGGCTATTACGCCGGACGCAAAGAGGACTAGACCTGTTTATGTGGAGCGGGCACTCCTGCCCACTGCCTTTGATCTTGGTGTTGTCTTTAGATCTTTTCTGCGTCAGGTCCAGCCTGGCTCCTGAAGGAGGTGAAAGACCACACCTTCCAGAACGAGTACTAGCGATCCGAACGCCACGGCGGACATTGATTTGGAAAGCCTTTAGTGAGCGGCTTTGGACACGGCGACAATCTTGTAGGTCTCGGACTCGATCTTCTTGCCGTCAAGACTAGTCGGCCAAAACAACTTCGCTTTGTCCCCGTCGAAGGTGGCTTCAAATTCGTCAACCAGCGGCACACGGCACGAGCGCACGTTGCCCGGCCCCGCCATCCGCTCCTGAAACTTGCTGGTGCAGTTGACGACCGCTTTGTCGCCGTTCGGCAGAACCAAAGTGAGGGTTGCGCCACGGAGATTCAAGTTCTGTGCGACGCCATAGCTATCATTGACGAAGGCATAGCTGTAAGCCACATTGCTGTCGTTTCGTGCTGTGACTTTCACTGTGACTCGATCCTTGCCTCCGGCGAACGCCGAACCTACCAGGACCAGACCAACCAGAACTGTCGCGATGCGCCTCATTGACTCTTCTCCTATCCAAATTCCTGCCATTTGGTACGAAAGCTGTCAGTCACATTTATCTGATAGTTGTTCAAGGGCCTCATCTCTACTAAGCCCCCACTCCTCTACGTAGGCACGGGTTTCCTCTTCACTGGCCCCGACAAAAAAGGTGTGCGTCCCATACACTTTGAAGTTGCCCTTAATCACATCACCTTCATCGGGATCATAGTCGCCGTACCATTCCAGAATAGCGTAGCCTGACGGGGCGCTCACCATGTAATAGTCGCAGTCGGAAACTCGTTTTGCTACAGTGCCTTTTTCAGCGAAAGCGACAGGGCAAAATAGCGCCCCCAGAACGACCAACCAAAAAATCTTTTGCATAGATTCTCCTCGCCCACAGTAGGGCGTGGGAGCCGTTTCCGCTATGGCACCAAGGTGTCGGTCGCCTGATCAGCGGGGGCAGTCTTCCCCGAGCGGATTCGTACGGAGCGGGCACTCCACACCAACATCCTGATACACTCCCATGCGGAGGTTCCCATGCCCCGTTTCTCCCGGCGCTCATTTCTGCACCTTTCAGCGGCTGCGTCCGCGGCAGCTGCATTCCGAGGGATGACCGAACCCATGCTGGCCGCCGCCTCGCGGCGCCGCCCGCACGCCCCGGACGCCGTGCTCATCGATTCGAACGAGAATCCGCTCGGCCCCTGTCAGGCTGCGCGCGACGCGATCTCCGCCATCATCCCACTAGGCGGCCGTTACTCCGACAATCTCACCGACGATCTGGTGAACGCGTTTGCGCAGCTGGAAGGCCTCAAACCTGATTTCATCTACAGCACCGCGGGATCGACGCCTCCGCTGGGCCTTAGCGTGCTGGCCTTCACTTCGCCGCAGAAGAGCTACGTCACCGCCGATCCCGGATTCGAGACCGGCATGTCGATGTCGGCAATTTCGGGAGCGCGCGTGGTGAAGGTTCCGCTCACGAAGACTTACGCGCATGACGTCAAGGCCATGCTGGCGGCCGCGCCCGACGCCGGCGCCTTCTACATCTGCAATCCCAACAATCCGACCGGCACCCTCACCCCGCACTCGGACATCGAATATCTTGTCGCCAACAAGCCCCAAGACTCGATCGTTCTGGTTGACGAAGCGTACATCCATTTGAGCGAAGCGCCATCGGCGCTCGATCTGGTCAAGGCTGGTAAAGACGTCATTGTGCTGCGGACGTTCTCGAAGGTCTACGGAATGGCCGGCCTGCGCTGCGGCTTCGTAATCGCACGTCCCGATCTGCTGGAAAAAGTCACCGCACGCGGCGGCCAGAACTTTATGCCCGTGACCGCTATCGTCGCAGCGACCGCCAGCCTGAAGGATTCGGCACTGGTCGCGGACCGCCGCCGCATCAATGCCGGCATTCGCCAGCAAACTTTTCAGTGGCTGGACCGCAACGCCTACTCCTACATTCCTTCCGAGTCGAACTGCTTCCTGCTCGATACCAAGCGGCCAGGGAAAGAAGTAAGAGACGCCATGGCGAAGGAGAATGTTTTAATCGGTCGCGTCTGGCCCGTGATGCCCACCTATGTCCGTATCACCGTAGGCACGCAAACAGAGATGGAACGCTTCCAGTCCGCATTCCAGAAAGTAATGAAAGGTGTGTAGCGGATCTTCGTAGCGCCGGCCTCTGGCCGGCTGTCCCGGGGGCGTCTCGCCCGCGGAGCCGAGAGCCAGCAGAACTGCAAGTAGTCTTACTGCGGTGTCAAATGCGGTTTCATTCCACCGCTTCCGTCCACCGAACGACCCGCCCTTCCCGGCTGCTCTTGCGCGCCAGCAACAGCGCACGCATGGTGCGCAGCGCCTGCTGCGGCGTCACATCCAACGGAGCTCTCTTCTCGATCGCATCTCGCACGTTGGCGTAGAACAGGCGATAGTCTCCGCGTTCAGTCTTGACCTTGCGCGGCGCTTCGTTGACGCGGCTCAGCGTGCCCCAGCGTTCCTCCGGCTCCAATCCCCAATTCGCGCCCCAATCCAGACCGTCCGGGCAGTTCGCGCCGCGCAGAATCTCCTCCTGCGGATCCATCCCATACTTTATGAATGACCCTTCCGTTCCGTGAAGCAGCAAATGATGCCCCGGCGCGTAAGCGATGATCCGCGCCCGCAGCGTTGCTCGCGTCCGCGGATACTGCATGATCACATCGAACGCATCGTCGATCTTCGAAGTCTCCCGCTGACGGAGGGCCGAAGCACAAATCGTCTCGGGCTCGCCAAACAATACCAGCGCTCCGTCGATCAAGTGTGGACCAAGGTCCCAGAGAACTCCCGCAGCGGGAAATTCCGCCTGCTCCCTCCAAGCACTCGGCTTTGACTCCAGCCGGAAACGATCGAAGCGCGCCTCGTACTCGGCGACCGCGCCCAGTGCTCCCGCACTCAACAACTTCTTCACCGTCAGAAAAGCTCCGTCCCAGCGCCGGTCTTGATACACCGTGACCAGACGCCCACGCTCAGCGGCGATGCGGACCAGTTGCTCAGCTTCCGTCATCGTCGGAGTGAATGGTTTGTCGACGACCACGTCGCGGTCGGCTTCAAGGCAGGCTTTGGTGTAGGAATAATGCGAGTCGTTGGGCGTGGCCACCACGATCAAACCCAGCGTTTTGTCGGAGAGCATCTCGTCGAGCGTGCGCGCGACTCGAACTTCAGGATATTTTTCTTTCGCGTTCGAGCCGTGGCGTTCGAGAATGCAGGCCAGCTCCATCCCCGGGACACCACGAATTACAGGCGCGTGAAACGCCTGCCCCGCCAGACCAAATCCGATCAATCCGACTCGTACCATGTTCGTTTCTTCCTCCGTTCTTTTCAGCGATCCTTTACGCGGCGCACGAATTTCAATCCTGACCAGACCTCGGTCACGGCGCACACTTTCACGTCCACCAGTCCGGCAGCCAGGCCGATCTCGCGGATGATACTCTCGTCCAGGTCGGTAGCCACGCCGGAACTCTTCTTCGGCCAACTCACCCACAGCATTCCCGCGGGCGCAAGCCGTTTGCTGACACCCTTGAATTCCTTGCGGAGAGATGTTTTCGATTTCGAGAACAGCATGGCGAAGTCGAGCGGAGGTTTTCCGTCGCTCATTTCGCAGCCCGCGAGCTCAACCCTCAACTCGGCCCGCACTTCGGCGGGAGCATCCATCAGACACACGCGGAGCCCGGGCTTAATGCCCAGCTTTTTCGGGAGTGGGGTTCCGGAATATCCTGGCATGACTGGCTCCAGAAAGGCATTAACCACTAAGGGCACGAAGGTTCACGAAGGTCGGATCTCAATTTGTTTCCTTCGTAAACCTTCGTGTCCTTGGTGGTTGATGATCTTAACTTATTGGGCGGCGGTCGGAGCGTACCATCCGCGGCGCGCACGCACCCGGAAATTCTTCGCATCGTTGGGGACGATTTCAATGGTGCGGTAATGTCCGTCGGCCTTGAGGTTCGCCGGCTTGTAGGCGA
>DATHQJ010000263.1:0-41220 GCA_035482825.1 Binatus sp. (SeqCode) | reverse complement strand
GGAGGGTTAATTGTGGTTAATGGACTGAGCGGGGGTATAAGGAAGCGAGCCAAACGCGCGGTTATTGCGTCGCAAAGAACGCGACGCATCGCGCGGCTCGCCCAGATCCCTCGGCTGGCAAAGTGCGCCTGCCTCGGGATGACAAGTGCTTTGTGCTGCGCGCGCTTTACGGGTAAGTGCCAGAAAAGCAAAAAGGACAGTCCGGAGCCCCCGAGACTGTCCCTCAAAACCCTCCCGGTTAGAAGGGTAACTTGATGACCTGAGGGTACTGTCGGGATGTTGCAAGGGGATTGCAGAAGGATGAATATCTGATGAATTCGGTTTGCGCGCGGGGCGAATAGGAGCGCTGCTATAGTAATCGGTTGCTTGAGTCAATCTGGTTAGTGGCGGGCGGACGAATGCGTCCGCCGCTAAGTAGGTCGAGAGGATCGATGGCGTCTACTACAACACGGAAGACGGAGCAGTCGCGGCGGCTGCAGCAGCGGGCGGAGAGCATGATTCCGGGAGGGGTGAATTCTCCGGTGCGGGCGTTTCGCGCGGTGGGAGGAGATCCGCTTTTTATTGTGCGGGGCAAGGGATCGCACATCTGGGACGCGGACGAGAACGAGTACATCGACTACATCGGGTCGTGGGGGCCGCTGATTCTCGGGCACGCGGAGCCGAATGTGCTGGATGCGATTCTGGGCGCGGCGTGCAATGGCACCAGCTTTGGCGCGTCGACGCCGTCGGAAGCGGATCTGGCGGAACTTGTGCTGGGAGCGTTTCCGCACATGCAGAAGGTGCGCTTCGTCAGTTCGGGGACGGAAGCGACCATGTCGGCGATCCGGCTGGCGCGGGCTTATACGAAGCGAAAATATATTGTGAAGTTTGAAGGCTGCTATCACGGGCACGCGGATGCGCTGCTGGTGAAGGCCGGGTCGGGCGTGGCGACGCTGGGGATTCCGGGGTCGGCGGGCGTGCCGGAGGAGTTCATTCAGTTCACGGTGGCGTTGCCGTTCAACAATCTTTCGGTGGTCGAGCATGCGTTTCAGAAATTCAAACACCAGATTGCCTGCGTGATCGTGGAGCCGGTGGTGGGGAATATGGGATGCGTTCCGGCGGCGGACGATTATCTGGTGGGGCTGCGGATGCTGACCGAGCGCGAACGCTCGGTGCTGATTTTTGATGAGGTGATGACGGGATTTCGCGTGGCTTATGGGGGCGCGCAGGAACTGTATAACATTCGTCCGGACTTGACGACGATGGGAAAGATTATTGGCGGAGGACTGCCGGTGGGCGCGTACGGTGGGGCGAAAGAGATTATGGATTTGGTGGCGCCGCTGGGGCCGATGTATCAGGCGGGAACGCTGTCGGGGAATCCGCTGGCAATGGCCGCGGGATGCGCTATGTTGAAACAGTTGCGGGATCGCAAGGGAGAGATTTATCCGCGGCTGGAGAAGTTGAGCGCGGATCTGGTTGATGGCGTGGCCGCGGCGGCGAAGGAGGCGGGCGTTGCGCTTTGCCAGAACCGCGTGGGGTCGATGTTTACCTGGTTTTTCAATCAAGGGCCGGTGACGGATTGGGATTCAGCGTCGAAGTCGAATACCGAGGCGTTTGGGAAATTCTTTCGCAGCATGCTGGATAGTGGCGTGTATTTGCCTCCTTCACAGTATGAGGCGGCATTTCTGAGCGCGACTCATACGGAGGAAGATGTGCAGCGGACGGTGGCGGCGGCGAAGGTGGCGTTTGCGGCGATGCGGGGATGAGGGCGAGGGCGATTGAGTAATTGGGGAATTTAGTAATTGGAAAATTGAAAATCTGGCTCAGCTCTGCTTTCCATCATTTTTTTCTTCCAGCATTTGCGGGATGGTTTTGAATTCGTAGCCTTCCTCTTTATGGCGGAAGATTAATTGATCTGTGGCTTGCACCGTTTGCGAGCGGTCGGCGCCCATTTGTTTGTGACCGCCGTCGTGGAGGAGGATTACGTCGCCGCCGCGGATCTGGCGGGTTACTTTCTGTTCGATCACGGCGCATGGAGGAGCGTTCCAGTCGTAGCCAGTGACGTTCCACATGATTGGAGTGAGGCCCAGATCGCGGGCGATACGGAGGACGCCGGGGCGGCGTCCTCCGAAGGGGGGGCGGAAGAGATTGGAATGTTTGCCAATTGCGTCTTCGAGAGCCGCGCGGCAGGTGGAGAGTTCCTGGCGAATTTCAGCCGCGCTTTTGAAAGTCAGCAGGGGATGGGTGAAGGTGTGATTGCCGACGACGTGGCCGGCTTGGACGATCTCGCGGGCGAGTTCGGGGCGTTGTTGGACGTAGCTTCCGATGAGGAAAAAAGTTGCGTGGACATCGTGCTTCGCGAGGACTTCCAGCAGGCGCAGGGTGTGTGGGTCGTTGGGGCCATCGTCATAGGTGAGCGCGAGTTGCCTGGTGCCGCGCGGCAGGCCGGTGAAGGTGCGGCCGAACCACTGTCCGGTGGGCGCCATGGCCTGGTAGCCGGCAGCAGCCAGGGCGGTGGCGGCTGTCGCGGCGAGCACGGGTCCGAGCATGCAGGGATTGTAAAGGATTGGGTAATTGGGGAATTGGGTAATTGAGTAATTTAAATCTTGCACTGCCCTTCCCGCTCGCGCAGGTTTTCAATTTCTCAATTACCCAATTCCCCAATTACTCAATCGCTCCTGTTAACTCATCCCGCAATTGCCACTCGACGGTATCCGAGATATCCTCTGAATTCCGAGAACATCGCACGAATTCATTTCACTAAACCATGGCCAACCTTTTCGAACTGCCCCGGTACATTGCTGTGGAAGGGCCCATCCGAGTGGGCAAGAGCACACTGGCGCGGATTCTGGGCGAGCGGCTGAATGCGCAGCGGGTGATGGAGGCGGAGGCGAATCCGTTTCTGACCTCGTTCTACGAAGGGGAACGCGGGGCGGCGTTTCAGGCGCAGTTTACGTTTCTGGTGCGGCGGTTTGAGCAATTGCAGGCTCTCGACCTGGGGGCGCGGTCGCAGAAGGCGGTGGTCGCGGATTTCATCTTCGAGAAGGACAAACTGTTTGCCTGCCTGAATCTCACCGACCAGGAGCTCGATACTTACAACCGCTATTACAACCATTTTCGCGAGCAGTTGCCGACGCCGGACCTGGTCATTTATCTGCAGGCCACGCCGGAAGTGCTGAAGAAGCGGCTCAAGAAGAAAAATGCGCCGGGAGAGCGGGCGGTGAGCGACGAGTATCTGGAAGAAGTGGTGAAGGCGTATGAACACTTCTTTTTTCACTATACGTCGTCGGATCTGCTGATCGTGAATACTTCAGAGATTGATTTTGTCGACCGCAATGAGGATCTGCAGGAACTGCTGCGCAAGGTCACGGAGCCGATCAAGGGGACGCAGTACTTCTTGCCGCTGGGTGGGCAGGATGGGGTGGGAGCGTAGGGGCTGTCGTTGGACGGGTAATCGCGGTTCGCCGGATCCTCGAAAATGAGCCTTGCGCTTGCTCGGCGATGTTATTACAATTGTAATAACATCGGAGGGGTGTCGTGGTTCAACTCAAGATTCGGAAATTTGGCAACTCGCTGGGCGTTGTACTGCCCAAGGAAGTGATTCAACGCCTGCGTACGGGCGACGGAGAGCGGGTTTTTCTAGTAGAGGCAGGAGACGGGGACTACCGGCTCACTCCGTACGATCCCGCGTTCGAGAAGAAAATGGACAAGGCCGAAGAAATCATGGGCCGCTATCGCAACACGCTGCACGCCCTGGCAAAGTGAAGCGTGGCGAAGACGAGGAAAGAACCTCTATGGATTGAGACGCGCGATGCGCTCGCGATCCACGACCGGCAATTGGCTCTGCACGGCGGCGGGGTAGGAGTTCGCGATCAAGGACTGCTGGAATCGTCCTTGGCGCGACCGCGCCAGCACTATGCCTATGCCAACCTCCCCGATGTTATTGAAATGGCGGCGCTCTATACGGCAGGCTTAGTCCGCAACCATCCCTTTGTCGATGGCAATAAGAGGACCGGTTTCGTGGTGGGCATTCTCTTCCTTGAACTGAACGGCTTCGGCTTCAAGGCCAGCGAGGAGGATGCGACGCAGGCCGTTATAGGGCTGGCGGCAGGTACACTCGATGAGGCTGGCTATCTTGCCTGGTTGAGACAGAACAGCCCATGTGATCGAGGAAGATAGGACAATGGGTTTGTTATCTATAGTTTGCACTTCAGGGGAAGGCGGCCTTCAGGGGTTCGACGGGCGGCCTTTTTGCGGCTACAATAGCCCCAGCGTCATCCAAAGCTGTAGACGCCATGATGCGTACAGGCTCTATCCGCTGAGTCGGAGGGGCACTGGAGGACAGCATGAGTTTGACCCCAATAGGCGGGAGCCTGGGATTTTCCGGCTCCGGCCGCAAGGTATCTACCGCGTCTCTGCGGGAACAGAAATTCCGCCACGAACCCATTACTTGCCTGACTGCTTACGACTACTCCGCCGCGCGCCTGGTGGATGAGGCTGGCATTGACGTGGTTCTGGTGGGGGATTCGCTGGCGCAAACCATGCTGGGCTACGAGAACACGCTCTCGGTCACGATGGACGAGATGCTGCATCACGTGAAGGCGGTGCGGCGCGGAGTGAAGAACGCGCTGCTGGTCGCCGATATGCCGTACGGGTCTTATCAAATTGACTCCAAGACCGCGGTGAGTAACGCGGCGCGTTTTGTGAAAGAGGGCGGGGCCGAGGTGGTGAAGATTGAGGGCGGGGAGAAACGCGCCGATTTGATCCGGCAGATTATTGACGCGGAGATTCCGGTGGCGGGGCACATTGGGTTGACGCCGCAGTCGGTGAATGTGATGGGCGGATACAAGGTGCAGGGGAAGAGTCTCAGCGGGATCGAACAGCTCATGCGGGATGCGGTGGCGCTGGATCGCGCGGGCGTGGCGTGTCTTTTTGTGGAGGGCGTTCCGCGGGAAGTCGCGGCGATGATTACTGGCGAGGTGGGCACGCCGACGATTGGGATTGGCGCGGGGCCGGAGTGCGATGGGCAGGTGCTGGTGTTGCATGACATTTTGAGCCTGACGTTTGGGGCTCCGGCGAAGTTTGTGCGGCGCTATGGGGATGCGGCGGCGCTGATCACGAATGCGGTGCAGGCGTTTCGGGCGGATGTGCGGTCGCGGCAGTATCCGGCGGATGAGGAGTCGTATCATTTGCCGAAGGAGACCAAGGCGGGGCTGGATACGGTGCTGGCACGGAAGCGGGCGATGGGGCGGTAGGGCGCTAACTTCTTTGCCACGGATTTACGCGGATTCACACGGATATTGCTAAGGGAACGAAAACGGGCTTGATTGCGTATTCTTATTTGTGAGAGAGATACTGCCGCAGTATTAGGCGAGGAGGGATTGTATGATTCTCTCAACGTGGTTCTTCCATTTTTTCTTCTTTCATTTTTTCGGGCTGCCGTTTGTGATGTATTTCCTGCCATCGATCATTGCACTGGCGCGTGGCAAGCGCGATCTGCTGGCGATCTTTCTGCTTAATTTCTTTCTGGCATGGACGGTGATTGGGTGGTTGGTCGCGTTGATCTGGGCGGTGAAGCATGATGTTCCGGTGGTGGTGAGGTAAGTTGGGGGCCGCGACCGGAGTTTTTGTGCGCGGCCGGCAACAAAGCCTAGCTGCGCACGGCCTCTCGGCTCGCTCAGGGCAAGCTAGCTGAGGGCGGCTCTCCCCACATTTTGATTCTCGAGATTGACGCGGAATTTCTTCAGCCTTGGTGTATGTGTTCTTGAAAACCTTTCCTTGAAAATCTGTACGACCATTCACGAAATGCGGAATGCTTGTCGCGCGGTGCGGCGCGCGGAGAAGCGGCTGGGGTTTGTTCCGACCATGGGAGCGCTGCATGAGGGGCACTTGTCATTGGTGCGGGCGGCGCGAGCGGCTTCGGATG
Source organism: Binatus sp. (SeqCode) (assembly GCA_035482825.1). Lineage (GTDB taxonomy): Bacteria > Acidobacteriota > Terriglobia > Terriglobales > Acidobacteriaceae > Sulfotelmatobacter. Next base: position 35,315 of record DATHQJ010000263.1, on the reverse strand, counting down.
TTGTCGCGGCGTCCATTTTTGTGAACCCTGCACAATTTGGGCCGAATGAGGATCTGGCGAAATATCCGAGGACGTTTCAGCGGGACTGCGAAATGCTAGAGGGAGAGGGCGAGGGCGTGGAACTGCTGTTCGCGCCAGTGCTGGAGGAAATGTATCCGGCGGGCGCGGCGACCTGGGTGACGGTGGAGGGACTGAGCGAGAAGCTGGATGGGCGTTCGCGGCCGGGGCATTTTCGCGGGGTTACGACGGTGGTGGCCAAGTTGTTCAACATCGTCGAACCGGACGCGGCGTTCTTTGGGCAGAAGGATGCGGCGCAGGTGGCGATCATCCGGCGCATGGTGCGCGATCTCAACTTGCCGGTGGAAATTGTGGTGTGCCCGATTGTGCGCGAGCCCGATGGGCTGGCCCTGAGTTCGCGGAACGCTTATCTCAATCCCGAGCAACGCAGGCAGGCGCTGGTGCTGCATCGATCGTTGATGCGGGTGCAGGAACTGGCGTCCGCAGGCGAACGGGATGCGGCCAGGTTAGCGGCGGCGGGGCGCGCGGAATTTCCCGGGGAAACTGCGGTTCGGCTCGATTACTTTGAGATCGTCGATCCGGATACGCTGGACCCGATCGAAGATATTTCCGGCGGCGCGCTGGTGGCGGTTGCCGCGTATGTCGGGAGCACGCGGCTGATCGACAATATTCTCCTCGGAAAAATTTCCAGTTAAGCGCAGTCCACTCCTAATAAATGCCGAAGTGATCCGCGTCCTCCCTAGTACGGATACGAGTAAGCGTAGCCGCCCGGATAGCCGTAGCCCCACCATGGACTGTAGTAGTACGGTGGCCAATAAAAAAAAGGGCTCAAACCAAAGCCAAATCCAAAGCCGTAGCCACCGCCAAAGCCGTAACCACCGCAACAGCCGAAACCGCGGCCAAAGCCGTAGCCTCCGCCAAAGCCGAAACCGCGGCCGAAGCCTCCGCCTCGCCAGTTCCCGCCGCGAGCGCCTCCGAAGGAGTGCCAGTTCCCGTCGGCAATGCCCGCACCACGGAACCCAGCCGCGCCGCCAGCGCCGCCTCGGCCTTCGAAGGCCCAGCTCCTTCCGGCGCCGAAACCGCGTGCCGACGACCCGTATCCGCGCGTCCCTCCGGAGCGGCCGCCTCCATAGATTCCGCCGCGGGAGCCGCCGTATCCGCCACCGTGGTAGCCACCGCCATGACCGCCGCCACCGTGGAAGCCTCCTCCACCGCCACCACCGTGGAAGCCACCGCCTCCTCCTCCGTGGAAACCGCCTCCTCCTCCGCCACCTCCGTGACCGCCGCCGTGTTGGGCAAGAGCGGGCATGGGCGCACAGATGATTGTGAGAGAAGCGATACCTGCGAGAAGAGTCTTCAACAGAGTGGATTTGCGCATATCTGTACCCTCCACCGAACGGCGGCTAACTCGCAGGGAGGGCGAACCGTCGCTGATAATCCTACTTTCTATTTGACTCTCATCCCAAGGTGGAAGTTGCTCAAAGGGAGAAGAAAACAGGCTTGTGGAGGAGATCGTCATGACCTCCTTACTGTCGATCTACCTGGATGCTACGGAATGGCTGCTACGGTCGCGGTTGCGGCGTTTGTGGGGAGTACGCGGCTGATCGACAACTTTCTGGTCGGAAAGCTGACCGCCTTGGCTGCAGTTCGCTGTTCGGCTGCCTTCACCACGCTTCGTACGCGCGCAATCGATCCTAGTAATCGCACTAATAACCAAGTTGGGTTGGTTCCGCGGTATACTTTCGAAGCAAGGAGCGTTCCATGCGGGAATCGAGCACTTCGGCGCCTATCGCTTTCTTTTTGCCACTCTGGGCACGAATCGCTATGGCCTGCTTTATGTTCGCATTCTCAGCCCTTACCATGTGGGATGAGTTCTATCGATTCGATTGGGTGGGGTTTCTGTGCTTTGGTTTGTATTACCTACTTTACGTCCCGTTGCAGAAGGGTGAGACGCGAAAAGCCTACTTCAGCAAGCCGCGAACGATAGTCTCCTTCGTATTGATAGTCGCCGTAGTCGCCGCAGCGCTGCACCACCTGCTCTATCTATTCACGAAGTACCGCCTTTGAATTCTGTCAACCTCTTTAATCAAGGTATCTCATTCAGAAGCTGAAACATTCCAAGGCCTACGGAATCGGCGCAACCACGCCCGGCCCGGTCGTCATGCGCTGACGAACCAGATCCTCGACCTGCGTCCAGAGGCGGGGATCGCATTGGCTTTGCATGTGGCTGGGGGTGAAGGTGTGCTGGAACCAGGACGCGCCTGTGCATGACACGGGAGTCTTCTGGTAGTCGAAGCGGTAGTTGCCTAGAATCTGGGTTTTCGAATCATCGGCGGCGGTGATTTTGGCGCGGCCGTGGACCAGGCCATGCGGCTGATAAAAATTCGCCGCCGCGGCGACATTGTCAGGGATGACTTTGTCATCTTGCCAGGGCTTAGCGATGCTGTCGACCTGCACGGTGAGCAGCACGGGAATTCCAATACGATCGAGTTCGCGCGAGAGCATCACTACCGCGGACGCTCCCCAACTGTGGCCGAATAAAATGATGCGGGCCTGGGCTTTTTCCTGGGCGCTCAGAATGCCGTCATGATTCACGTCGAGCCGACGAAGGATGGTCATGTAGGCGGTTCTTCTGTGGCGGTTCTCGAAGACCTGGATGGTCGCGTCTTTCGGCAGGTCGGGCTGAATTCTGTGGGCCAGTTGCACGGGGCCGTGATTGAGATCGTCGTGGCGGACGAAGCCGCCGGCGAAGCCAACGAGGATGTACGGCGCTGCAGTGGGGGGATGGGCTGGTACGGCTCCGTCTGCGGCATTGAGCAGGGGCGCGGCCGCGGTCATGACGGTGATCAGGGCCGCGGTTAGGCTTGCGAAGATCGCAAGCATGCGCGCAAGCATCCGAAATCGCACGAAGGCTGGCACGCGGGCTCTCAGGTGGTGAGACGATTCGCGAGCTGCCGGGGTTGCGGAAAAGTTGCTCATGCGTGGCGGGCGAAAGGCCTCTTCTGGCAAGGCTTTTGGGGCACGCTACCCGAAGGCCAGTTTACACCTTTGCGGTCACGTCGTGGTGGGGATCTGCGCTGCGTGTCTGGGAAACCTTCGCCGCGGGGCGGCGCGGCCGAGCCAATGCGCCAACCTCTGTGCGAATCTTCTTTGAGACGAAGGGGTTTCCGTCGAGTAGATATCGCAAGGGCATGTCGGCGGCTTTGCTGATGCCGATGCGGGGGGTGGTGCGGATGGAACGCGGCCGATAGCCGTCGTCGCCAATCCATAGACTGCTGGCGGAGGAGGTTAAGTCGCATCCGTTGTCGCGGGCGCGGGTGATGCCGAAGGCTTCACTGAGGCGTCCGGGACCGCTGGTGAGTTGGAGCAGAGCTTTGTTTCTGGTGGCCTCGGAGCCGTGGAATTCGATGCCGCGGGCCCGCGCCATTTCTTCCAGGCCGGAGAGCGGTTCGAGGGCGCGGAAGAGGACGCCTCCGGCGCGGCCTTCGGGTTCGCAGGAGACGTTGAGGCAATAATGATTTCCATAGATGAAGTAGATGTAGGCATAGCCAGGCGGTCCGAAGAGAACGGCGTTGCGGGCGGTGCGACCGGCGGCGGAGTGGGCAGCGGGATCGTTCTGGCCGAGGTAGGCTTCGACTTCCACAATGCGGGCAGTGAGAGGGGCGCCGCGCGATTTTTCATGTCGAACCAGCACCTTCCCAAGCAGCGCGCGGGCCACGCGGCGGGGATCGCGGGCGAAGAAGGCGCGATCCAGCGGCCGGAACTGGTGGGGTTGCGAGATCGGCAACTTGGGCATGCCTACGGAATGTTAAATGCAGTGGGACGGGTTTGTCCGAATTGCGGCGCGGGGCTAGAAGCCCAGTTGATTTTTCTTAGTGATTACGTCGCGGCTTGCAGCCGCGCCCTTTCAAAACGAGTTCCAAAGGACTTGCAGCAAATTGCCGGGCGTGCAGAGTCGTCATCCCAGTCGCCTTGCGGAGTACGGAAAAACCGTGGTCTGCTGGTAAGATAACTAATTGTCTCTGATTGTCCAGCGTGCTTTTTCAAAGCTGGATTGTCCAACGTGGCGGCGTAGCTCAGGTGGTTAGAGCGACGGTCTCATAATCCGTAGGTCGTAGGTTCGAGTCCTACCGCCGCCACCAAATTCAAGCTGGTCCTTCGCTTCCCTCGAGTTGAAACCCTCGCCTTAACGTTCCGGTACGCCATGCGCGTTAGTTTGTCTTCGCCGCTGGCCGCGCCGGGCTGCCGTCGGCTTTGACGTAGTGTGCGTACCAACTCAGGTTGCGTTCGAGCCGGTCTTTGATATGCGACGGCGCTTTGAAACCATGGTACTCGCCGGGATATACCACGAGTTCAGTTTCGCGGCCCAGACTCTTTAACGCCTGGTACATCTGCTCGCCGCCAAGGATGGGCACATTCCAGTCGATGTCTCCGCCCATGAACAGCGTCGGCGTCGTGATGTTGGTGACTCTGTAGTAGGGAGAGACTTTTTCCCACACGGCGCGGTTCTCCCACGGGTGGCCGAGTTCCACATCGTAGTCGAGGATGTACTGGTCATGTCCGTAGAATGACGCGAGGAACGCCGAGCCGGCGCCGGAAATCGCGGCCTTGAAACGCTTGGTTTGCGTAATGATGAAGTCAGTCGAAATGCCTCCGTACGACCAACCGCCCACGCCTAGCTTGTCAGGATCGGCTACGCCCTGCGCGACGGCGTAGTCGACCATGGCCATGTCGTCCGCATAGTCCTTGTTGCCCCAGTCGGCGAAGATGGCTTTGCAGAAATCCTGGCCGTAGCCGGAGGAACCACGCGGGTTGGGCTCGAGGACGACGTATCCATTGGCCGCGAAGAGTTGTGAGAAGTGATTGAAGTCGCCGTAATAAGATCCCACCGGGCCGCCGTGCGGGTGCAGCAGAGTGGGATATTTTTTTCCTGCAACATAATCTAGCGGCTTGAAGAGATAGCCGGCAACCGTGGTGCCGTCCTTGCTCTTGAACTTGACGTATTCCGGAGTGACGATCCTGATCTTCGCCATGAATGCGTCGTTGACGTGGGTGATGCGCGTCAGTGGAGCGCCGGACGCGGGCATAGTGAAGATTTCGCCGGGGCGGTCCATGCTCGCGATCTGCGCGGCCAGGTCGCCCGACTTGGCGATCGAGTAGCCGGAGACTACGACGTGTCCTGAAATGGCTCGCGTGATCTCGCCGCCAGTGGCAGGAATGCGAAACAGGTTCTGGGTGCCGTCATCGTCGGCGATGAAGTAGATAAATTTGCCGTCAGCTGAGAAACGCGGCGACCGCGACATGCGATCGAAAGCTCGCGTGAGCACTTTGGCCTCGCCTCCCTCGGCCGGAGAGACCGCAACGTGGTGCGTGGCGTAGACCAGCAGTTTCGGTTCAAGCTGCGTGACGTAGGTGATCCATTTGCCGTCTGGTGACCATGAAGGGGCGGCGTCTGCGCCCGGGTTGGTCGTGACTTGAGTCAGGTGCGCGCCCTTGTCGGTGTTGTCGGCGGCGACCACCCAGATGTTGGTGTCGTAGGTACGGTCGGGGTCCGGAGTCGAACGGTTGCTGCGGAACGCCAGCAACTTGCCGTCCGGTGACCACGCCGGCTCGCTGTCGTCAAAGTCGCCGGAAGTAATCTGCACCACCCACTTGGTGGCAACGTCGAACACATATAAATGGGTGCGGCGCCGGTCGAGGTAGCCGACGGTGTCGGTCTTGAAGCGGTAGCGGTCAACCACGAAGGGAGGCGGAGTCTTCGGTTTTTTCGGCTTCGCGTCTTTGTCTTTATCTTTATCTTTGTCTTTATCGCTACTCCCCGGTTTGTCCTTGTCCTTGTCTTTCGCTTTGGCTTCTTCCAATTCTTCCGGTGTGGGATCTCGCAGTACGAGGACCAGTTGCTTGCTATCGGGGGACCAGGCAAAGTCATCTACATCTTGGATCGCGTCCGTCAGCTTCTGCGCCTCGCCACCGATGCGATTGAGCAGCCAGACTTGCGTTTTGCCTTCGTTGCGCTTGGAGAGAAATGCGAGATACTTTCCGTCCGGGCTCCAGCGTGGATGCGATGAGGACACGTCTTCGGCGGACATGACGATGGCATCGCCTCCGCCAGCCGGAGCCATCCAGATGCGCGTCTCGTTCTTGTCCTCTTTCAGCTTGGCGGTCGCGACCGTGTAGGCCACCCACTTGCCATCGTCTGCAATTTGCGGATCGCGGACGTCATGGATTTCAAAGACATCGTCCACGGTGATGGCCCGCGGTGCGGGTGCTGCGGACGGAGCAGATTGCGCGGCCACGATCGGCGCGAAGAAATACGCAGCACAGACCAGTGCACAAACCGGCAGAGCAAGTGAGCGGAGTTTCATGTCGTTGGCTTTCCCATGCAGGATTTCGGATGAAAAGAAGTTATCAGAAAAAAGCAGGGGGCGACGAATGCCGCCCCCTCACAGCCGACTCGAAAACCTTTAGAACGAGTACCGCGCGCCGAACTCCATTCTGCGGTAGAGCGTCAGGGTCTTGGTGAAGAATCCGAAGTTACTCGCTATATCAGGTTCAATATCGGCCGATTGTACATCGAAGCGGACGCTGTTGAACGCATTGTAAACATCCCAACGGAACTGCAGTTGCTGCCGCTCGGTGATGTTAAAAACCTTGTGCAGACCCAGATCGGTATCGAAATATCCCGGTCCGCGAAGGGTATTGCGGCCTCCAACCTCGCCAGGAAAGTCCTGGCGATAGGAATTGATCGCAGTCGTGTAATTCTTGAACATGTTGGGTTGTCCGTTCGCGATCGTCACTCCCGTTGAAGGCGTCGGTCCGATCTGGGTGGCGTAGCCACTCAGTTCCCAGTTCGTGGCCCAGGCAGCGCCATTGCTGACGCTCACCGGAAAGCCACTGGTCCAGCGGAGCACGCCGGTCAGGTCCCAACCGCCGAGAACGCCATTTGCAATCCGGCCCGCGCCGGAGCCAAAAGGCCTGCCTTTGCCATAGGGAACTTCCAGCACCCAGTTGGAATTGAACTGATGTGTCGTGTCGAAGGTGGAAGTAGCGCGTTGCAGCCCAGGATCCCACGCGTTATAAATCTGGTCGCCCAGGCCACCTTCGGCGGCGATGCGCTCCGCGTCCGAACCCATATCGATCGAATGCGAGTAGGTGTAGTTCAAGTCAAATTGGACGCCGTGAGACATGGCATGTCGCAATATAAGCTGACCCGCGTCGTAATAGCTGTTGCCGATGGACCGCCACGAAAATAGCGACGCATATTGGGAGGAGAAGTATTGCGGGGTGGTTGCCGTGACGCCGCCCAGAGTAATGCAACCCGGGAAGCACGGGGTTCCGCCCACGCCGTCGATGATTTGCTGGAAGGTGGTTTCGTTGTGTACGAAACCGCACGACATCAGGTCGAACATGTTCTGAGTCGCCGTTGGATTCGCGGGCGCGGTTCCCGAACAGCCCGCAGCGGCCCCTGCTCCCGCAGAGGTGGCGCCGAACAGGTTCTCCCAATAAGGGATTGGAGCTAGCGAACTTTCCGACGTACCAGCCAGCACGGCATTGTCGAGTAGACGCGTTGCTCCGTAGTAGTCCATGTGGGAAACGGGGTCAACGATGTTCCGGGGCTGGGCCAGATCTTCCTGCTGCAGCAGACGACGGCCGATTCGGCCGACATAGGCGGCCTCAATAGTGAAATTGTGTTTTAGTTCGCGCTCGAAAGAAAGATTGAACGCGTAGGAGTAAGGGGTTTTGAGCTTGTCGTCCAAACCCCACTGCACGGCGAAGTTGGTCAGCGGGTACGTAACCGGGAAACTGGCGCCCGGCGACGGGGTGATCAGGGAGGGCGGCAAAGTATAAAGAGGTGCCGTGGTCCCCATGCGAGGCGCAGGTTGTCCGCCCGGCGTGAGTGCCGCCGCCGGGCCGTCCACCGCCTGGACTCCTCCGGTATTGGTAAGGGAGGTCGAGAGTCCAAATGAACCATTCTGATCAAACGTGTTCACGACGCCCTGGCCAAAATGGTCGTAATACATACCAGCACCGAGGCGAATGGAGGTCTTGCCTGAGCCTCCGGTCAGGCGCCCCAACCAGCCCTCGTTGAAGTCCGGCGAGTAAGCGATTGCGAAACGCGGGGCGAAATCTTTGTAGTCGTAGCCCCAGTACGAAGGCTTGTTATTGGCATTGCCAGCGAGCGCGAAGGTGACGGGATCGTTAAAAGCCTCACCAGCGACCATTGTTGCCGCCCGCTGCTTGAACCAGCTGTTCAGGCTGAAGGTGGGCGCAACCTCAACTCCATTCTTCTCATAGGGTGGCTGCAACAGGGTCCAGCGCAGGCCGTAAGTGATGGTCAGATTAGGTTTCGCGCGCCAGGAATCCTGCACGTAGGTTTCAAACTCATGGTTGACAAAGTGACGGTTGTTGGGTGCGCCATTGGGAAGAGTGGCGCCCGAGGTGGTGAAGTTGTATTGCGCGTTCACCTGGGTGATGATCCCCGCCAGTGCCAGCACCGGATAGTCCCAGGAATTGTTGAAACCGGGGTCGACCGAAGGCAGACCGTAGTTTGCCCCACCCGGACCCGAGCCAAATTGCGGAGCGCTGGGGTCGAGGCTGGTATGTTTGTTGGCGATGCCGGAGACATTCAGCCAGGAAGCATTGGTGATCGCACCGGAAAACGAACTCAGATACGAAGATTTGATATTGCCCAGCAATCTCAAGTTTCCGCCGAAACCGAGCGTGTGCTTGCCTCGGATCCAGGTAAGGTCATCGATGAAATTGTGGACGGGAACCGCGACCAGGAAAGAATCATTGGACTGGCCGCCGGGATTGTCCAAGCCGCGCAGCTGGACAAAGCTGACGTTGCCGGCGCCCACCTGATCGATTGCCTGACGGGTTAAGCCGTAGTGGAAATTATTGATCAGGTTGTTAGTTAGCACGGCGGTGTAACCCACCGCGAGACTCTTGGCAACCGTGACCTGCGCGATGTTTGGAGGCATCCCAGGGAATTGGGGCGCACCGTCTGACTTGTCGCCGTTCATAATTCCGCGAACGAATACCCGGTGATTGCCGTTTTGCGTGATGTTGTAATCCAGTTTTGCAATATAGGTATTCAGGGTCAAAGGAGTCGCCCCCGCAAATGCATAGCCCTGGTAGTTGAAGCCATCCGCGCCGTTGGCGAAGGGCTCGTTGGGGATGGGATAACCTTGCAGGATCGTTTCTGTGGTTGGGTTTGCGCCCGGCCCCTGGGGGCAAACGCCTTCACCGAAGCAGTTGGGATCGAGCAAAGACAGAGTTCCCGGCGTCAGGGTTACGAGGAGATCGCCTGGCGTCACCCCAGGGGCGTTGGTGACGGTAAAGTTGGCACCGTTGTTGCCGGTGTTGCCGAGGACACAGTGCGGGTCGGAAGCGGTAATGCAAAAATACGATGTGGTTCCGCTGCGGAGATTCATGCTGGGCACGATGCGTGTGGTTTCGGTGCTCTCGTGTTGAATCTGTCTTTCCCAGTTGGCGAAGAAGAAAAGCCTGTCCTTCTTAATAGGCCCGCCCAGGGAAGCGCCGAACGTGTTGCGGCGTAAGAATGGCGGAGTATTGGGCAGCCCGGAACCGACCTCTGCGTTCTCCTGGAACCAATCGTTAGCCTCGCCGATATTGGAGCGGTTGAGTTCGTAGGCGCTGCCATGAAACCCGTTGGTTCCGCTCTTGGTGACCAATTGGACTTGAGCGCCGGAGGAACGTCCCGCGTCGGCGTTGGAGTTGGTGGTGGTGACGCGGAACTCTTCCACCGAATCCAGAGTGGAGCGCACGGCTCCCGTGAATGCGAGGCCGTTTTCCTGGTCGTTGTTGTCTACGCCATCGAGCGTTATGTTCGCCTGATCGCTGCGGCCTCCGTTGACGGCACCGCTGCGTGTGTCGACCCTGTTGTTGACGGCAGTGCCACTGGTGGGGTTGGTGTAGGTAACGCCCGCCTGCAGACTGAGCATCTCCACTGGATTCCGCCCTTCGAAGGGCAATTCCTCAATCTGATTGCTGTTGAAGGCGTTTCCCATGGTGGCGTCGGTTGTATTCACCTGAGCGCCTTGCCCGGTCACCTCCACGGTAACGATTTGCCCCTGCACCTGCATGGTGAAATTCAAGCTGGTGGGTACGCCGACCAGAAGCTGGACGCCCTCCTCCTTCACCTCGGCAAACCCAGTGCCGTTCACGGTGAGGGTATAGGTCGACGGCGGCAATTGCAGGAACTGGTACTCGCCCCGGCCATCGGTCGTGGTGCTGCGCGAAAAACCGTTTTGTTTGTCGCTGACCGTAACCGTCGCGCCCGGCAGAACAGCGCCCTTGGCGTCGGAGACGATTCCACGCAGAGAAGTGGTGCCGGTTTGAGCGCAGAGGAAAGTGCCGAGCGTGACGAGAACCACCAGCAAGAAAGCGAGTGCCCGAGACCCAGAACGCATAGAAAGCTCCCTTCGCCCAAGAAGGGCGTCATTTTCTGATTACGTCTTGCCCAGGAACTAAGAAACCAGAGGAGACCCTGGGGGACCTGATGGGGCGCTATTGTGCAACTACCGGATGCGAAAGTTCAAGTCGAATTTCAATTGAATTTTCAATGCGCAGCATCATTTTCGCGGGGCGGAAAATACGACACTCAGGGCGCCAAATCGGCTCCGATGGCTCGGTTTGCGGCTGGCGTATAAAACGCGTGCGCTCACACAGGATTTTGTGCCAACGATCACTATCGGGCGCTGTCACGCCAGTTCTATGGCTGCTGGGCTGGCGGTGCAGACTCGTGCGCAACACGATGCTCGTTGAGGTGTTGATAGTTGAGAATTGCGTTGAAGACCAGCGCGTAAGTGCCGACGGTCTCGCCGCGGTAGACGGGATTATTGCCGAACAGCAACACGTTTCCCTGGCCCAGGTGCGCGTCGACCACCACGGCGTGCTCGGCAATCGATCCGCCCTTGTCGAGCAAGCCGTCGAGCAAAAGAGTCTTGCCCTCGGAAAAGCGCAAAATGACGTCGGGGCGGCTCTGGACAGGAATGATTAGCGGGTTGTTGCGGGTCAGTTCCTCATCCAGCGGCCTCGGCTCCCAGGGCTGCTGCTTCACCAGCGGCTCGGGTTCGGTGATTTTTCTGCCCTGGGGTTCGTCGCTGTCGTCGACGCTGCCGCGACCAGTAGCCCGTTTCGCGTAGGGGTCGAGGGGATCGGTCAAGGGATCCATCAAAACACGGCCGCTCGTGCGTCCGAGTATGCTGCTGACGTTGAAGGCCATGCCGCCGGCGCTGATGACCGGAACGCCGGTGCCGTAGCCGAATGCGACGGGACTATCGTGGTTGACGAAGACCGTGTTCAGCACAGAGCCGACGACGCGGGCGTCGCCGGAGGGAGCGACGCTCACTCCGGGTGTAAGTCCCGTGTCGATGGCGAACTGAGCAGTGTCTTCGCAGGTGATCAGGAGTCCGCCTTGCTCAATAAACGTTTTCAGATGAGCGAGTCCGTCGTAACCGAGGCCGGGGCGGATGTCGGAAGTGCTGTCGATGGCGCCGAGGTTTGGCGTCAGCTCGGATTTCTCCCAGGGCATGGGATTATTCCACAGAGGAATGCCGTTGAGAATTTCGAGCGAAGAAGCACGGCCAACCGGGGCAAAAATGATGACGTCGTATTTTGCGCGGAGGTCCGGTTGTTTGGCTACGGTTTGTGTGCTGATGTAGTCGAAGGGCACGCCCGCGGTATCGAAGGCATAGCGCCACCAGCCTTCCGTCTGCGTGCCAAGCCAGGTGTGCATGAATGCGATGCGCGGAGCAGTGACCGTGTGAAGCGGCACGGACGGCGCTGCGCCGAGACGCGATGCGTCGAGCGATAAGGCGTGCAGAGTCTTTGTCGCCCCCTCATCGGCAGCGTTGGTGATGAGTAGCGAACCGGCCGCGAAATGTTTGCCCTCCGCATCGAACGGTTTTTCCGCGACCTGGATGGTTGCACCTTTGAGTTTGTAGACCAGCGGCAAGAGCGAAATCTGGCCGGTGTTCGCGACGGCAAGCACTCCGCCCGAACCGGAGACCTTACCGGCCAGCATCGCCGGATCGTCAAGCGGCGTCATCTTTGACTTGAGGATCGTGGGATCGACGACGCGGACAACTTTCAAATTGAAGAGATGAGTGAAGGACCATCCGGTATCGTCGTAGGGGTGTTTCTGCGGATCACCTGCGGCCCAGAACTGACGGTCGAGCAGCGCATCGGCGACGCGGGAGTAAGGCTGATCCATGCGGACGACAATGCTGCCGGCGGGGAAAGTTTCTTGCTTCGGCTTGTCTCCGCGCTTCTCACCGGCGACCATGGAAGTGACCGCGTCGGATAGTTGTTCGATCTCGACGTGCTGGCGCTTTAACACCTTCACTAATTCAATCTGGCGATTCGCCTCGGCCGGGTCGGCAGGGATCACATAGGCGGCCGGGCCTTCGAGCGACGGCTTCTCCACGGCGTGTTTGCTCTTGGCGTAGTAGTTCTCGAGGAAGTGGTGAGTGTTGTGCGAGAAGTAAGCGATGGTCGACAGCAACGCGCTCTCTTCGTAGTTGTTGTTATCGCGCTGCGACCAGTTCACCACGGGAAGCGGCGGGTTCTGACGGTACCAGGTGCGCGAATAATCCTCGGGGCGAAGGATGCGCTTCTCGGTGTCGGCGCCGCCGTTGCCGAAAGTTTCATAGAGGCGGCTAATGCCGTTATGCATGCCGGCCAGGAACATCAGGTAGCCGGGACTCCAGGTGTCGAAGTCGCCGTGGGTGAATACGCCCGGCATGCCGAAGCTTTGCATCTGGGCGACGTTGTTCCAGCCCAGTTCCGCCCACTCGTCGGCGAGCATGGGATCGACCCATGCGTTGTAGGGGCCGTCGCCCACCGTGTTGTCGTAGAGAAATGGAACCGACTCGTGCAAGTCGTGCAGCACCTGCGCGTGCCAGCCCAGATAGGTGTCGAGAACGTTGCGCGTCAGATCGAGGGTCATGGCCATGGCGTCGCGGTTGTTGTCGTGCGCGACGTAGTGGCCCCAGTAAAGAAGGTGCGGCCAAACCTCCTTGGGATGAGCTTTGTGCCATTTGTAGATATCGACCATGCGGTCGCGGCCGTCGACTTCGACCACGGGCGTGATCAGCACAATCATGTGCGAGCGGATGTACTCGATGTAGGGCGCATCGTCGACGGCCAGACGATAGGCGAGCTCCATCAACGCCGTGGGAGCGCCGGTCTCAGGGGAGTGGATGGTTCCGGTGATGTAGTAGACGGGACAGGATTGGTCGATGATCTGGCGGGCTTTGGCATCATCGCGGCCGATGGTGCGGGGGTCGGAAAGCTGAGCGAGGCGCGCGTCATTCTCTTTCGCGGTGGCCAGTAGTTTCGCGTCGGCGATGGCGACGGCGATCATCTCCCGTCCTTCTTCGGAGTGGCCGATGCTGAAGACCTTCACCCGCGGACTGCTGGCCTCCAGCAGACGGAAATATTTGTACACATCCTCGGCGTAGGGGAGCATGTCGGGCGCCCCCGAGACGTCGCCCAGGACCTTGGCGGGAGTAGGCACGGTTTTCGAGGCGGGAAGGTAATCCACTAGCGGAGAGATGAAGGAAGGGTCGGTCGTGTATTTGTGAATCTGGTCGGTGTACTGCTGATCGATGGGCTGGCCGGGATCGCGGGCAAAGTTTGCGTTCAATTCCTGGGACTTCAATTCCTGGGACAAGGACACGGTGCCGGAGAGCAGTGCGGAACAGACAACGATCAAGGTCAGCCTGGAGAGAGTCATTTTGCCTCGCTTCGATTCGACTTCTTCGGGGACCAAGTGTCACACAAAACGGCCTGTTGAGGGAAGAAAGAGTCTTGTTCAATACAATCGATGGGCTTTCTGGATCATCCACGGGATGGTCCTCGCCTACCCTGCGTTTAGAGGGAGCAGTTTAGAGGGAAACTGATCGGCGCTGGTACAACCCCGAGCGTTGGCGACCCAGTCCCTGCCACTCAAGCACCAGGTCCGCGAAAAGCATCGAGAAGGCAAGACAGGCCCAGACGATGGTTTCGGTGGCACGGATATCGAGATTCTCCCATCCGGTCACACCGCCGATCACTCGCCCCTCGAGGAAAACCAGTGCGACTGCAAAGCTGCGAGTCATCCATTGCCGGTGCTCCAGGACCTTCCCTTTGAGAATGAAGACCATGGCAATCCCGGTAGTAGTCATCCACAACGCGGCGTCCACTGCTGCGGCAATACTGAAGGATCGGGGATTGCCCATGCGTTCCTGGAAGTACTGGATGTAAAAGCCGAGTGGCGCGGCCACGAATACACCTGCGACATAGATTCGGCCGACTACACGATGGAACCGCCTGAAACGATCGCGCAGACGGTCGGAGAACTGCATCGGACCCAGTAGCAGAGCGCACGCACCGGCGATTCCATGGGGCAACAGCCACCACTTAAACGATTCGTAGTGCTGCCACGCCGGATCCTTTGGATGCACCAGAAAACTCTCATCGTGATATAGGACATAGGCGAGCATCAATCCGAGAGTGCCCCACAGGAAACGCTTTGGGCGCAACCATGATCTTGTGCGCTGCGAGATGATCAGGACGGTTGACATAGGCGAACCACAGGGTCGATTTGCTCCTTACGTACCTTGCTCTTTGTATTGAGGCTGCGTCGGGTGCTTCGGTCCCGAAGTGTTCAGACGCAGCCCATTTGAATCATTTTCGGTTGCTACAGGACATCTGCGATTGGGCCGGATGTCCTTCAGATAGAGCTTGCATTGGACGGCCCTGTGTCTTCAGGGCAAGACAATCACCGTGCCGTCCATGCCCAGATTGTCGTGAAACGCGCAGACATAGGCGTAAGTTCCGGGCGTCGTGAATGTGATGCGGAACCGTGTCGGTGGTGCGACTGGCCCCTGCGGAAAGCCGGGCTCATCTTCGAGTAGAGCCGCGATTAGCCCGGAGTGTACGTTTTGCTGCGTGTTGGTTATCGTCACGTGGAGCGCACCGTCCGGATCTGTGCTCACCACACAGTTGGGACTGCACGATGGATCGATAAGATCCTGCGGTACTGTGCCAAAGGTGATGGTGTGCCCGATTTCCGCATCCAGATTGGTCCACTCCACGGTTTCGCCGGCGTGAATCGTGACGGTGCCGTTGATGAAGCGCACCAAGGAAAACGACTGCTGTCCTCCAGCAGTTGCGGCGATTTCGCCCACCCCCGCAGTTACCGACTTCGTGTGCGAGGTTGCTTTGGCGGAGAACATATCTCCGATCGAGTGCTGATGCTCGGCGTGGTGCTGATGGAGATCCGCGTCTTCCAGCAACGCCTTTACCTGTTCCTTTGCCTGTTCGTCATAAGACGCCTGGTCGTAAGGCAGGGGCAGGGTTGCGTCAAGCACGTGAATGGTACCGAACATCTGCGCGTGTACCAGGCAGACGATTTCATAGTTACCCGCCTTGGGGAAGACAACCTGATAGGTTTGGCCCAACACCAAAGGCGGACTGGAGACGCAAGAGGAGCCATCGAAAGGCAATCCGCTGGGCGTAATCGGAGGGCACCCTTGGGTGAAGTCAAACGGATAGACTTGCCCGACAGTCAAGAACGTAACCGAGTGAACGTCTGCGCTGGCGAACGTCCAAGTAACGCTGTCGCCGGCATGGATCCAAATTTCGTTGGGGAGAAACGCAGCCGCCTGCTTGGACATGTCTGCGCTTTGACCCCCGACGGTAGCGGCCCAATTCTGCTGTGCCTGAACAGCGTTAGAGAAACCCAGGATGGCCGCGAGGAACGCGGCGAAAACAAACCGTGTCTGAAACGTCTTGCGGATCTTCATAGAGGAACCTCCAGAATTCGACAGGATTTTGGCGACCCCAGCCATCTTCTTTTGCGAAAAGAAAAGCACTCCTCAGTGGATCGGTGCTCCCCAGTGGCTGAGTCGCGACGACAAGATGTGGGAAAAGTCTGAAGCGAACAATAGTGAAGGCCTGTTGATTCGCTTAATTTTTCCTGTGCTTGCAAGCGATTGAAAAGGCGCGGGTTGGTTGTAGTGTGGCAAGTCGTGTAGACTGCAGCAAATCCGGCATGGGGGCCATGCATGACACAGAAGCCGGGGCAGGCCCACGACTGTCTCAAGCTTGGCGAAGATTTTGAAGTCGACCTAAGCGCCTACCAGCTACGCCGGGCCGGGCGCGTGCTCAAGCTCGAACCCACTCCCATGGAGTTGTTGCTGTTTCTCGTCGAACATCGTGGGGAGCTTGTTACCAGAGATCAGATCGTGGAGCGAATCTGGGGCAAAGACGTTTTCCTGGACACGGACAACAGCATCAACGGGGCCATCCGCAAAATCCGGCAGGTCCTTAAGGACGATCCTGAACAACCTAGATTCGTTGAAACTGTGAGTGGGAGGGGATATCGGTTCATAGCACCGGTCGGTGAACCGGCAACGCAGGTTGGTCAAGATCTGACTCGTGATTTCGCCGACCGGCCAATCCCAGCGCATGGGTCCAGCGGCTCGCCTCTGGGAAAGCGTCCGCTAGCAGTCGCGGCTACTGCCGTCGCGGTCTTGGCAACAGTAACATTGGCGTACTTCTATCTCGGCCGTACACCGAAGCTCACGGACAAAGACACGATTGTCCTTGCCGACTTCAGTAACACGACCGGCGATCCCGTGTTTGACGGAACGCTGAGGCAAGGCTTGGCGGTGCAACTGGAGCAGTCACCTTTTCTCAGCCTCATCTCAGAAGAGCGCATCCAGCAAGTATTGAGGCTGATGGGCAAGCCAGCCGATGCCCGACTTACCCCTGAGATCGCCCGGGAAATCTGTGAGCGAACCGCAAGCGCCGCTGTCTTGGACGGCTCGATTGCAAGCCTCGGGAGTCAATACGTTTTGGGGCTGCGCGCAACGAATTGCCGAACCGGAGACGTTCTGGCTGAGGAACAGGTGCATGCGGCGAGAAAAGAGGACGTTCTGGATGCGCTTGGCCAAATAGCCAGCAAATTCAGAACTCGAGTCGGCGAATCACTCACCACGATCAAGAAGTACGACGTTCCGCTCGCCGAAGCCACGACGCCCTCACTCGAAGCCTTGAAAGCCTACAGCGCCGGCTGGCAGGTTGTCTCTTCCACGGGTTCGGCGGCCGCACTGCCCTTTTTCAGTCGCGCCACGGAGATTGATCCCAACTTTGCGAGCGCTTACGCGGCCCTCGGGCGCATGTACGGTGACATCGGGGAATCCGTCCTTTCCGCGCAGAATACGAACAAGGCCTATCAATTGCGGGATCACTCCAGCGACCAGGAGAGGTTCTTTATTTCTCTTACCTACGAATTGCAGGTCACGGGGGACCTGGAGAAGGCGCAACAGATCTGCGACTTGTGGGCGCGAGCCTATCCTCGTGCGTCGTTGCCCCACGGGCTGTTGGCAGGTGGAATCTATCCTTCGCTCGGCAAACGTGAAGAGTCCGTCGAGGAAGCCAAGATAGCTCTCAGTATCGACCCGGACTTTTCTATTGGATACAGCCTGCTGGCCGGCAGCTACCTGGCGCTGGAGCGCACTGCTGAAGCGGAGAAGACTCTTCAACGAGCGTCCGAGCGCAAACTTGATATCCCCGATTTCTATGTCCAGCGATACGTCATTGCCTTCTTGAAAGACGACAAGACAGGAATGGAGCGGGAAGCCGCCTTGCCTCGGGAAAAACCTGGCGTGGACGACTGGATGTCGAACGCCGAAGCTTTCGTATCGGCCTATTCCGGTCATTTGGAAGAGGCCAGGAAGATGTCACGGCGGGCAGCGGATTTGGCTCGGAAGGCGGAGCGACGGGATACCGAGGCACTCTACGACGCAGATGCCGCGATGCGGGAGGCCCTGTTCGGAAATGTATTGGCCGCAAGGCAGAGAGCCGTGGACGCACTTGCACTTTCAAAGAGCAGGGATGTGGGATATGAAGCTGCCTTTGCGCTTGCTCTCTCGGGAGATGCTTCTCGATCTCAAGGACTGGCGGAGGATCTCTCCAGGCGATTCCCCGAGGACACGATAGTCCGCTTCACGTATGTGCCGACGATCCGCGCACTCCTGGCGTTGAACCACAACCAGCCCGCGAAGGCTGTCGAGCTGCTTCAAACCGCCATTTCTTATGAAGGCGGAACTCCCGTTGAGGGCGGCTCTGAATTTCTTTTGGGAGCGGGCAGCCTCTACCCAGCCTATGTCCGTGGCCTTGCCTATCTGGCCGCACATCAAAGCGCTGAGGCCGCCAGGGAATTCCGGAAAATTCTCGATCACCGAGGGATCGTGATCAGCGATCCCATCGGCGCATTGGCGCACCTGCAATTGGGGAGGGCTTACGAACTGTCGGGGGATAAAGCCAAAGCGAAATCCGCTTATCAGGAATTCCTTACGCTCTGGAAGGACGCGGACCCCGACGTCCCTATCTTCAAGCAAGCCAAAGCCGAGTATGCAAAGCTGCAATAGCTGCGTTGCCCCTCTATCGAAAAGGAGGTGAGTAATACGTACAGGCCTAGTTTCCTGCAGGTTGGACAGGCACTTTGCTTCTTCCCCGCCCCGCGCTTCCAAACAGCAAATCAAAGAGCGGCAAAAATATGTTATAGCGGCTGTTCGGAATGTCGTGATGGCTCATGTGATAAGCCCGAGCAAACCGAAGTCCAGGAGGGAGCCAGCCGTTCATGTGAATACGCCAATGAATCTCTTCCGTCACAATCAGGTAGACAGTCCAACCCATGAAGACACCGGAAAGAATTCCCCAGAGGCCCATTCGGAAAGCAAGCAGAAATGCTGGAACGCCGTTGATCACATACAAGAGAACAATGTTCAGTGGGGAGCTGATGAGCGCCACGTGTTCGGCTTGCTCGGGAGTACCGATCTGCGCATGGTGCTCGTGATGTCCAGTTCCTAGCGGGCTGCGAGGCCGGTGTAGCAGCCAGCGATGATAAACGTATTCGAAAGCATCACCCCAGATCAGACCGACGATCAGGCCGATGACGAAACCAAGAAGCCGAAGCTCCCAACCGGCAGCAGAACCAGAATAGAAGCTCAGAAGAACCGCAGGTACGACTCCGCACAACAGTGCGGCAATTGCGTTCTTTCGCTTCTTGTCACGTCCAAGCCGGACGGCGATCTCCGTCAATTCCGTGGGCGTCGGCACAGGTGGGTTCTTCTATCAACTATTATAGGGCGGAGTTTTGCTTCGCATCTGCCCTTCCCTCGAACGACTGCCGCGGTAGTGCCCACGACTCGCCGAACGGAGCGGAACGTCTTCCGTGCCATCGCGCGAAACGTTTTTCCTTTTCTCGTCACTATCATCCATGTGGATGCAAGCGTAGTCGACCAACCTACCCTAGGCACGAGTCGATCCAAGCTCAGACGCTCTCGGGGTGCTAACGCGGCCTGGGACCTCAGCTGGGTCCACAATTGGGGGGTTCGATGTCCAACTACACGATCAAACTGTGCGATCACACGACCCAGCCAAACCCTTCGCAAGGGGGTATCCAGAGTGCATTGCAAGGTTTCTTTACGCGAGTTTTCAGCGGAACTTCCGACAGTGCCACGGTTAGCTGGGGCACAGGTTCAGCATCCGACAATGTGGTGGTGCACTTCGTCCCAAACAGAGACCCCAGCTCTTACATCGTTCAGTCCTGGGGCAAGGAGAAGCTAGCGAGCATAAGTGAGTATGCCGGTGGGCACACCACCATGCATCACCGCGAAATTTGCTCCGAGATCTATCAAACCGTCGTTCTTAAGCCTCCTCGTACCGGAACCAAGACCCTACAACCTTTGGAGCAGGCCAAACTTGCTTTCCACGAATGCATCCATAACGTTTTCCCAGCTTGGGATGAAGTCGATCTTAACGGGCACGGCGGACTGGGGAATACTCCGGTGGGAGCTGACTTGAGCCAGTGGGACATTGATACCATGCGCCGTGGCCTTTCGATCCACAGCGTCGCTAAGCAAAAGCTGTAGCACAGTGGCAACAACAGCGGGTCGTTCGGATGCAAGTTCAACGCCTCAACTGTTGAAATATCCCCATAGCACTCATTGCCGAAGCTCTGGGCCAACGCCCGGTTTTTGAGTAGCCTATTTTGTACACAGCAACCAGGCGCTCAGGCGATCGTCAGTGGCCAGTTTTGGGTGATGGCTCAGGCTGGGTCACCATGATTGCGGGAACCTCCTGCTGCTTGACCAGGTTGTTGTAAGCCGCGACGTCGGTCGCGACAATGGCCTGCCACTTCGTTAGTTGTTCATCGACCGAGTGGGTGAGCATGTCGAACACTTCATAGGACTGTTTCGTCGGCGCCGAATCTGCGCTTCCTACCACGCCACTCAGGGCCACCAGATCGTTGTTCAAGCGAACCGGAAAATTCAGCACGTCCTGACCGCTCTTGGCTTTGGTCTGGATGAGCGCTTCCTCCACCACGGTCATCTTTTTGTCCAGCGCTTTGCCCGCGTCGGCAATCGTTTTCTCTCGCGGATCGTTCTTCAGGCGCTTGTTGACGGCGCTGATCTGGTCTCGCAGGTCTCGCATCTGGATGATCGCGTCGTCTACTGCCGTGACCTTGTCTCGAATCTTGAGCAGCAGATCGAATTGCTTCGCGAGATCGTCCTGGCTGACCTTCACCCGCGGGTCGGCTTTGATCTCCAGCGGCGCGGTGTAACTCTTGCCGAGCACCGTCAGTCGCACCTGGTAGGTACCGGGCAGAGCCACCGGACCATCGGTGCCCCCACCCCACAGCGGCGCACGCGGCACTTTCGTTGCTCCCTCGTAGCGTAAATCCCATACAAAGCGGTTGAGACCCGCGTCGGCAGGCAAATTGCCCGCACCGGGATTGCGCTCGAAGGGGTTTTCCTCGTCTCCCGCAGGTTCCTCTTTCTTGGGGAATTTGCGAATCACTTTCCCGGAAGAGTCGAGCACTTCCAGCGTAATCTTCGGTGCTTCCTCTTTTTTCTCGCCTTCTTTCTTGTCTCCTTCACCTTTGCCAGCCTCCGGCTTCGCCGGTGACTCGGATGAGGTTGAGGATGGGGCCGAACCCGCGGCGTCTTTCTTTTCCGGCTTCTTGAGCGAGGTCTTCAACCAGTAATCGATCACCGCGCCCGCCGGCGGATTCTTCCCTACATTTCCCTGCCTGCCAAAACCCGAGCCTCTAAATACCGTATGATTGGCCGCCGCCGGGGCAAAAAGGTGTGCGTCCTGCTTCGGGACCGCTTCGTCGTACTGCTCCAGCGCAGTAATGTCATCCAGCACCCAAAAACTCCTGCCGTGCGTCGCCAGCAGAAGGTCGTTGTTCCCGTTGTTGCTCTTGATGATCAGGTCGTTCACCGGCGTAGTCGGGAGATTGATTTGCAGCGGCTGCCATTGCCCACCTTCATCGAACGAAACGTAGACCCCTTGTTCGGTTCCGGCGAAAAGCAGTCCCGGACGCTTGGGATCGACGCGGACGGCGTGCACATAATCATTCGCCGGAATTCCCGCCACAAGCTTAGTCCAGGACTTTCCAAAATCGGTGGTCTTGAAAACGTAGGGGGCGAAGTCATCCGCCTTGTGCCGTTCGACGGCGAGATACGCGGTGCCGGCATCGCGCGGAGAAGCCTCGATCAGGCTGACCGTGCCCCATTCCGGCATTTCTTTGGGAGTGACGTTCTCCCACTTCTGGCCGCCATCGCGAGTCAGTTGCACCAGGCCGTCGTCTGTCCCGATCCAGATCAAATCCTTTTGTACCGGCGATTCCACCATCGAAAAGATGGTGTCATAGACTTCAACACCCGTGTTGTCTTTGGTGATCGGCCCGCCGGAAGAGGCTTGCTTCGCTTTGTCGTTGCGGGTCAGGTCGGGGCTGATGATCGTCCAACTCATTCCTCCGTCTGTGGTCTTGAACAACACTTCTCCGGCGAAGTACAACGTCTTCGCATCGTGCGGTGAAAAAACAATCGGCTCCGTCCACTGGAATCGATGCTTGACGTCGGCCGCCGACCACCCGATGGGATTTACCGGCCAGGGATTAATCGACTGATACTGCTGCGTATGCCGGTCGTAGCGAGTGATCTCGCCGCCGTACGACCCGGCATACACGATCAGCGGGTCGGTCGGATCCGGCGCAATGTATCCGCTCTCGCCGCCGCCGACGTCGTACCAGTCCGGACGGTCGATGCCGCCCTCGGCACTCGCACTTGCAATTCCTACGGTTGAGTTGTCCTGCTGCGCGCCATAGATGTAATAGGGAAACCGGTTGTCGGTGGTGACATGGTAGAACTGCGCCGTGGGCTGGTTGCCCTGACTGCTCCAGCTGTCGCCGCCGTTGGTCGAGATGGTCGCGCCTCCGTCATTTCCATTGATGAGCCGCTTGGGGTTCGCAGGATCGATCCACAGGGCGTGGTTGTCCCCATGAGGGGCGCGTATCTGGTTGAAAGTTTTGCCCCCGTCATTGGACCGATACACGCCCGTATTCAGGATGTAGACCGTTTCGGCTGACTTGGGGTCGGCAAAAATGTGCGAGTAGTACCAGGCGCGCTGACGAAAGCGGTGGTCGTCGGTCAACAGATGCCACGAATCCCCACCGTCATCGGAACGATAGATGCCCCCTTTCTCGGCCTCAATCACCGCCCACACGCGATCGGGATTCGCCCCGGAAACGGTGACGCCGATCCGCCCGAGAATCCCTTCCGGCAGGCCGTGTCCCTTCAATTCCTTCCAGGTAGTCCCGCCGTCGATGGAACGGTAAAGGCCGCTGCCCGGGCCGCCGCTATCCAAATTCCAGGGCGTGCGCTTCACCTGCCACAACGCGGCGAACAAAATATTGGGATTGCTGGGATCGAAAGCCAGATCGATGCCGCCGCTCTTGGCGTCCTTATATAGGACCTTCTCCCACGTCTTGCCTCCATCCCGCGTGCGGAAAATCCCGCGCTGCTCGTTGTCGGCGAACGGGTGCCCGAGGGCCGCCACGAACGCTACATCAGGATTCTTGGGATTCACGATCAGACGTCCGATGGCATGCGTATCGCCCAGCCCCGCGAACGTCCAGGTCTTGCCGGCATCGATCGATTTATACACGCCGTTCCCGCCAACGATGTTGCCCCGCACGCAGGCTTCGCCCGTTCCCACGTAAATCACATTCGGATCCGACTCGGAAACAGCGATGGCGCCGATCGCCGGGGACGCATCTTTCGTCTTGTCGAAAAGCGGCTTCCAGTTGAGACCGCTGTCGGTCGTCTTCCACACTCCTCCAGCCACCGCGCCAAAATAGTAGACGTCATCCTGCCCCGTCACACCTGAAACCGCGACCACGCGCCCGCCGCGAAATGGCCCGACCAGCCGGTACTGTAGCCCCCTCCACGGTCCCTGGTATGCATTCTCATCCGGCTCCGCGTCACTCGCCGGCTTGTCCTTATCCGCAGGCTTCGCCGATTCCGTCGGCTTGGGCGTGGGCTCCGAGTTCGTTTTGGTTTGGTGTTTCTGGGCTGAGAGTGGGGCCACACAACATGCAAGCAAAAGGACGAGCGTGGTGGTTCGCAAAGGTCGGTTCCTCCGGAGACGTACACAATAAGCCTGTCAGCCCCCAATACTCAACAAAATCTTCATGTCTGGATGTTTCGTTGCAAGCTCTATAATTCCAATTCTCAGAAACAGGATGCTTGGAACTAACGCAAATCCCAGGAGGCCCGCTTGAAGCCCATCCGTTCTCTTATTTCCATTGGCATTGTTTTCTTCATTGCACATCTGACTTTCGCGCAAACCACTCCGGCGAAAACCGGCACGCATTCTCAATTCTCGGGATATACCGCACAATCCTCCAGCCCCGAGCGCGATTGGGAGAAGAAATTTCAGGACGGCATCGTCAGCGACAATGTGCGCGAAAACATGCGCCGGATGAGCGCTCGCCCGCATCACGTGGGCTCCCCTTACGACAAAGACAACGCCGAATGGATTCTCTCCAAATTCAAAGAGTGGGGATTCGACGCGCACATCGAAACCTTCTCTGTCCTGTTCCCCACGCCCAAGGAACGCGTGGTCGAACTTCTGGAACCCACGAAGTTCCGCGCCAAGTTGCAGGAGCCTGCGGTTCCCGGCGATCCCACATCGGACCAGACGTCGGAGCAGCTTCCAACCTACAATGCGTACTCGATCGACGGCGACGTAACCGCCCCGCTGGTCTATGTGAACTACGGCAACCGCGAAGACTACGAACAACTCGATCGCCTCGGAATTTCCGTGAAAGGGGCCATCGTGATTGCGCGCTATGGGGAAGGCTGGCGCGGCATCAAGCCGAAAGTTGCCGGCGAACACGGCGCTATCGGATGCATCATTTATTCCGACCCCAGAGATGACGGCTACTTTCAAGGGGACGATTATCCCAAGGGCGGCTGGCGTCCGAAAGATGGCGTCCAGCGCGGCAGCGTCATGGACACCGATTATCCCGGCGATCCTCTCACCCCTGGAGTCGGCGCGACCGCGGATGCCAAGCGTCTTCCCATCAGCGAGGCCAAAACCATTACAAAGATTCCGGTGCTCCCGATTTCCTGGGGCGACGCTCTGCCTCTTCTCTCCGCGCTCGCCGGGCCGGTCGCTCCGGAAAAATGGCGGGGCGCGCTGGCTCTCACGTATCACATCGGCCCCGGCCCCGCCAAAGTCCACCTCAAAGTTAAATCGAACTGGGACATGAAGCCGGTCAACGACGTGATCGCAACCCTGCGCGGGTCCGGCGCTCCTGATCAATGGGTAATTCGCGGCAATCACTTCGACGGCTGGGTCAACGGCGCCGCCGATCCCCTCTCCGGCATGTCCGCCGAACTGGAAGAAGCTCGCATGCTCGGTGAACTGCATAAACAAGGATGGACACCGAAGCGCACCATCATCTACTGCGCCTGGGACGGCGAAGAACCGGGACTTCTCGGTTCCACAGAATGGGTGGAAACTCACGGCGACGAATTACAAAAGCATGCCGCCGCCTACATCAATTCCGACGGCAACGGCCGGGGATTCTTTCGCGGCTCCGGCTCCCACGATCTCGAAAAATTAACTAATGACATCGTTCGCGAGATTCAGGATCCCGAGAAAAATATTCCCGTCTGGCAACGAGCTCGTTTCTCCCGCATTGCCAACGCCAAGAACCAGGAAGAGCGCGCGGAGATTCGCAAGCGCTCGGAGCTGACCATTGGAGCACTCGGGGACGGTTCGGACTACGCGTCGTTCCTCGACCACGCCGGCATCTCAGCGCTGAACATCGGCTATGGCGGAGAAAACGACGCCGATGCCTACCATTCTGTCTACGACGATTTCTACTGGTATACCCACTTCGTCGACACCGATTTCTCCTACGGACGCGCTTTGGCACAGACCGGCGGCACGACCGTGATGCGGATGGCGGATGCCGACATCATCCCCTACGAGTACACGGGTATGGCCGAAACCATAGGCAAATATGTGACTGAACTGGAAAAGCAGCTCAAGGAAAAACAGGAGGAAATCACTGAGCGCAACCTCGAGTTGAAGGAAGGAGTCTTCTCCGCTGTCGCTGATCCACGCAAGACCTCCGTCCCGCCGCCGCAGGAAACCACGCCGCCCTATATGAACTTCGCCCCTCTCAAGAATGGAGTGGAATCCATCAAGCACAGCGCCGAGCGCTACCAGGCTGCCGTGGCGAAAGCCCTGGCCGCTGACGCGCCCGCACTCTCGGCACAGGCCCTGGAGTCGCTGAACACGGATCTTCTGAAAATCCAGCGCACCTTCCTGACCGAACGAGGACTCCCGGAGCGCCCGTGGTTCAAGCATCAGGTATACGCGCCCGGCGCTTACACCGGCTACGGCGCAAAACCCATCGCCGCCGTCCGCGAATACATGGACGAAAAGAAATGGACGGAGGCCGAAGCTCAGGTGCCAGGCGTCGGGAAGGTGCTGGAGGATGTCGCCGCTGCGATCGGTAGAGCAGCCGACAACCTGGAAGCCGCGACCTCCTCTGCACACTGAGGGGTCGGAAGCACTTCTTTGCGGCGCACTAATTCCAACGCACGCCAGCAGCAATGCGAGGAAAATCGATGGTCAACTCCCAGGAGCCAGATCTGAAAAGGTTTATGCGCGGATGCTCCCGCGTACTGATGTTCGTGGGAGCTGTAATCTTTTTCTTTGGTGGCAAGTTACTTTACGAGATCAAGCATGTGGACTTCGTAGTCTCCGAAGTGACAGGCATCTTCGGAGGGGTGTTATTGATGCTGTTGGGTGCAGGAATCGCGATCCCGAGCAAATCCCGCAAACCGTAGCAGCACGGGGATTCGGACTGATCCCGGCAGCAAAACAAAACGTCCCATGACTCAAAGAGTCGATGGGACGTTCGTCGAACAGCCCTCCCCCGAAGTCTGCTCACAACCAGACTAACCTGAGAGGTGGGACCGGGGAATGGCTCGAATGGGCTATTAAGGGAGTGGTTAACCAGCGTCCTGGGGAGCGATCTGATCACGTTTCGTTCGCTGGAGCCCTTGCAACTCTGGCCCCGCGCTTCGATGATATCTTTGTGGTTGAATCACCGTGGTTGAATCTTCGACCCCGAACTTCATGGATATTCTTAAGAAACTTTTTGAGCAGCACTTCCGCTCGCCAGTCGAGCAGGTGCGGCCGCTGCAAGGGCAACTCGGCGGTTCGGGGCGCAAGATTATCAGGCTGGCTGGAGAGAAAGTCAGCGCCATCGGAATTTTGTATGACGTCCGCGAAGAGAACGCCGCTTTCCTCGAATTCTCCCGGCATTTTCGCAGGCATGGCCTGCCCGTGCCGGAGATTTATGCGGAGGATTTGGATCACGGGGCGTATCTAGAAGAGGATCTGGGCGACACTTCGCTGTTTGAATTTCTTTCGAAGCATCGCGCCGGAGAAAACATAGCTGCTCCGGTGGTTGAAGCGTATCGAAAAGTGATTGCCACGTTGCCTCGGTTTCAGATCGAGGCCGGGCGCGATCTGAATTACAAGCTGTGTTATCCGCGCGATAGTTTCGACCACCAGTCGATTTCCTGGGACCTGAATTATTTCAAATACTACTTTCTGCGGTTGGCTGGGATTCCGTTCAGCGAACAGGCGCTGGAAGACGATTTCGGACGTCTGACCGACTTCCTGTTGAGTGCGCCCCGCGAATACTTTCTCTATCGCGATTTTCAGTCGCGAAATATCATGCTGCGCGACGGGCAGCCGTATTTTCTGGACTACCAGGGCGGCCGCAAAGGCGCGCTGCAGTATGACGTTGCATCTCTGCTCTACGACGCCAAGGCCGATCTGCCGCCGGATTTGCGCCAGCAATTGCTCGATCATTATCTCGACACGCTCGCCGGTTTCGTCGAGGTGGAACGCGAAGAGTTCCTGCGCTATTACTACGCTTACGTATACATCCGCATCATGCAGGCGCTGGGGGCGTATGGGTTTCGCGGATTTTATGAACGCAAGGTGCATTTTCTGCAGAGCGTGCCCTATGCGCTGAAAAATCTGCGCTGGCTGCTGCACAACGTAACGCTGCCGATTGCGCTGCCCACGCTGACTGCGGCCTTCCACAGTATGCTGGCGTCGGAAAAACTTCAGGGTCTGGCATCGGATGCTGACAACCTGGTGGTGCGCATTTTTAGTTTTTCCTTTCATCGCGGCCTGCCCAAGGATGAGAGCGGGAACGGCGGGGGATTCGTTTTTGATGGCCGCAGCTTGCCGAACCCTGGACGCGAAGAGCGCTTCAAGCTGCTCACCGGCAGAGATGCGCCGGTCATCGACTACCTCAATCAACAGGAAAGTGTGCATCAGTTTCTGGCCAGCGTGATGTCGCTGGTGGATGCCAGCGTGCATAGCTATCAGCGCCGCGGATTCAAGCACTTGATGGTGTCGTTCGGATGCACGGGCGGGCAGCATCGCTCGGTGTACCTGGCCGAGCAGGTGGCGAAACGCTTGCGCGAGCGCACTGCCGTCGAAGTGATTTTGCAGCATCGCGAACTGGAGCGGATGGCGGCAGAGAGCGCTGCGGCCGAGAAGACTGCTCAATGAAAGCGATGATTCTGGCCGCCGGTCTGGGCATGCGCCTGCGTCCGCTCACCGACGATCGCCCGAAAGCTCTGGTGGAAGTGGCCGGGCGCACGCTGCTTGAGATCACGCTGGCTCGTCTGCGGGAGTTTGGCATTCGCGAAGTCATTGTCAACGTACATCACTTTGCCGACATGGTGGTCGATTATCTGAAGAAGAACGACGACTTCGGAATGCGCGTTGAAATCTCGCGCGAAGATGTTTTGCTCGACACCGGCGGCGGACTCAAGAAAGCGGCGTGGTTTTTTCAGGAAGATTCGCATCGCACCGACGAGCCATTTCTTGTGCACAACGTCGATGTGCTCAGCACCATCGATCTGCACCGCATGCTGCTGTTTCATCGCCAGAATCAAGCCCTCGCAACGCTTGCGGTGCAAGAGCGAGAGACCTCGCGCTACCTGCTGTTCGATGAGCAGAACCAACTCTGTGGGCGACGCAGTGGGCGTGAGCAGGCGCCAGAAATCGCTCGGCCGTCAAAGGAAACGCAGGCGCTGGCATTTTCCGGCGTGCATGTGATTTCTCCGCGACTGCTTGCGCTCATGACCGAAACCAGTGTTTTCTCCATCATTCCGACCTACCTGCGGCTTGCTGCCCAGAACGAAAAAATCCTCGCCTTTCGGGCTGACGAATACTATTGGCGCGATCTCGGCAAGCCTGAAAACGTTGCGCAAGCCGCTCGGGATGCCGAGCAGCAGCTTATTCGGCTGTAGCCTGCGTTTCTACTTGCGGCAAGGCGCGAGCTTCGATACCATTTCCTGCAATCTATGAATCACCGCTATCTCCATCGAATTCGCATTGCAAGCCGCGGGGGACGGGTCGTTGTTCCCTTCGCGGTGTGGAGGGAAACAGCGAGCTGAGAAACAGGAAATCCTAAAGGCTCATGAATCCCGCCCCGCCAGTTGCTGGCCCGGTGGGTTTTGCTTTTTAGATTGGCTTATTAGCAGCAGCAGGAAGGGTCGCATGAAGGACAAGACAAACATGACCGGCGCCAGCATCTTGTGGGAGTGTCTGGAGCGCGAAGGCGTCAAGACGGTCTTCGGTTATCCGGGCGGCGCGATTCTGCCGGCGTATGACGCGCTGAAGGGCAGCAAGATTCATCACATTCTGGTTCGCCACGAGCAGGGCGCGACCCACATGGCCGACGGCTACGCACGCGCCAGTGGACAGGTCGGCGTTGCTGTCGCAACCTCGGGCCCGGGCGCGACCAACATGGTCACGGGAATTGCCACGGCCATGCTCGATTCATCTCCGATCGTGTGTATCACGGGGCAGGTGGGTAGCAAGCTGATCGGGTCCGACGCGTTTCAGGAAACCGACATCACCGGTGTCACGCTTCCGATCACCAAACACAATTATCTAGTGACGCATGCCAGCGAAGTGGCGCGCACGGTTCGCGAGGCGTTTTATGTGGCGCGTTCCGGGCGGCCGGGGCCGGTGCTGATCGACATCACCAAGGACGCGCAACAGACGACCTGCGAGTTCGACTGGGAAGCGGCCAAGCCGCAACTGCCGGGATACCGTCCCGATCTGTCGCCGGAATTGAAAGAATATGAACAGGCGCTCGAATTAATTCACAACTCGAAGCGGCCCGTGATTCTCGCGGGCCATGGCATCATCATTTCCGGAGCCATGGCGGAAGTGCGCGAGTTTGCCGAAAAGGCTGGCATTCCTGTGGCGCTCACGCTGCTCGGACTGGGCGCGTTCCCGGCGTCTCATCCGCTCAATCTGGGCATGATGGGAATGCACGGCGAGGCGTGGGTGAATCACACAATTCAAGAAGCGGATCTACTTCTGGCTTTCGGTATGCGGTTCGATGATCGCGTGACCGGAAATCTGAAAACTTACGCGTCCAACGCAAAGAAGATTCACATCGAAATCGATCCCGCGGAGATCAACAAGAACGTCAAGGTGGATGTTCCTCTCGTGGGCGATTTGCGGGAAGTGCTGCATGAGTTATTGCCCAAGATCGAAACCATTGACCGCAGCGAGTGGCTCGACTCCATCGACAAACTGAAAGGCGATGCCGCGGTGCGCGACATCCAGAACCTGCCCGATAGCGGGCACCTTTATGCCGCGCACGTGATCAACGATCTGTGGCGCGAGACCCGCGACCACGAAACTGTGGTCGTCACTGACGTGGGCCAGCACCAGATGTGGGAAGCGCAATATTACAAGCACGAGAAGCCGCGCAGCCTGATCACTTCCGGGGGGTTGGGTACGATGGGTTTTGCCTTGCCTGCGGCGATTGGCGCCAAGGTGGCGCGGCCGGAAGCCGAAGTTTGGGTGGTGGTCGGCGACGGCGGCTTTCAGATGACACTGTGCGAACTGGCGACCATTGTGCAGGAAAATCTGAAAGTGAACATTGCCATCATCAACAACGGTTTTCTCGGCATGGTGCGGCAGTGGCAGGAATTTTTCTACGAGCGCAACTATGCCGCAACCCCGCTGCTGAATCCGGATTTCGCGAAGCTCGGCGAAGCGTACGGCATTCGCAGCATGACGGTTACGGAGCGTTCGCAGGTAGTGCCGTCCGTGCGGGCGGCGCGGGATCATGACGGGCCAGTGCTGATCAACTTCCGCGTGGAACAAGAGGACACGGTGTATCCCATGGTGGCGGCAGGGGCGTCGCTGCACGAAATGATTCGACGGCCCAGCAAGATCGTCGAGACTGCCGAGGATGAATGAGGATGAATAGAGATGGTGAATAGAGCCAACGACCATCCGATGTACGGTGAGATGCGAAAGGCTTGCCTGAACGTCATCATCGTTCTGGCAGTTGTCTTAGTGGGGCGCGCGATGGGCCAGACCGGTGCAGAGCCAATGAGTGTGAACTACTGCGACGTGGTTACGTCGCCTACCGTCTACAACGGAAAGGTTCTGTCGGTCGAGGTAATCCTATCGCCGAGTGAGCAGGTACTCTCTCTCTATGGAGAAGCGTGTGTGCCAAGGGAAGGTTACAACGTCACCACGCAAGCGATACTGCCTGACTCATGGGAGTCCATGGCGAATGGGAAGAAGCTGAGGGCGATCCTCAAACACGGTCGAGAGGCCAAGGTGAAACTGGTCGGTACTTTTGAGAACAGCGGGGAGCGGCATGGGGTAGGTGCCGCCCGATTTCGCTTTTCTATTTCCCAGGTGAACGCGGTTTCTCGTTGGCGGGAGACAGGTCTAACGGAATAAGAGAAAACATGCTGAACACTTTCGTGGTGTACGTGGAAAACAAGCCGGGCGTGCTGACCCGCGTGGCCTCGTTGTTTCGGCGGCGCGCGTTCAATATCGATTCGCTGACGGTTGGCCGCACCGAGAAGCCCGACGTCTCGCGCATGACCATCACGGCCGAGGCGGATCACGACCAGGCCCGCCGCATTGAGGCCAATCTTTACAAACTCGTCAATGTGCTGCTGGTGGAGAACATCACCAACGAGCCTGCGATCGTGCGCGATCTGGCGATGATCAAAGTCGCGGCCACCCATGAGGCACGGTCGCACGTGCTTGAACTAGCGGGCGTGTTCCGGGCGCGCGTGGTTGATGTTGCAACCGACTCGCTGACCATGGAGATAACCGGCGGGGAGGACAAAATCGACGGGCTTCTCGAAGTGCTGCGGCCCTACGGCGTGCTGGAGATGGTGAGGACTGGCATCGTCGCCATGCGTCGGGGAAAGGGTTCGGCGCCGGTCTCGGCCAGCAATTCGGATCACGATGCAGCTGAAGAAGATGTGTCGCACTCGGTCTAGCGGTGCACGGCGCGCTCTTTGCGTTTTGTTCTTCCGGTTGACCTCTGTGTTCCCCTGTGTCCTCCGTGGTTAGGATCAAAGGCTTTAACCACAGAGGACACAGGGGAACACAGAGGACAGCATCATGCCTTTACAACGCGGGGAAGAGCGGCGCTTCAGCGCCCGTTCGCCCGCGCCATCTCCCGAATCTGATTCAAATACTCCACGTAAACCGGAATCGGGATATCCGGCGAATCACCGTCATTCAGAAAATGTGACAGCCGGATCTCCATCGGGATCGAACGGATCACCTCGCCGAACCGCGGCAGCTGAAGAAATTTCACCTTCCAGATTTCCAACATCAGCGAACGGAATTCTTCGCTGATGAATCCCATCTTCCGCGTACCCAGATAGATGCCATCAAAGTGCTGCGATTCCAGCGTCTTTCGAATGGGATCGTCGGGTGGGGAGAGAATATAGACCAGATGAAACACATCCGCCAAGTCGCCCCACAATACTTTTTCCTCGAACCCGCTGAAGCGGAATGGTTTTTCCCCGCGCTGCTGGATCATGCGAACGCGATGGTTCGCCCGCACTCCATGGCGCTCGAGTTCTTCGCCAAACCAGCGCAGCCGCTGCGACGCCAGGTTGTGCCGCAGGAACTCCACCGCATACGCATTCGGCAGATAAATTTTCGGATCATCGTCGAGCCGCTTGAGCCACTCCGCCCAATCCTTCGTCTGCATCACTTTCAGCAACGCGTGGAGATCGTCCACCGTCACATCCGGGTGATATTTCACGCTCTGCCAGAAATGTTCCGTTGAATCGTAGGTCGCACCATACAGGACGATGCCCTCTTCGATCGGATACCAGTTCGAGAGCACACGCGCCGCAATCGACGGAGCCGCGCTCCAACAATTCAAAGAGTGCTTCCACTTCTCCTGCACCGCGAGAAACTCGTCGGCATAGCCCGGCGGCATTGGTTCCTTCACTCGCGACAAAGCGTGCTGAAGTTCTTCGCGAGTATGCGTGATCAGGGTCTCCAGCGGGCGTTCGTCGGCCATGGAGATCACGCGACTCTCAATGCCACGACGTAGCAGATCGCGGCCCAGGTTCTGGCGGGCGCCATCGCTAAGGTCGGCGCTCCCTTTCCAACGCCGGGTCTGCGAATCAATGTAAGGAAACAGCTGCGCCAGCGACTCGAACTCGATAAAGCCATGCACCGCAAACGTCACGGTATGGCCGTCTTTCTGGATGACCGTTGAAGGCGTTACAAGTGCTTGAAGGGAAATGGGTTCTCCGTGCAAGGGCAGTCCCAGGAAAAGCCCCACAAAGCCCAGGGCCACCCATCGCCGCAAGAAACGAATCCTGCTCAAGTATTTGCCCATTCGATTCCCCTCCGCCGCCACCCATGATCCCATGTTTGTCAACCTCCGACAGTTTCCGAAAACGGTTACTGAAGTTTCGCGGAAATCTCCCAAATCGTTGTTTCTAAACGCGTTAGATGGTATTCATGAGAGTGGCTGGGTTCCCTTCCGGCCGCGGTGTGCTCACCCCTATGACTGGTGCCATCGGCATTGCCCGAGGTCTGCCTTCTCACTCGCATTCGTGGAGAGGCATGTCTCTGCCCGCCAAGTTGTTCATCACGCTCATCGTGAGCGCCGGACTGGCGACGCTGATCTACGGCGGAATCCACCAGAGCAGTAAGAATATTGCCGAGTTCATTTGTTATCTGGGCATCGCCATTCTGGCGTCCAGGCTCAAGGTAAGTCTGCCGGGAATCACGGGAACGCTGTCGGTGAATTTCCTGTTCATCCTGATCGGCGTGCTGGAACTCAGCTTCACGGAAACGCTGATTCTGGGCGCGATCTCGATGCTGGCGCAGTGTCTCTATCCGGAGCGGCCCAAGGCAATTCAGCTTACCTTCAACGTATGCGCTGGTTCCCTCTCGACGGCGCTGGCCTACGTGGTGTATCACCTGCCGCTGGCCAACACAATAGTGCCCAGCCGCCCGGTCTTGCTGGGTGTGGCGGCGACGGTCTACTTCATCGCCAATGCAGGCTCCATCGCGACCGTGATTTCGTTGACTGAGCGGCGGCCGCTGATCCGGA
The DNA here is from genome assembly GCA_035482825.1 of Binatus sp. (SeqCode). Lineage (GTDB taxonomy): Bacteria > Acidobacteriota > Terriglobia > Terriglobales > Acidobacteriaceae > Sulfotelmatobacter. The sequence goes on along the minus strand of DATHQJ010000263.1, from coordinate 1,450 downwards.
TATTGGTCGACTGTTATTTCTGGTCGTTCCCTTATTACCTGGTGGGCGCCGGGATCGCAGGCGCGGTGGCCTGGCTCAACGAGACTTTCAACTGGGAAACCTCGTTGCTTCTGGTGCCTGCGGTTTACGTTATCTACCGGTCATACCGACTCTACCTGGGCAAACTGGAGGACGAGAAACGCCACGTCGAGGAAATGGCGAATCTGCATCTCCGGACCATTGAGGCGCTGGCTCTGGCCATTGAAGCCAAGGACCATACCACGCACGAGCACCTGCAGAGAGTCCGCGTCTACGCCATCGAAGTGGCCAAAGAACTGGGAGTGAAGGGGCCGGAACTGGAGGCACTGCACGCCGCCGCGCTCCTGCATGACATTGGCAAACTCGCGGTGCCCGAACACATCATCTCGAAGCCCGGGCGGCTGACCCCGGAAGAATTCGAGAAGATGAAGATTCATACCCTGGTCGGCGCCGAGATTCTGGAGCGCGTGCGCTTCCCCTATCCGGTGGTGCCCATCGTGCGCGCCCACCACGAAAAGTGGGACGGCTCGGGCTACCCGATGGGATTGAAGGGTGCGGAAATTCCCATCGGAGCGCGCATACTTTCGGCGGTCGACTATCTGGACGCCCTTGCGTCGGATCGCCAATACCGGCGAGCCTTGCCGCTACGCGATGTAATGCAGAAACTGGCGGCGGAGTCGGGCAAATCGTTCGATCCGAAAGTGGTCGACGTTCTGCAAAAGCGCTATCAGCACCTGGAGCGGCTGGCGGTCGCCAAGTCGGCGCAGGATCCCAGCGGGCCGCTCTCCACCTCCATCAAAATCGAGCGCGGTCTGGAGCCGGCGGCCGGTTTCGAGAATGCCACGGTGCAGGATTACGCCGGCCGCGAGACCACCTTCTTGTCTTCCATTGCGGCGGCCCGGCAGGAAGCGCAATCGTTGTTCGAACTGAGCCAGGATCTGGGCGCGTCGCTCAGTTTGACCGAGACCCTCTCCGTGTTCTCCGTGAAACTCAAGCCCATGGTGCCCTACGATGCCATCGCCATCTACATCAGGCGCGAAGATGAACTGGTCGCCGAATATGTGAACGGAGACAACTACCGGCTATTCTCGTCGTTGCGTATCCCCGTCGGGCAGGGACTTTCTGGCTGGGTGGCCCACAACCGGAAGCCGATCATCAATGGCAACCCGTCGGTGGAACCGGGATACCTGAACGATCCGTCGAAGTTCAGTACCTTGCGCTCGGCTTTGGCAGTGCCGCTGGAGGGCGTCTCTGGCGTGATCGGCGTGCTGGCGCTCTATCGCAGTGAGCGCGACGCCTTCGCCACCGATCACCTGCGCATCCTGCTGGCGGTCAGCGGCAAGATGGCGCTGTCGATCGAGAACGCGCTCAAGTACCAGCAGGCGGAAAATTCCGCCACCACCGACTACCTTACAGGGCTGCCCAACGCGCG